>NZ_CP087112.1:302879-605759 GCF_025643255.1 Halomonas sp. 7T | reverse complement strand
GCCAGCACCAGCACATCGTTCGTACGCAGTTCGGCCAGCAGCTCATCTGAGTGGGCGGCCAGCGCCTGCTGCTCAGCGGTACGCTCCTCGACAGGCGTTTGCCAAGCACCCAGCTCTTCAATGGCAAGGTGCGGCAGTGTGTTGGCCACTACATCGCGGTGGGTCACGGCGACGCCATCGCGTGCAGCAGCTTGCTGTTGAAAACGTGCGGCCAAAGCATTGGATTGGCCGTTATCACCTAGGATGGAAGAGGTCACGAGCAGGGCACGGGTAGTCATAAAAATTCCTTATCATTCAATGAAGAAGCTGCTCGCTATTCTACGGCGCTTTTGATTAAGCAAAAGCGCAACGTTTTCCGAGTTTCATTCGACAAAATCGAATTATCTACCCACGAAAAAGCCCCACGTGACGCTGCTTTCACCGCGCATCACGTGGGGCTGGTAACGCCTAACAGGCTAACGCATGGTTACTTCTTAGCAGGCCATGCATTAGGGTCTACCTTATTAGCCAGTTTTGGGAACTGGCTGGGGTCGAAGACCGGCTCTTTGCCCGCTTTCAGCTGAGTGTCGTAATCCTTAAACAGCGCAAACGCAATCGGCGACAGCAGCAAAATGGCCACCAGGTTGATGATGGCCATCATCCCCATGGAAAGATCGGCAAAGTTCCAGATAGCGCCAAGGCTCGCGACAGAGCCCACCATGATCATACCCAGCACGGCTAAGCGATAGATCAACACTGCAATTGGTGCCCGGCGACCGGCTAGGTACTCGATATTTGATTCGCCATAAGAGTAATTCGCAATGACGGAGGTAAATGCAAACAACAAAATAGCCACAGCAATAAACATGCCGCCCCAGTCGCCCACGTGGCTGGAAAGCGCCATCTGAGTTAACTGAATACCGTTACTCTCTTCACTGGTTAACAGTTCAGGGCCCGCCATAATGATAATGGCCGCCGTTGCGGTACAAATCACCAGCGTATCCAAGAAGACACCCAGCATTTGGATAAAACCCTGAGCGGCAGGATGATCGGGGCGGGTGGTCGCTGTTGCCGCTGCGTTGGGCGCAGAGCCCATACCCGCCTCATTAGAAAACAGCCCCCGCTGAATGCCGTTCATAATCGCTTGAGAAATTGCGTAGCCCATCGCACCGCCAGCCGCCTGCTCTAAGCCGAATGCGCTTTGTATAATGGTCATGAAGGCAGCGGGTAAATCGCTAATGTTCAACGCTACAACGATCAGCGCAAGCACCAAGTACAACAGCGCCATCAGCGGCACCACCAACTCAGCAACTTTGGCAATTGACTTCAAGCCGCCAAAGATAATCGGCGCTACCACAACCATTAACACCAGCCCCATCACCCAGGTAGGCACCGCGAACGCCTGTTCCATCGCCTGGGCAATGGAATTGGCCTGCACGCTGTTAAAGGCTAGCCCAAAGGCAATAATTAGACAGATCGAGAACAGCACCGCCAGCCAGCGAAGGCCCAGGCCACGTTCAATATACCGAGCCGGGCCACCTCGGAAAGTGTTATCGCCGTGGTCGGTTTTATACGCCTGGGCAAGGGTTGACTCCACAAAGCTGGTTGCCATGCCCACCATGGCGGTCATCCACATCCAGAAAATCGCGCCGGGGCCACCAAAGTAGATCGCCACCGCGACCCCAGCCAAATTACCGGTGCCTACCCGCGCCGCCAGGCTGGTGGAGAGTGCTTGGAACGAAGAAATGCCACCATTAGATTGGCGAGAAGAGCGCAGCAGTTTGAACATATGGCCGAAATAGCGCACCTGAATGCCACGCGTCATCACAGTGAAATAGAGACCCGCACCGATTAAAAGATAAATCAGCACGCTGCCCCACAGCAGTCCATTGCCGCGATCAACCATCGCAGTCAACAGGGGAGGAAGAGTAAAATCCATACTGTAAATGCCTTGTATTAAAAGTTAAGGCGCATCATTCTTCACGGCTGCATGAAAATGGCAAGAAAATTGGAAAAATAATCTAAAAACAGCAAGAATTCCCTTATTAACCTTAGCAACCAGTCAATGTCACCAATAAACGCCGCGACCCACCCTGCTCACGGTGCTCGCCTAACCACACCCCCTGCCATGTGCCCAACGCTAAACGCCCATCGCGTATCGCTAACGTTATTTGCGTACCCAGCAGGCTAGCCGCTACGTGTGCGGGCATATCATCGGGGCCTTCTAACGTGTGTTGAAAGTAGTTCAGCCCTTCGGGCACCAGTCGGCGTATAAAGGCGTCCAAATCGTGACGAACATCCGGGTCGGTGTTCTCATTCAGCGTTAACGATGCTGATGTGTGCATGAGCTGCACATGCAGCAAACCCTGACGGCACTCCGCCAAACAGGGCAGCGCTCTAGCAATCTCATCGGTAATCAGGTGAAAGCCCCTAGGCATTTCCGGCAGGTGAATCTCTTGTTGATGCCACATATTCTCTCCTTTGTTATCAGCGTGGTAAACGAAGACGGTGACAGACATACCATAGCCTATTTCCTCGGCCTGCCTGGCAGCCCCTAGAGGGGAGCCGTGGCGCTTGAAGTCTTGCACTGATAGATTTAACGCTGTTTATTCAAGCACTCACCAAGGAGCGAGATGATGAAATCCGCATGGCGGCCAAGGAGCATGGCCACCCTAGCAGCGGTAGCCACCACCGGCACGCTGCTGATGGGCTGCACCGGCATTCCCGAGGGCACCGAACCCGTCACTGGTTTTGAGCTAGAGCGCTATTTGGGCGAATGGTACGAAATCGCCCGCCTGGATCACTCTTTTGAAGAGGGGCTGGACTGCGTGACCGCCACCTACAGCCTGCGTGACGATGGCGGCGTCAAGGTGATTAACCGAGGCTACAATCTGGAAGAGCAAGCCTGGGATGCAGCTGAAGGGCGCGCCTACTTCATCGATGACGAGAACGTTGGGCGGTTGAAGGTCAGCTTTTTTGGCCCGTTCTACGGCGGTTACAACGTTCTTGAACTCGATGACGACTATCAGTGGGCACTGGTGGCAGGCCCCAACCGCGACTACCTGTGGTTGTTAGCCCGCACACCCACGCTAGAGGGCGACGTTGAGCAGCGCCTGCGCCAGCGCGCCGCCGAGCTAGACTTCCCCACCGATGAGCTGATTGAGGTCGTGCAGGATCAAACCTGCCCAGGCCGTTAACACCCCACGTTAGCCATCTGGCAAGGCGGGCACCCGGCCCGCCATTTCCCGCTGTAAAAAATCAATCAACGCGCTGATGCGCGCCGGAATATGGCGGCGGTGTGCAAACACCGCATAAAAGTCGGCCCGCACCCCCTGCCAATCGGGTAATAAAGGCTGCAACGCCCCGCTGGCCAAGTGCTCGTTCACATCCCACCAGGAGCGCAGCATCACCCCGTGGCCATCCAGCGCAAGCCGAGTAATCACCTCGCCATCGTTACTGGCCAGTTGCCCGCTCACTTTCACCGCTTGGCGCTGCGGCAGGTGGCGGTGCTCAAAACGCCACAGCGGGAAATCGCTGTCGTTTTCACGAATCACCAGGCAGCTGTGCTGGGCAAGATCATTTGGCCCGTTCAATGCAGGCATCGTGGCGATATAACGCGGCGCGGCACACAGTACCCGCCGGTTGGGCAGAATACGCCGTGCCACCAGGCGAGAATCGGGGGGTTCGCCAATGCGAATACCCACATCAAAACCGTGGTCGCTTAAATTCAGCGGGAAATTGGTTAGCTCCAGCCAGCTCTCTATGGCCGGGTGCTGGGCACAAAAGCGCGACAGCAGCGGCGCAATATGCCGCCGGCCAAAGCCAAAGGTAGCGTTCGTCCGCAGCCGTCCGTTTAGCCCGTGGCTGGCGGTATCGCTGAGCGCGCTTTCCAGCGTTTGCAGCTCTTCTAAAATCAACCCGCCCTGGGTGAGATAGCGCTCTCCTTCAGCGGTCAGCGTCAGGCGGCGGGTGGTGCGTGCCGCCAGCGTGACGCCCAGCCGGGCTTCAAGCTGCTTTAAGCGCTTGCTGACGGCCGAGAGCGACAGCCCAAGCTCACGAGCCGTGGCGGTTAAGCTCCCTGCCCTAGCAAGCTGCTGAAAAAAGGCGAGATCATCCAGCATCATAGGATTCTTCACTTTTAGGCAACAATAGCTTGCATAGTAGCCTGATTATCTCGCCGCCAACAGGCGCTACACTCCTAGAACAGGAACACGCCCATCGCATGTGTCATACCTCATACAACAAGGAGCCCCCATGGCCCATCGTATTGCAGTCATCGCTGGTGACGGTATCGGTACCGAAGTGATGCCGGAAGGTATTCGCGCCCTGGAAGCCACCGCCAAGCGTTTCAATATCGACCTGGAGTTCACCACGTTCGAGTTTGGTAGCTGCGACTACTACCTGGAACACGGCAAAATGCTGCCCGACGACTGGTTCGAGCAGCTAAAAGGCTTTGATGCGCTGTTTTATGGAGCGGTAGGCTGGCCGGACAAAGTGCCCGACCACATTTCGCTGTGGGGCTCGCTGCTGCAGTTCCGTCGCCAGTTTGATCAATACATCAACCTGCGCCCCTGCCGATTAATGCCCGGCATTAAAAGCCCGCTGGCGGGCCGCAAGCCCGGCGATATCGATTTTTACGTGGTGCGTGAAAATACCGAGGGCGAGTACTCCAGCGTCGGCGGCAAGATGTATGAAGGCACCGAGCGTGAAATCGTTATTCAGGAAACGGTCATGAGCCGTACCGGCGTTGATCGCGTACTGAAGTATGCCTTCGACTTAGCGCAAACCCGCCCGCGCAAAAAGCTCACCTCGGCCACGAAGTCCAACGGCATCTCCATCACCATGCCCTACTGGGACGAGCGCGTAGCCGAGATGGCCAAGCAGTACCCAGAGATAGCTGTGGATAAGTTCCACATCGATATTTTGACCGCTAACTTTGTCCTGCATCCGGATTGGTTTGACGTGGTCGTAGGCAGCAACCTGTTTGGCGATATTCTTTCCGACTTAGGCCCGGCTTGCACCGGCACCATTGGCATTGCGCCTTCGGCTAACATCAACCCAGAAGGCAAATTCCCCAGCCTGTTCGAGCCGGTTCACGGCAGTGCGCCGGATATCGCGGGTAAAGGCATTGCCAACCCCATCGGCCAGATTTGGTCGGGTGCGATGATGCTAGAACACCTGGGGTATAAAGAAGCGGGCGATGCGATGGTCGATGCTATTGAAGCCGTGCTGAGCGAAGGCGACAGCCAAGTACTGACCCGCGACGTGGGCGGCCAGGGCACCACCGAAAGCCTAGGCAGCGCCATTGCCGCGCGGATTCTCGGCTGACACCCCCTGATCAAAGCGGCCTATAACGAAAAACGCCTCGCTGCATCAGCAGCGAGGCGTTACGCGTTTTAAGCGTCGATTAGCTTGCCAATTTAGCGGCAATCTCAGCGACGTGTTTGCCCTGGAAACGGGCGATTTTTAGCTCGCGCTCATCCGGCTGGCGAGAGCCATCGCCACCAGCCAGCGTGGCGGCGCCGTAAGGCGTGCCACCGCTCACTTTCGAAATATCAAACTGCTCCTCAATACCGTAGCCAATCGGCACAATCACCATGCCGTGGTGGGCCAGCGTGGTCCAGGTAGAGGTAATGGTCATCTCATCGCCACCGCCGGTGCCGGTTGATGTGAACACGCTGGCTACCTTGCCACGCAGCGCGCCGTTCGCCCATAGGCCACCGGTTTGGTCGAGGAAGGTACGCATCTGGCCAGCCATGTTGCCAAAGCGCGTCGGCGTGCCAAATATAACGGCATCGTAATCGGCCAACTCCTGGGGGGTGGCTTCTGGCGTGGTGAAATCTTGCTTGCCGCCCGCGTTTTTGAACGCCTCATCTGGCATGGTTTCGGGCACGCGTTTCACCGTGACCTCTACGCCATCAACACCCTTTGCTCCTTCCGCCACAGCGGCTGCTAAGGTATCGATATGGCCATACATGGAATAATAAAGCACCAGTACCTTCGTCATTACTCACTCCTTTGCATCTGCATTTAAGTATCAAGCAAGTTGCCACAGCGGGCAGTGAAAACTCACTAAAACATAGCGTAGTTAAGTGTAGATAAAAGCGAATGTTTTCGACGCCGAGCTTCGATTTTCTCGATGTACCGACCTTGCGCTTTTGCTATTTCACCACTAATTTTTTTGTACTGTTCTTACCAGATGTTTTATTCATATATACCGCCAAGGAGTCCGGCATGACGATTTTCGAAGCGCTGCGCAAAGATCACGATATTCAGCGGGAGCTGCTGGCACGCTTGGTAGAAACCCATGGCGATAGTGAAGAGCGCGACGTGCTGTACCAGCAGGTGCGCGCCGAGCTGAAGTACCACGCCAACGCGGAAGAGCGCGCACTGTATATCCCTATGATGGATATTGACCTGACTCAGGAAAAAGCGCGCCATAGCGTGGCCGAGCACCACGAAATCGATGAACTAATTGAGCTGTTGGACGAGACTGAATATAGCGCCACTCACTGGCTCACCCATGCCAAACAGCTGCAACATTTAGTGACCCACCACCTGGATGAAGAGGAGCAAGAGGTATTTCAGCTGGCAGGACGGGGCCTTCAGGAGAATCAAAAATCCTCCCTAGCCAAAGAGTATCAACAAGAGATGAAGCGACAGCGGGCAGGCTAGAAGCTTCTAGTGCGATAGATTTAAGAGCGCCAGTCATCAAAGCGCTTGTGGCGATGGGCCATAAGCGCTTTTTTTGTGCCGACAACTTTCATCATCCCACCGGCCATTTTCACGCGAACGACGCCTACCCTTGTGAACAGCCGCAAGCATGGTTAATGGTAGACGTTATAAAAAAGCAAATGCCCATGCTTAAGGACACTTTCATGCTAGGCCAATGGCTCGACTGGACGCTCGACGAGGAATCCCCTTCTCCGCGCATCGGCCGCTTTCCCAGCGGCACTTACCATCTTCACGGGCCAGGTATTCTGGAGCTAACGCCCAATACTGCCCACCCTGGCGCCCATGCCTGCGTTTTTTCTGCGGCCATCCACGGCAATGAAACCGCGCCGGTGGAGCTTGTGGGTGAATGGCTCAGCGCTCTGGAAGCCAACACGCTGTCATTAGGTGCACCCGTACTAGTGATTTTGGGCAACATTCCCGCGTTAAAAGCACAGAAACGTTTTATCACCACCAACCTCAACCGGCTGTTCAAGCGAGAGCTTGACGAACAGGGCAGCGAGCCGGATCGGGCGCGGGAACTAATGGAAGCGGTGGATGCGTTCTTCGCCCGCTACCACGCGTTACCCAAACTACACTACGACCTGCACACCGCCATACGCGGCAGTTTATACACGCGCTTTGTGGTCGAGCCATATGCAGAAACTGTCACCAACGCACAGCAGTGGGCATGGTTCGCCGCGGCCGACATGCAGGCTGTGTTGCATCAGCACCAACACAGCTGGACGTTCTCCCACTACAGCAAGTACTACCATCACGCCCAGGCGTTTACCTTTGAGCTTGGCCGCGTCGCCCCGTTTGGCGAGAACGATATGGACGCTCTGGCACCGATGTTAACCCTGCTAAGTGCGCTCAGCGCAGGCGAAGAACCGCCGAAAAAGCCGTCAGAGACCATGGCTTTCTTCAAAGTGCAGCATGAACTGATGCGCCAAGCGGAAGCCTTTAGCCTCTGCTTTGACGACGACGTGCCCAACTTCAGCCGCTTCGAACCCGGCACCTGCCTAGCCAAAGACGGCGTGGCGGGTGACTTTGTAGTACAAGAAACGCCGCTGCACGTAGTGTTTCCTAATGCCCACGTAGAAATCGGCGCACGGGCAGCGCTGCTGGTGGTGCCCTATCAACCGGCGTAGCTGCTTTGATGCTACCCACATTACCCATATCAGCATCTTTAAAAAGCTTTGATAACAACAACGTAGAGGTGATTTCAGGCTGCTAGATAGGTGTTACGATAAAAGCCGTTCTTATAAAACACGCGCATCATGCAGAGTCCTGATAGAATCGCCCCTTTTTCGCGCCAGCCGCCAATCAAGCACACGTTTTAAACTCGTTGCTGTTGCGGCAACCCTGTACTGGAGCCTAAGTTATGGCTGATACGCCTACTCCCCTTGAAGTGCGTAATATTAAAAAGCGCTTTGGCGATACAGAAGTCTTGAAAGGCCTCTCCCTTGAAGCCCAAAAAGGTGACGTCATCACCCTCATTGGTGCCTCAGGGTCAGGCAAAAGTACCTTCTTGCGCTGTATGAACTTGTTGGAACAGCCCGACGATGGCGAGCTGTATGTTCACGGCGAGCAAATCCGTTTCAAGACCACCAAGCACGGTCGCGAACCCGCGGATTGGAAACAAGTAGTGCAGATGCGCGCCAAGCTCTCCATGGTGTTTCAGAGCTTCAATCTGTGGGCACACATGACGCTGCTTGAAAACATCATCGAAGCGCCGATTCACGTGCTTGGCAAGCCGAAAAAAGAGGCCATCGAACACGCCCACGCTCTGCTGGATCGCGTTGGGTTAAGCGCACGCGCCAATGCCTACCCGGCACAAATGTCCGGCGGCCAGCAGCAGCGCGGCGCCATTGCCCGAGCGCTGGCCATGGACCCAGAAGTGATGCTGTTTGATGAACCCACCTCTGCCCTCGATCCAGAGCTAGTAGGCGACGTTTTGAAAGTCATGCACGGCTTGGCCGAGGAAGGACGCACCATGGTGGTGGTCACCCATGAGATGAGCTTTGCACGGGATGTATCCAGCCAGGTGATTTATCTTCACCAAGGCTTGGTAGAAGAGGCTGGCCCACCAGCGGAAGTGCTCGGCAACCCACAGTCGCCGCGCTTAAAGCAGTTCCTGGCCCCCAAATATTGATCTGCGAGGCACGTACACTATGCTTGATTTGCAAGGTTACGGCCCCCGCCTGATCGAAGGGGCGGGCGTCACCATTCAGCTAGCGGTGCTATCGCTAATACTCGCCATTGTGCTTGGCCTGTTTACCGCTACCGCCAAAATGTCACGTAATTGGCTGTTACGCCGCACAGCCACCGTCTATACCACGGTGATTCGTGGCGTTCCGGATTTAGTGCTGATGATGCTGCTGTTCTTTGGCGGCCAAATCGGCGTTAATGCCATCAGCGATGTGCTTTACTACAACTATGACATTGATATCTATATCAATTTCAATGCTTTTGCTGCGGGTGTCATTACCATTGGCTTTATCTTTGGTGCCTACATGGGTGAGACCTTTCGAGGCGCGTTCATGGCGGTCGATAATGGCCAAATAGAGGCAGGAAAAGCCTACGGCATGAGCAATGCCTTGGTCTTTCGACGCATCCGCTTCCCACAAATGATGCGCCACGCGCTGCCCGGCTTATCTAACAACTGGATGGTACTGCTCAAAACTACCGCGCTGGTCTCTGTTATCGGTTTAACCGATATGGTGCGTGTCGCCGCTGAGGCATCGCGGGCCACCCATGAACCCTTTGCCTTCCTACTTCCTGTCGCGGCAGTGTATCTGCTTATCGCAAGCGTATCCGAATGGATTTTCGTGAGGCTACAAAAACGTTACGACATTGGCTTTGGGGGGCAGTGAGATGCTAGATATTTCTGCGTGGTTCAACGACCTGCTCGCTGGCAATCTGATTTTCACGCCCACCACGTTGGGCTACTACTGGGAGGGGCTGGTCACTACGACGCAGCTTGTCTTCTTATCGCTGGTGGCGGGATTGGTGCTCGCGATACCGCTAGCCATCATGCGCAGTTCCAAGCGCAAATGGATCAGCCTGCCGGTTTATCTCTATACCTATGTGTTTCGCGGAACGCCGCTACTTATTCAGCTCTATATCATTTACTACGGCGTTGTCTTTATTGACGGCATTCAAGAAACATTTTTGTGGCCTGTCCTCCGCGAAGCGTTCTATCCGGCGCTCATCGCCTTTACGCTGAACACCGCCGCCTACACCACCGAGATTTTCCGTGGGGCGATTAAAGCCACCGCGCAAGGTGAAATCGAGGCAGCACGGGCCTACGGCATGTCGCAAAGCCTGATGATGCGGCGCATTATTATGCCTAGCGCGTTTCGACGGGCGCTACCCGCCTACGGCAACGAGGTGATCTTTATGCTCCACGCCAGCGCTATTGCCAGCGTTGTCACGCTGATGGATCTCACCGGTGCCGCACGCTTCGTCTACGCACGCTTTTATGCTCCCTTCGAGGCCTTTTTGTTCGTGGCCGCTATCTATCTCTGCCTCACCTTTGCAATTTTGTATTTTTTCCGCTTCCTGGAGAAAAAGCTGCTGGCTCACTTAAGGCCCCAAACGAATTGAGTCACCAAAAATAAAAATAAAACAACCGTCAAACAAACGTTGGTTCTGTTGAAAACTCCCTCTTCCCGTTAGCGCCAACCTGGGTTACGTTAAGAGGGATCACTACACGTGAACCTGCTACCTATGGAGTATAAAAAATGAAAAAACTCTTAACTGTTTCGGTGCTTGGCTTAGCGATTGCGGCGGCCTCCTCTGCCCAAGCGCGCGACTACGACAACGTGCGTATTGGCGTTGACGTACCTTACGAGCCGATGGAGTATCGCACCGCTGATGGTGAGTTGACCGGCTTTGATATCGATTTAGGGAATGCCCTGTGCGAACAAATGGGGGTTACCTGTGAGTGGATTGAGCAGGAGTGGGATGGCATTATTCCTGGCCTGATGTCGCGTAACTACGACGCCATCATGTCCTCAATGACCATCAACGACGAGCGTCGCCAGCAGGTGCTGTTCTCCAACCCCTACATCACCATGCCTTCAGCCTGGTTTGCACCGAGCAGCCTGGACATCAATGAAGCGAATCAAGAGACGCTCGCCGGCAAAACAATTGGCGTTCAGCGTGGTACACTTCAAGACAACTTCGTGACCGACAACTTCTCAAGCGTTGCTAGCATTAGCCGCTACTCCACTGCCGATGACATGGTGCTGGATATGGAAGCCCAGCGTCTGGATATCGTGTTCCTCGACTTCCCGATCGGCCAGTCCACGCTGCTAGAGAGCGAAGAAGCCGAGTACGTTGTCGTCGGTGAGCGCATCAGCGAGCCAAAAGAGTACTTCGGCGACGGCTTTGGCATCGCCTTCCGTCAGCGTGATGAAGCACTGGCTGAGAAATTCAATGAAGCCCTTGCTGAGCTTAAAGAAGACGGCACTTACGATGAAATCTTCGCCCGTTACTTCGGCGAAGAGTAAGCGCTAGCTGCCTAAGATTGCCTCCCCGCCCGGGGAGGCATGAAAGCGAGACGCCATCATGCCTATACACCATGTGTTATCCCCCGCGCTGCATGCGCTTCGCCCAGGTATCCGTGGCACCATCGCCCGTTTTTACCTGAGCGAATGGTTCGACGAATAGCCTTCCCCTCTTGGCACGCCCGTGCCATTCCACGCTCTGTGCGTGATCTTGGTAATGCAGAAAAAACGCATTACGCCCCTGCGCTTAGCGCATACCACATGCTTTAGCCCATAAAAAATCGCCGCTGGGCATGTTATCAATACCTAAAAATCGCTTCAGGAGACTACCTATGCGTTATGCAACGCTACCCCTTGCCGCTATTTTAGCGGTTGGTTTTTCGACGGCTGTTGTTCCCTCTCATGCCGAAGCCAGGGACTACGATGACATTCGCCTTGGCGTTGATATCCCCTACGAACCCTTTATGTACCGTGAAGCAGACGGCACCCTCACCGGTTTTGAAATTGAGCTGGGCAACGCGGTTTGTGCGTATCTAGAAGCCAACTGCACTTGGGTCGAGCAGGACTGGGACGGTATTATTCCCGGCCTTCTCGCTCGTAACTACGACGCCATCATGTCCTCTATGGCCATTACCGATGAACGTGCACAGCGTGTGCTGTTTTCAGACGCCTACTACACAACGCCCAGCGCCTGGATCACCACGCAAGAGCGAGATATCGACATTGAAGACCGCGACAGCCTCGAAGGGCTCACCGTGGGTGTTCAGCGGGCAACACTGCAAGATAACTACGTCACTGAGCTCTACGGCGACGTACTAGAAATCCGTCGTTATACCGGCGTCGATGATGTCGTGACCGACCTCATGGCCGGACGATTAGACCTCACCTTTATGGATTACCCAATCGCGGAAGCTGCGATTGAAATTGATACGCCTGAGAGTGATTTCCAGCGTATTAGCGGCTTTATCAAACAGCCTGAGCATATCTTCGGCAAAGGGGTTGGAGTAGCATTTCGCCCACGTGACGAAGCCTTGGCAGAGCGTTTCAACGAAGCACTGAGCGCACTCAAGGAAGACGGCACTTATGATGAAATTATGAACCGCTACTTTAACTACGATGTGCGGTTATAAAAGATCCGCTTAAACAGCGTTACGACGGCAATACGAGCGCCGACCCCAGGTCGGCGCTTATCGTTTGCTGATAACTCTCCTGGGAACCCTATGCTGACACTAGTAAAAAATGCCCAGCTTTTCTCGCCAGAACCCCGCGGCCTGTGCCACCTACTTATCGCTGACCAGCGTATTGCAGCGGTAATAGATGCCTCCGAAGCGGTGAATTTAGGGCCATTCATTACCACCGTCGATCTTGAAGGGCGCCGTGTGGTTCCTGGTTTAGTCGACCCGCTGGTGCACTACATTGGCGGTGGTGGTGAAGGCGGCTTTGGCAATCGTACGGCGGAGCTCAGCTTAGGAGATGCTTGCGCCTCAGGCGTGACCACGCTGATTGGCGCTCTAGGCACCGATGCCCTAACCCGCACCCCCGCTAACCTGATTGGCAAAGCGCGGGAGCTTGCCGCCGGTGGGCTCAGCACCTATGCCTACACCGGCTCTTATCAACTTCCCCCGGTAACCCTTACCGGGTCCATCGCCAGCGATATTCTCTATATTCCAGAGTTTATCGGTGTAGGGGAAGTCGCTATTAGCGACCACCGAGGCTCACAACCAACCAACCAGGAGCTGACGCGACTTGCCTCGGATGCACGCACTGCTGGCTTGCTGGCAGGAAAATCAGGGATTGTCTTCATTCACACTGGTGATGCCGACACTCACCTGGAACCACTGCGTAACGTTGCTAAACATAGCGCGATTCCGCTTTCGCAGTTCTACCCTACCCACATTAATCGTACCGCTGAATTATTTGAGGATGGCTTACGCTTTGCGCGTGAAGGCGGCTTCATCGACTTCACTACCAGTACGACACCAGAGTTGTTAGCAGGCGGCGAAGTGCCGGCCTCAGAAGCCGTTGCCAGAGCGCTGAAAGCACGTATCGCCCCCGCTCAGATAAGCCTCTCTTCAGATGCTAATGCCTCGCTGCCAGAGTTTGACGAACAGCGCCGCTTTGTTGGCTTAAAGCCAGGTCGACTAGGCAGCCTGTTTGACGTGCTAGGTGAGTGTATCAATGAGCACCGCGTTGATATCGAGCATGCGTTAAGATGCGCTTCAACAACCGCGGCCGATATTCTAAAGCTGCCTCGTAAAGGAAGGCTTGCAAAAGGAACGGACGCCGACTTTCTCGTGCTCTCCGAGGGGCGCTGGGAAATTGAACAAGTATGGGCATTGGGTAAGCCCATTTACGATCGTGAATCCGGCAATAAAGTGATATGACAGACGTCGCCGTGTTAAGCGCCGAACTTGCTTCGTAAAATCGGGTCTTTACTCCTGCGTGGCCATTTACAAGGAGGTACCATGGCTGAACAAACGGCTCTGCACTTGCCATCCCGTCCCGTTGAGACACTTCGTCCCTCGTCCCACTGGACGGCATGGGGCCAGTGGCTCGCACTTTTCACCATGACGGTCGACCACCTGACCCGCTATGTACTGCCTGGCACGTGGCAACTCGACTGGGCGGGGTCTTCTATTGGGCGTATTGCGTTTCCGCTATTTGCAGCCATGGTAGCGTGGCACGGGCTGTTTAACACGCGCAATCCACTGCGTTACGCCTGGCGAATTCTCATTATCGGCATTGCCGCACAAGTGCCCTATATGCTGATGCCCCGCGCCTCTGATGCGTTTATTCTTAATGTCTGCTTCACCCTGGCGAGCGGCTTGGCGCTGGGAGCGTTGGTACGCCAAGGCTGGCAGCACTATCAGCAGCAAACCTTAGGATTAGGCTGGCTGATGTTCGGCGCTGGGGTTGGCGTAACCGTATGGTACTTGCTGGGTTTTTGGGTGGAGTATGGGCATAACGGGCTACTGTTAATCCCACTGTTCATGTTTGCGATGCAGGCGCTGAGTGAAACCCGCGATGCATTCGTATCGCGCCTTTGGGCGGGCTTAGCCGCATTTCCGGTGCTATGGATTGCAGGACAAATGAATGCCTCCGACATGGCAAAGTCCTTCACCGTGGCGACCTGCGTGATCGTGCTCATGCTCGCCACAGGCGCTGCACAGCGAGTACCGCCGGTGGTGCTGGCCATGCCACGCCGCCTCTGGTTAGCGTGGTACCCAGGTCACTTTGCCCTTATCGCCCTGTGGTTACTACTCAGCGGCCAGCTGGCAGGCTAGATGCTTCTTCAGCCATGCGTTTATTCACTTCATCGCGCATCCAGGGCTGGTAGCGCCGCAACCGCGCCCGGCCCTCGGTCTTTGCTTGATACATCGCGATATCGGCCTCTTTTAATACCTCAGCATGGTCACACTCTGCAGCTTTAAAGCAGGTATACCCCATACTGGGCGTTACCTCGACTATACGATTCTCTAACGGATAATAGCCGGATAAACGCTGCTGTACGTTCTGCATGTAGCGCTCAGCCTGGGCTTCCAACGCGTCAGGGGCCACCTCATCAAACAGCGCCAGCAGCACAAACTCATCGCCACTTAAGCGGGCCGCCATGTCGTTCTCTTTTAAGCACTGTTCAAGTCGGCGCGCAACGTGAACGAGCAGCTCATCCCCTGCTGCGTGGCCCAAGGTATCGTTGATCAGCTTAAAGCGATCCATGTCCATAAACATCACTAATCCGGTGCGCGTTTTACTATCGTGCTCATGGCACAGCGCTTTTAAACGCTCAATAAATCGCCGGCGATTCGGCAGGTCAGTGAGCGCGTCATAGTAAGCCTGACGGTAAATAATCGCCTCGTTGTGCTTACGTTCAGTGAAATCTTCGATAATCGCCACCCCACCGACACGCTCATCATTAGCACTATTCACACCATTGAAAAAAGCACGCAGCGGCGTGCCTTCGCTCGCTTGAGGCAACCGATAGGTGCCTTCGTAGTAGCCTGAGCCATTTCCCAGGGCATCCCTGACCGCCTGCGCGACCTCACTATCCGCTGAACGCGCCAGCATCCGGTACCCAATAAGCTGAGCACGGCCAACGCCGAGGATGTCGAGAAGCTTGTTGTTACAGTCAGTGATCACTCCCTGGGCATCAAAGTGCAGCACCCCTAATGGCGAGTGGTGAAAAATAGAGCGATAGCGATTCTCGCTCTCCTGCAACTGTGCTTCACGGGCGGCCATGCTTACCCGCAGGGCGATGTTGTCGTGAATCGTGTAGCTAAAGCGGCGGCTGGCAATCAGAATCAGGGCTAAAAACAGCACAAGCATCAGGCCAATCAAAATTGACAAAGACGTGCCCATCAGCATGAACTGAATTTTCAACGGTAATAAAATGGGCAGCACAAAGCCAAGCGCCACCCACCACACTGAAGAGAGCGTGGTAACGCCGCCTGCCGCAATGCCTGCTAATACGATCGAAAGTGCCGCCACTTGGCCGGGGTGTTCTGCGCTGAACAACAGCAGCCCTGATGCCCCCCACACACAGCCTGCGGCAATCGCCCCGATAGCAAACCAGCGCAGCCAGCGGCGCCGATGCTGCTGCATAATAGGCATCTGCTTAAAACGGTACGCCAACAGAAGCCGCAGGCCTGAAATGACCGTCAGTGTCACAAACCAGCAGAGCAGCAGCGTTGCGTTCACTACGGGCCACATGGCAGCCACCAATAACCCGCCTGCTAACACGCTGCTTAACACCGGCTGCCACAGATTATCGTAGAGTAAACGCACTTTTTCACAGCGCAGACGCTGCTGGGTAATATGATGGTCGCGCAGATAACCACTGCGCAGCCCAGACGCCGTAGCCGTTGTGGCTATAAAGCTGGGGGGCGGCATACAAACTCCCTGTATAGATGTCGGCTTATCAACCAATCTTATTTGCTCATACGAATAATATTCGTACGTTTGTTTTAGCACGTTTACGAAATAAAAGTAGCCTATTGCGCTAATAAAAAAAGCCGCCCGAGGTAGGCGGCTCATAAAAAGAAGCTTCTTTACTGAGAAATATTAAAACTCCACGCAACGGGCGGGGCGTCCGGTATCAACGCCTGGCAAGCGCGCACTTTTTCAATTAATTCCGCATGATTCTCGGCTACCACGTTAACGTGGGCTAGCTTGCGCCCAGCGCGCTCGGCTTTGTCGTAGCGGTGTAGGTGTGTGTGACTAAGCGCCAGCAGCGCAGCGTTATCGCCTTCGCGGCCGATCACGTTGACCATACAGGTCGGGGCAATGGCGGCAGTGCTGCCCAACGGTAGCCCCTGCACCGCGCGTAGGTGGTTTTCAAACTGGCTGGTGACCGCGCCGTCCATGGTCCAGTGGCCTGAGTTATGCACGCGAGGCGCCATTTCGTTCGCCAGCAGGCTACCGTCACGGGTCTGGAAAAGCTCCAGCGCCAGCACACCCACGTAGTCCAGCTCATCTAACAACGCACGTATGTAACTGTCGGCAGTTTGCTGAACGCTAGCGTCTACATCCGGTAGTGGTGCAACGGAGTAGCGCAAAATACCCTCAACGTGCTGGTTTTCCGCCATGGGGTAAAACACTACCTCCCCATCGCGGCCGCGCACGGCAATCAGCGAGACTTCGCGAACGAAGTCGACAAACGCCTCGACAATCAGCTGAGCATGACCAATCGACTCCCACGCCTCTTGAGCCTGCTCCGGCGCTTTCAGCACCGCTTGGCCTTTGCCGTCGTAGCCTTCAGTGACCGATTTAGCCACCACTGGGCAACCTAGTTCAGCCGCTGCGGCTTCAAGCTGTGCCGCGCTTTCGACAACATGGTAAGCAGGGGTTGGAATACCCAAGCGGTCAAACAGCGTTTTCTCTTCCACTCGGTTTTGGCAAACGGCGATAGCACGGCTGCTTGGGTATACCGGTTTGTGCTGCTCAATCTGCTTTACTAACTCGACCGGTAGGTGCTCGAACTCGTAGGTCACCACATCGACCTTATCAAGGAATTCTGCCAAACGCTGGTTATCGGGATCGACGATCACCTCGCCAATGCCCGCACTAGGGTTGCCCGTCGTATCCAAAAACGTAAACGTGTTGCCCAACGGATAGCCCGCCAGCGCTAGCATGCGACCTAACTGACCGGCCCCTAAAATACCGATATTTTTTGCAATGCCCGTGTTCATCAATGAGAACTCCTATTGTGCTTGCGCATCTGTATCGGGCCGCGGGTCGGGGTTATCTAGAACAAGTTGGGTTTGCTCAGCTCGGAAAGCTTCCACAGCGTCACGAATAGCGGCGTCTTGCAAACCCACAATTTGTGCTGCCAGCAAGCCTGCATTGGTAGCACCCGCTTTGCCAATGGCCAGCGTGCCTACCGCAATACCGCCCGGCATTTGCGCAATAGAGAGCAGCGAGTCCAAACCTTTCAACGCTTTCGATTCAACCGGCACACCTAAGACCGGTAACACCGTTTGCGAGGCCACCATACCTGGCAAATGGGCGGCACCGCCTGCACCCGCCACAATTACTTGGAGGCCACGCTCAGCGGCACTTTTCGCGTATTCGAACAGCAGGTCTGGGGTCCGATGCGCTGACACCACACGGGTTTCATAGGCAACGCCCAACCGCTCTAACATCGCCACCGCGTGCTCCATGACCGGCCAATCAGATTTTGACCCCATGATCACGCCCACTTTAGGTGCGCTGTTCGACATGCAAAAACTCCTCGGCCAACGGCCTCGTTAAGCAAAAAAGCAGTGGAAAAAGCCGCACACAGTGCGCAGCTCACTCAGAAATAGGAAGGCGCGTAGTTTACCAGAGCCGTAGCCGTTTGCGGGCGTTTGCGTGATCGTGAAATTTTCATCAAATTAGGCATTGAAAACAGCGCGACTTGGCGGCATTGTGTGATTGTCATTTCAGACTGATGGAGTCCCATGAGTACGGCATACTCAACCGCTTACGCAGAAACGCTGGATCCTCCGCGAAGCAGCCCTGACCTCGACGTCAGGGATTTAGAAAAACGTACGCGCTTAATGCGTATTATTACTCGTCTGATTGCTATCTCAGACTTAGGAAGCCGTGATATTGCCCGCCGGGCGGGTCTTCCAGTGCAAAAGGTCAGCGACCTGCTCGCCGGAAGGCTCGAGCACCTCAACATTGACGAACTCAATGTACTGCGTCGCACCTTAGAGCTGGAGGCGCCATAGCAACATTTACTACATCAGAATCTCCCCCCTTTTCGATACAGGCTGGCCCATTGGGTCAGCCTGTTTTTATTTGTACTGCTTAATAGTGGGTCTTTTATGAAAACAATTAGTTAGCGCTTTAAGATTAAGGGGGCATTAAGAAAAGCGCGCTAACTAATTGACGAGAATCAACTTTCTCCTCCAACTAAAGGCGTAACCTTAGCGTACCCCGACCATTCGCCCCCTGCGAATGACGCTTTACCCGCTAAGGAGGCGCTATGGACGCCATACGCCGTTCGCTACTCGGCCAGCTGGCCCGCTTAAGCGCAGGCGCTGCGCTAGTCCCGCTTTCCAGCCTTGCTCAAGCTGGCATTAATCAACAGCCGACCCGCCGCGAAGGTGACCCCACTAAACGCTACGGCATGCTGATTGATCTTCGCCAGTGCATCGGCTGCCAAGCCTGCACAGTGTCGTGCCATATTGAGAACGCTGCTCCGCTTGGACAATTTCGCACCACGGTCTCCCAGTACGAAGTGCAGCACCAGGAGAGTGGTGAACTCGCCACGTTTATGCTGCCGAGGCTGTGCAATCACTGCGAAAACCCGCCCTGCGTGCCCGTTTGCCCCGTTGAAGCCACCTATCAACAGCAAGATGGCATCGTCGTGGTGGACAGTGACCGCTGCGTGGGCTGCGCTTATTGTGTTAACGCCTGCCCTTACGATGCCCGCTTTATTAACGAGCGCACCCAAACCGCCGACAAGTGCACGTTCTGTGCGCATCGTTTAGAGGCGGGACTACTGCCCGCCTGTGTCGAAAGCTGTGTTGGAGGGGCGCGGATTATTGGTGATATGCGCAATCCGGACAGCCAAATCAGCCGCATGATTCAGGAGCACCGTGATGCACTGATGGTGCTTCAGCCAGAAAAAAACACACTTCCCCAAGTGTTCTACCTCGGGATGGATGAACGATTCACCACACGCCCCGTGGCTGAACCCGTGGGCAGTGCAGTACTTTTTCATGATCGCCGTCTCCTACGCGAGTCTCTGGCTGGCAGCCCCCGCGTTAATCTTCGGTAAAAAAGCGTGGCTGCCCACCGCACGTCTCGCACTCATCGCTTGCGTCAGCACCACGCTGGTGGCGCCCGTTGCACTATTAGCAGATCTACACCAACCGCTGCGCTTTTGGCACTTTTATGCTTACGCCAACACCCACTCCTGGATGTCGATTGGTAGCGTGGTGCTGCCGCTCTATCTCGTCAGCGTACTGGGCCTTGCCTGGCTGGCTTGGCGCCCAGCACTGCAGGCCCAGCGCAATACGCCAGGGCTGAGCGGATTGGTAGCTAAATGGCTAAGTCTGGGCGATAGCGCCACTCCCAGAGCGCTAGTAGCCATTGTGGGGTTAGCCGCGCTCCTGCTTTCCAGCGGCATTATGCTTTATACCGGTGCGGAGCTTGCCATTGTGAAAGCACGCCCGCTATGGAACACCGTATGGCTTCCACCCATGCTGGTCGCCACAGGCTTCATCGCAGCAGCCGGGCTGGTGCTGGTACTCAACCGGGTAAGCGGGCTGCGTTCACACGCCACCGCTCGGCAAATGCTGTATGTCCTACTCGCCTTCTGTGGCGTGGCGGGCTTAATCGCGGCGAGCTGGTTCTTGGATGGCGTTAACGCACATGTTGGCTCGGTAGCCGCAGCGCTGAAGTCTGTTCGTCATAGCCCTTCCTGGCGTAGCACAGCGCTGTGGGGCGGCATTACTGGCATAGCGCTCTTTATAGCAGTGGCGTGGTTACTCTCGCGCCCTGCCCAACGCCAACCCGCACTGCTTGCCTGGGCTTGGCTACTCGGTCTGGTAGCCATTCATATGGGCTGGATGTTCCGCTGGGTGGTGCTGATGGATGTTCAACACGTCGCCCGTAACAGCGCAGGCTTTCACCACTATGGCATTCCCGCTGGCTCTTCCGGCATGTTAGGCATCGTCGGTACGTTTGGGCTTTGGCTCGCCGCTATCTTACTGATTGAACTGCTTATCCCATGGCGTCAAGCACAGCAAGGTGGCGTTAACCCGCCCTCCTCTTTCGATACCCATGCACCCAGTGACTCGCTTAACGCCAAACAAGGAGCGCCTAACCATGGCTAAGTCTGCTCAAGACCCCTCACGCCGCCGGTTTCTAAAAGGCGCTGCTGCCGCAGGCGGCGCCGCCACCTTTGCAGTAGGCTACGCTGACCCGCTGGCCAAAATGGCCAAAGGAATCAGTGGCAGCGCAGGGGAAAAACCCAAGCACAACATTCACGGCAACTCGCTCACGCCGGAGTACCGCGTTGACTTAGCCACTGGCGAGCTAACCCTCACCCCCGACCAACGCACCGCCTTTACCATTTGCTACGGCTGCACCACCCAGTGCGGCGTGCGTGTGCGAGTCGATGACACCCAAGGCGAAGTGCTGCGCATATCTGGCAACCCTTACCATCCGCTCTCGGCAGATGATCATTTACCCATGCGCACCCCAGTGGTCGATGCGCTTCGCAGCGTCAGCGCCTACGGCGAACAGGGGCAGGTCAACCGCTCTACCGCCTGTGCCCGGGGCAACGCCATGATGAGCCAAATTACCAACCCATTCCGTATCGACCACTGCCTTAAACGGGTAGGTGAACGTGGCAATCGCGAGTGGCAGAAAATTTCTTTCGAGCAACTGATTGAGGAAGTCTGCGAAGGCGGTGACTTATTTGGTGAAGGCCATGTGGATGGGCTGCGCGCTATTCACGACCACGACACACCTATCGACCCTGCCAATCCAGAGTACGGTCCCAAGGCGAACCAGTTGATGGTGATGGAAGCCACCGACTACGGACGTTCAGACCTGCTTAAACGCTTCACCCTCAACGCCTTTGCCACGCGCAACTACGGCCACCATGGTGCTTACTGCGGCTTGGCCTTCCGCATGGGCTCCGGGGCAGTCATGAACAACATCGTCACCAATGCCCACGTAAAGCCCGATATTCAGAACGCACAGTTCATCATGTATATTGGCTGCGCGCCCAGCCAAGCAGGCAACCCGTTCAAGCGGCAGGGCCGCTTGATTGCTCAGGCACGCGCCGCAGAAACGCTTGAATACGTGGTCGTCGACCCTGCGCTAAATGCCGCCACTTCCCACGCAGCGGATAATAACCGCTGGGTGCCCATTCGCCCCGGCACCGATAGCGCCTTTGCCATGGCGATGATTCAGTGGCTACTCGATAACCAAGGCTACGCCAGCGACTTCCTCGCCCTGCCGGGCCAGACCGCTGCGGATGCTGCAGGCGAGACCACCCACTCCAACGCGACGCACTTGGTCATTGATACGTTTGAACATCCGCGCCGTGGCTACTTTTTGCGCGCCAGCGATTTGGGTCTTGCTGAGGCCGGTAGCGATGCGGATATTCCTGTCGTTGTTTCAGACGGAGAACTCGCCCTAAGCGAAGATGTCATGGCCGCCGAGCTATTTGCCGAGCGCGCGGTAGAGCTGGCCGATGGCAGCACCGTCACCGTTAAAACCAGCCTAACGTTGCTGCGTGAATCGGCCCATGAATACGACATGGACACCTACGCGGAACACTGTGGTATTCCCAAAGCAACGATTATCGATTTAGCCAAAAAGTACGCCAGCCACGGGCGTAAGGCAGCCGTTAATTGCCACGGCGGCATGATGTCGGGCAACGGCTTCTACGCTGCCTTTGGCGTTCAAATGCTCAACCTATTGGCAGCCAACTACAACATGAAAGGTGGCAGCGCGGTGGGCGGTGGCACTTACAGCGGTACGGGAGCAGGTCCGCGCTACGATTTAGCCAGCTTCCCCGGAAAGCGTGGGCCTCAAGGCGTGTTTCTCTCGCGCTCACGTTTTCCTTATGAAAAATCGTCGGAGTATCAACGCAAGGTAGCGGCTGGCGAAAACCCTTACCCAGCCAAAGCTCCTTGGCGCTCGCTCGCACCGCCAACACTCACCGAACATTTACCTTCCGCGCTGGATGGCTACCCTTACCCCATTAAGGCGGTGATTGGCTGCATGGCTAACCCGATTTATGGCCAAGCGGGCTTAAAAGGCGTGGTTGTTGATAAGTTGAAAGATCCCAAGCGCTTGGGGCTGTTTGTCGCGGTTGATGGCTTTATCAACGAGACCAACCGCTACGCCGATTACATCGTACCGGACTCAGTGATGTACGAAGTATGGGGCTTTGCAGGCTCCTGGAAAGGCACGCTGGGCAAGCTCACTACGCCTGCTGGCCCGTCGTGGAACCGCGCCAACAGAAAACCGCCGAAGGTGAACCAGTTTCCATGGACAGCTTCTTTATCGCCGTAGCTAAACGGCTGGGGCTGCCGGGCTTCGGTGATAACGCAATCCCCGATGCTGAAGGCAACCTGCACCCGCTCAACCGCGCCGAAGATTACTATCTCAGGGCAGCCGCCAACATCGCGTTCCAAGATGAACCGCTGCCAGAAGCGAACGAAACTGACGTTGCCCATAGTGGCATTGCACCACTGCTGCCTAAGCTTGAGCGCACGCTGAAAGCCGACGAGCGCAATCGTGTGGCCTACCTGTACGCACGAGGTGGGCGTTTTGAAGATGCCAGTGAACACTTCGTAGGCCAGCATTTAAAACGCCAGTGAAAAGAAACCCTGTGTGTCTATAACGAAGCGGTAGGCACCAGTATTGATACCACCAATGGGTTACCAAACCGTGGAGTACCGTGTCACTCGCTGCCTCAAATGGCGAATAAGCAGCCCATGCGTGAGGTGTTCTCAGAGCAAGAGTGGCCGCTGTTGGCGTTCTCATTCAAGTCTAACCTGATGAACTCCTACGCCATTGGTAACGAGCGGCTGCGGATGATCAAGCCCTATAACCCCGTGCAAATGCACCGCCAAGACGCCGAGCGCTTTGGTATTCAGCATGGCGACACCATTCGCATTGAAAGCCCCGGCGGCAGCGTGGTGGGGCTAGCCCTGGTAAGCGAAAGCGTTGTGCCCGGCGCCCTGGGTATTGAACACGGCTACGGGCATAAAGATTTAGGCGCCACGCCGCACATCATTGACGGGCAATCCCAGCCCGATATGCCCTGGATGCGCGCAGGCATCAACATCAACGACCTGGGCTTCAAAGACCCCACGCGCAACGTGGATGGCACTTGGCTAGAACCGATTAGCGGCGCCAGCGTGCGCCAAGGCTTGCCGGTTAAAGTGAGCCGCGTGTAAGCCGGTTGGGGTAGTGGCGCTAAATCGTGATCACTACCCCGCCCAATGCGACGACGATCACAACGACCCAGGCAGGCAGCTTCCAGATGGTTAACAGTAAGAATCCAGTGAGTGCTAGCGCAAACTCGTAAGGCCCTACAATGGCGCTAGTCCACACGGGGTTGAACAGCGCTGCCGCTAAAATACCCACTACCGCCGCATTGGCACCGCGCATGAGTGCTTGAGCGCTGCCCCACCGGCGAAAATGGTTCCAAAACGGCAGCACGCCGACCAACAGCAAAAAGCCCGGTACAAAAATCGCCAGCAGCGCCAACAGTGCGCCAATCACGCTGGGCAACCCCGGCAGCAACGCCCCCAGGTAGGTAGCAAAGGTGAACAGTGGCCCCGGCACTGCCTGCGCAGCCCCATAGCCAGCCAAGAACTCATCCGCAGTCACCCAGCCTGACTGAACCACTTCGGCTTCCAGCAGCGGCAAGACGACATGTCCACCGCCAAACACCAGCGCGCCCGAACGGTAGAAGGCATCCGACACGGCGAGCCACATAGCGCCACCGGCCAGTAGCGGCAATAGCACCAGCAGCGCAACAAAAAGCCCTAGGGAAATCATGCCTACTTTACGGGACACCGCAAAATGTAACGAGTCCGCCAGCTCCCCTTGAGCGCTTTCACGGCAAAGCAGCAGCCCCACCAAACCACCCAGCACAATCGCACTCACCTGTCCCAACGGCCCGCTCACGATAACCACCGCAAACACCGCCGCAAGCGCAATACCTGCACGGGTTTTATCTGGGCAAAGGTTTCGCGCCATGCCCCACACCGCATGGGCCACAATGGCCACAGCAACAATCTTCAAGCCATGAATAATGCCACTGGCAATCGGACCCTCCAGCACTGCCGCGCCCATGGCAAACAGCGCCAATACCAGGGCAGAAGGCAGCGTGAATGCCAGCCACGCCATGGCCGCCCCCCAAGGGCCTGCGCGCATTAAGCCCAACGCAAAGCCTACTTGGCTACTCGCTGGCCCCGGCAAAAACTGGCACAACGCGACTAAATCCGCGTAGGCCTGCTCGCTGAGCCACTTTCGGCGCTCTACAAACGCCGTGCGAAAGTAGCCAAGGTGCGCCACCGGCCCGCCAAAGGAGGTTAGCCCCAGTGCTAAAAACGCCCAAAACACTTCACTGGCTCGCCCTTGAGTCTGACTCTCTACCGACATCTGTGCCCCCGTTTACCCATAAAAAAACGCAAAACGTTAAATATACGCTTTGCGTTTGACAATTTCATGACAGAACAGCCGAGAGGGCTACTCCTGATCGGTCACTGCACCCGTGCTAGCAGAGCTGACCAACTTGGCGTACTTCGCCAGTACACCGCGCGTATAGCGAGGTGCTGGCTGCTGCCAAGCCGCGCGGCGGCGCATCATCTCCTCGTCACTGATATGCACATCAATGGTGTCCGCTTCGGCATCGATGGTGATGGCATCGCCATCTTCTACCAGCGCCAGCGGGCCACCATCAAACGCTTCCGGTGAGACGTGCCCGACTACAAAACCGTGGCTGCCGCCGGAGAAGCGGCCATCGGTAATCAGCGCCACATCGTTACCCAAGCCACGCCCCATAATCGCGGAAGTAGGCGTGAGCATTTCGCGCATACCAGGGCCGCCTTTCGGGCCTTCATAGCGAATCACTACCACATCACCCGCCACCACGGTGCCATCGTTGATGCGTGCCTGGGCCTCTTCTTCCGAGCCAAACACCCGCGCCGAGCCGCTAAAGCGCGTGCCCTCTTTACCGGTGATTTTCGCCACGGCCCCTTCCGGCGCTAAGTTACCGAACAGAATACGCAGGTGGCTTTCAGCTTTAATCGGGTTACCCAGCGGCGCGATGATCTGCTGATCCATGGGATACGGTTCAACGTCAGCGAGGTTTTCTGCCAGCGTTTTACCGGTCACGGTTAAGCAGTTGCCGTTGAGCAGCCCAGCGTCCAGCAGGATTTTCATCAGCGGCTGAATACCGCCAATCGCCACCAGCTCGCTCATCATGTAGTGGCCGCTGGGGCGCAGGTCGGCCAGCACCGGCACGCGCTTACCAATCTCGGTGAAATCGGCAAGCGTCAGCTCAACTCCGATGGTGCGCGCCATGCCTATCAAGTGCAGTACGGCGTTGGTGGAACCACCCAGCGCAATCACCACCGTAATCGCGTTCTCGAACGCCTCGCGGGTCATGATATCGGAAGGTTTGATGTCTTGAGCCAGCAGCGCCAGCACGGCTTCACCAGCAGCTTTGCAGTCGTCGCGTTTCTCTTGGGAAATCGCGTTCTGTGCCGAGCTACCCGGCAGGCTCATCCCCAGCGCCTCAATGGCCGAGGCCATGGTGTTGGCGGTGTACATGCCCCCGCAGGAGCCAGGGCCAGGAATCGCGGTCTCTTCGATGTTTTTCAGCTCGATCAGATCGATGTCGCCACGGGAATGGGCGCCCATCGCTTCAAACACCGAGACAATATCGGTGTGCCCTTTGCCGGGCATAATGGTGCCGCCGTAAACGAACACGCTGGGGCGGTCGAGCCGCGCTAAGCCCATCACGCATCCCGGCATGTTTTTATCGCAGCCGCCAATCGCGACCAAGCCATCGAACCCTTCGCAGCCCGCCACGGTTTCAATCGAATCCGCGATCACTTCCCGCGAGACCAGCGAGTACTTCATACCTTCGGTGCCGTTGGCAATGCCGTCGGAAATAGTGATGGTATTAAAAATCACCCCTTTGCCGCCTGCGGCATCGGCCCCATCCCGGGCAAACTCCGCCAGCTCACCGATATGGCTGTTACACGGCGTCACCATGCTCCAGGTAGAGGCAACGCCCACCTGGGGCTTTTGAAAATCGTCATCGTTGAAGCCCACGGCGCGCAGCATGGCGCGGCTAGCCGCTTTACCGGGGCCATCTACAACGGTGGCAGAATGGCGGCGGGTATTATGATTGGTCGGCTCGGTCATCACGGACTCCTCTAGATTGCATAACAAAGGGCACAGCTTGGCGGCGGTGGGTCAATGACGCAAGAAGAGTTCCACTATTGAGGCGCTCTGGCTGCTTAATGGGCTGGCTGTTTCTGCTGCTCGACATGTACCGTTAGCTCGAAGCCACAAGCATGTGCATAGCGCTGTAATGTTTTCCAGCCGGGGTTACTGCTTCCCCGCTCCAAGCGGCTAATATTACTTTTTTGTGTATCCAAGCGTTTGGCCAGCTCTTCTTGGGTCAACCCAGCACGCTGTCGCATAGAAATGAGCGTGGAGGCAAGCTCAAACTCCGTTGCCAAACGCTCATACTCTTCCTTTACTTCAGGATTCTGAAGCGCCTGCTCTTTTAGTGCCTTTAAGTTCATCATGACTGCACCTCGCGCTGTCTTGTCCGCGCTAACGTTAACGCCTGACGCGGCGTTTTTTGGCTTTTTTTGACGAATGCATGAAGAATGACAATGTGTTTCCCATGCACGTAACAGAACAAAGAACGGCCAATTCCCTCTTGTGCCTTTGCTCGAATTTCAAACAAGCCGTCCCCAATAGACTCCGTGTGAGGTGGCCCTAGGTGAGCGCCATGAGCCTCTACCATCTCCAGCAAACGGAGCATTCTGGCCTGTATTTTAGGCGGCATACTTAAAATTTCTTTTTCCACCCCTGGGTAAAACTCAACCTGCCAATCCATTGCCCAACCCCACTAAAGTTATCTTTTATGATAACTCAGAGTGTATAAAAGTTCCTACTTCATATACACGCGAGTACCCCCAACTTATGGCACCATAGCCTCACCGCACCCCGTGACGCTGATTGCCGTGAAGGAACGCCGCCGTATGCCTGCTAATGCCTTGTTCTCCCCTACTCCGCTCCCTCCTGGCTTTATGGTGGTGCATGCTAACCGCTTGGAAGATTTACGCGGGTTGGCGGTGGAGTGGATGCGCCGCCAGCCGTTGGGGCCGCTGGAGAACGAAACCATTCTGGTGCAGAGCAACGGTATTGGGCAGTGGCTGAAGCTGGCGTTGGCGGAAGATCCTAAAAACGGCGGAGCGGGCATTGCGGCAGCGCTGGACGTGATGCTGCCCGCGCGGTATTTATGGCAGGCCTACCGCAAGGTGCTCACCCACGTTTCCCAAGACGCCGATGCCGTGCCGGAAACCTCACCCTTCGATAAATCGCGTTTGGTATGGCGGCTGCTGCGCCTGCTGCCTACCCTGGCCGGGCAGCCGGTGTTTGAGCCACTGGCGCAGTTTTTAGACATCGACCGCGACCAGCGCAAGCATTACCAGCTGGCCGAGCGGCTGGCGGATCTGTTTGACCAGTACCAGGTCTACCGCGCCGACTGGCTAGACGCTTGGGCCAACGGCCACGATGTGCTGATTACCGCAAAAGGCGAGCACCGCCCGTTGGAAGAGCACCAGCGCTGGCAGCCTGCGCTGTGGCGCATCCTGCGTGACGATGTGGCTGCCACCCAAGGCGATGCTGGGCTAAACAGCAGCCGCGCCCAGGTACACCAGCGCTTCTTGAAAGCCACCGAACAGCTAGAGGGGCAAGCCTGCCCGCCGGGGCTGCCCCGTCGGCTGATTATTTTCGGTATTTCATCGCTGCCGCAACAAACCCTGGAAGCACTGGCGGCGCTCTCCCGCTGCTGCCAAATCGTGCTGTGCGTTCACAACCCCTGCCAGTTCTACTGGGCGGATATCATCGAGCACAAAGACCTGCTGCGCGCCCAGCGCTACCGCCAGCGGCGCAAAACCGGCATGCCCGAAGCGCTGGATGTACTGGGCACCGGCGATGCCGACGACGCCCTGCACCTGCATGCCCAACCGCTGCTGGCCGCTTGGGGCAAGCAGGGTCGCGACTACCTGCGCCTGCTCGATGAGCACGACGACTCTGGCAACTACCAAACCCTGTTTGAGCAGCAGGCGCTGCGCATCGATATGTTCGAGCCGTTTAGTGGCGATGAGCGCCACTGCTTGCTCAGCCAGCTGCAAGACGATATCCGCGAGCTGCGCCCGGTAGCAGAAACCCACGACCACTGGCCCGCACTGCCCGCAGACGATGACTCCATCGTATTTCATATCGCCCACGGTCCCCAGCGGGAAGTAGAGATTCTCCACGACCAGCTGCTGGCCGCCTTCAGCGCCGACCCAGAGCTGCGCCCGCGAGATATCATCGTTATGGTGCCGGATATCGACCGCTACGCGCCGCACATTGAAGCGGTATTTGGCCAGCTGCCCACCGACGACCCGCGGCACATTCCCTACACGCTCTCGGACCAAGCCAGCCGCCACCGCCTGCCGCTGATGATTGCCCTGGAAAAGCTGCTGCGCCTGCCGGAGCTGCGCCTATCGGTGAGCGACCTGCTCGACCTGCTAGAGGTACCCGCCCTGCGTCAGCGCTTTGGACTAGAAGAGCGCGACCTGCCGGTACTAGAGCGCTGGATGGAAGGCGCAGGCATCCGCTGGGGGCTCAACGCCAAGCAGCGTCAAAAGCTGGAGCTACCCGGCGGGCTGAGCCAAAACACCTGGGCCTTCGGCCTGCGCCGCCTGCTGCTGGGTTACACCGTGGGCGACGGCCACGCGTGGCAAGGCATCGAGCCGTTTGATGATATCGGCGGGCTGGAAGCGGGCCTGGCGGGGCCGCTGGCCACGCTGCTAGAAAAGCTCGAAGCCACCTGGGAGACCTTCTGCCAACCCACCGATGCGGCCACCTGGGTCGCGCGGCTGCGGGCGCTGCTGGAAACCTTCTTTCTTACCGACGATGCCCAAGAGAGCATCATGCTCACCAAGCTGGAAAGCGGCTTGCAGCAGATGCTAGAAAGTAGCCAAGAGGCCGAACTCAACGACCCGCTGCCGCTTTCCATGGTGCGCGAGCACTGGCTGGCACAGGTTGATGAACACAGCCTTTCCCAGCGATTCCTGGCCGGGGCGGTCAACTTCGCCACGCTGATGCCCATGCGCGCCATTCCCTTTAAGCGGGTGTGCCTGCTGGGCATGAACGACGGCGAGTACCCCCGCTCCCAGCCGCCGCTGGATTTCGACCTAATGGGCAGCGACTACCGCCCCGGCGACCGCTCCCGCCGGGAAGACGACCGCTACCTGTTTTTGGAAGCGCTGCTCTCTGCCCGCGACCAGCTCTACGTGAGCTGGGTTGGCCGCAGCCAAATCGACAACACGCCGCTTGCGCCTTCGGTGCTGGTGGGCCAACTGCGCGACCACTTAGAAGCCGGCTGGCAAACGGAAAACGGCGCGGCGCTGCTGGAAAGCCTCACCACCGAGCACCCGCTGCAGCCATTCAGTCGCGCCTACTTCACCCCCTCCACAAGCCGACTGTTCACCTATGCCCACGAATGGCGCGAAGTACACGCCCCGCGCACGCCCACCGCCGCGAGCCGCACGCTGCCGCCACCGGAAAACGCACCCACCACGCTTTCCCTTGGGCAACTGGGCGGCTTTCTGCGCGAGCCGGTGCGCAGCTTCTTCAATACCCGCCTGGGCGTCTATTTCGAGCAGGAGGCGATTGCAGAATTAGACGCCGAGCCCTTCGCCCTGGATGGCCTGCAAAACTGGCAGCTACAAGACCAACTGATTGCCGCCCAGCGCCACGCGGTGGATAACGGCCAGCCGCGTATGGAAGCACTGCACGACGCTTTAGAGCGCTTTCAGGGCCAGGGCGTGCTGGCCATGGGCGCATTCGGCGAGCGCATGCGCAATGCCCTCGCCGAACCCATGGAAGCCCTGTTTAACGACTACGAAGAAGCGCTAGCCGCGTGGCCCATCGCCCTTAACGAGCCCGAAGCGATTTACCTGGAGGGCCTTGAGGGCAGCGTATTGGAAGATTGGCTGAGCGAACTACGCCAGGATGAGGCGGGCCACCGCTGCCGCCTACTGCTGCTCAGCAGCAGTTTGATCAAGAACAGCAAGTACCAGTGGCACCTGCTGCTGCGACCCTGGGTAGCGCACTTGGCAGGCAATTTGAGCGGCCCGATGACCACACAGCTGCTCTCCAAAGCGGGGCATGTCACTTTTGAATCCGTGGCCGCCGACACCGCCCGCCAGCACCTGGAAACCCAGCTAGCCGCCTGGAAAACCGGGTTAGCAACCCCACTGCCGCTGGCTCCCCACGCCGCGTTTGCCTGGTTAACCAAACAAGGCACGCCGGAAGTGGCCCAAGAGAAAGGCCGCGAAAGCGACGCCTTTGCTGCCGCCGAAGCCGCCTACGAAGGCGGCTACAAAGTGACTGGGGAAGTAGCGCAAAGCGCCTATCTAGGCCACCAATGGCCCCGCTTCGAGCGGCTATTTTTCGAGCAGGCCAACGGGCACACCTTTGCCACGCTGGCTGAAGCGCTGTACGCACCGCTGTTCAAAGCAGTGAAAAGTAAGCGTGAAAAATAAAGGCTGGCCCGTCAGCCCCGGCGCTTGATGTTAAACAGCGCCTAGCGTCTCAACGTCAAACGCCACAATCTGGCGTTTGACGCTGGAAAATTCGACGCCAATCTGGTGTATGGGCTTGCCAGAGGCGCGGTACTTGTCCGCGTACCCTTTGTGCTTGATTTGCGCCAGCGCGTTACCTTCCGGCAGTTGCTCCACCACTTTGAACTCGAACAGGTAGATATGCCCGCCAAAGTCCACGCTCATATCCACCTTACCGTGGTGGCTGGCATCTTCCACCGTCACATCCAGGCCCAGGGCCGCGAAGTGGCTGTAGAATACGCTGGCGTAATGCCCTTCATAGCGAGCAATCGGGTTGTTGCGGTACCAGTCGTGAGGAAGCCCGGCATACAGCGCCTTAAGGTGCGCTTCTAGGCCGACAAGATCATGCTGGCTTAAATGGCGGAACAGCGTCCTGCGTTCACGTGGGGCATTTTCAACCCCCAGCGATGGCAGCAAGGCGTGGTTGAGGCTGGTTTCCACCTCACGGTTAGGGAAGCCCAGCGTGTACTGGCGATACCCCAGCAAGGGCTCTTCCACCTGCTGAATGGTCAGGTAGCCGGTTTGAAACAGCAGGCCTTCGGTGCTGATCTGATCTACATCAAACTGGCTAAGCAGCTCATACTCGGTTTCCCAGTGATCCATTGAGGGCGTAAATACCCCCCGCTGCTTGAGAATATCGACCAGAAACGTTGGCGTGGCAGACTCGAACCAGTACGGCGCGAACTCGCGCTTTTGAAACAGTAGCAGCGCATCAAAGGGGTTGTAGACGGACACCACCTCGCGCCCGCCCCAGCGGTAGCCGTTGTACCACTGACGAATGGCTTCACGATCCAAGCCGGGTAGCTCCGGCGCGAACACCGTATCGATGTCTTCGTCGGTGTAACCGCAGATTGTGCTTAAGTGAGCATCCAGGGTGATATCGTTGAGGTTGTTCAACCCCGAAAATAAGCTCACCTTACTGAACTTGGAAACCCCGGTGAGCAGCACGAAGTGCAAATGGGGGTCGGCATCTTTCAGCACGCTGTAGAGGTTCTTCAGCCCTTCGCGCACCTCCCGAGCACGCTCAGGCGCCAGAATGTTATCCAGAATCGGCTTGTCGTATTCGTCGATCAGCACCACCACCCGCTGACCATATTGCTGGTGGGCGCTGCGAATCAGAGTTGAAAATTCGCCGGGAATATCCGTCTTGTGGTGTTGGGTAATGCCCAGCTGCTCACGCTGCACTCGGAGCTGATCACGAATACGCTCATCGAGCTCTTCACGGCTCTGCATGACGCCATCGGCAAAGCTGATACGAATGACCGGGTAACGCTGTTGCCAGTCCCACTGATCGTGAATATAGAGCCCTTCAAACAGCGCTTGGCGGCCCTCGAACAAGCAGCGCAGGGTATCCAGCAACAGGCTTTTACCAAAGCGGCGCGGCCGCGAGAGAAAGTAGTATTTATTTTGGTTGACCAAGCGCTCGATATGCGGAGTTTTATCGACGTAATAATAGCCGCCCTCGCGGATATCCGAGAACGTCTGAATCCCGATGGGGAGCTTACGGCGATGGGCATCCTGCACGGCGGCCTCCAGAACAAAAAGTGCGATACAAAAAACAGTTTAGCATGCGGTTGATTCTGGCAGCGTCACAGAAGACGTTATCCAGAAGCGAGGTCAGCATGAGATCCCTTCGTGTGAGTGAACCGAAGCCGCTGGTAGCGTAAACTGAGCATCCTAAGAGTGGCTTGGCGGCTAGATTAGCAGGTGGCGAAGCACTCATACAGTCTAGGCCCCAAGCAGGGGCGCGTTATTGTTGGAGCCTGAATAATGAGCCAGCCCGCCCCGCTGAACCCGCTGACGCTGCCGCTTCACGGCAGCCGTTTGATTGAAGCCAGCGCGGGCACGGGGAAAACCTTCACCATCGCGCTGCTCTACGTGCGCCTAGTGCTGGGCGGGCAGCACAGCGAAGACGACACCGCCTTTGTACGCCCGCTCACCCCGCCGGAAATTCTAGTGGTCACGTTCACCAACGCCGCCACCCAGGAACTGCGCGAACGTATTCGCCACCGGCTGGTGGAGGCCTCAGGGGTGTTTCGTAAAGAGCCAGACCAGGCGGAGGGAGCAGGCCAAAGCGAGGGTCTTTTGCCAGGGATGGCAAAAGTAGCCCCCAGGGAAGGTTCCACGGCGCCCTCGCGTCGGCCTGCTGCCGAGCCTCCTGCTGATGACCCGCTGCTCCTGAAGCTCCGCGACCAATACGACCCGACCACCTGGCCCGCCTGCGCCCGCCGCTTGGAGTTAGCCGCCGAGTGGATGGACGAAGCCGCCGTTTCCACCATCCACAGCTGGTGCTACCGCATGCTGCGGGAGCACGCCTTCGATAGCGGCAGCCTGTTCTCGCTCAATTTAGAAAACGACCAGCAAGAGCTGGAGCAAGAAGTGGTACGCGACTACTGGCGCACCTTCTACTACCCGCTAGACGCCGAGGCGCTGGGCAGCATCACCAGTTACTGGAAATCACCCGACCAGTTGCATCAAGACGTGCGCAAACTGCTGCACGAAAGCGGCGCGCTGGGTGCCCCACGCCCCGAGCCCACGCACACCTTAAGCACCGCCGCCGCCGAACGCAGCGCCCTGCTCAGCACGCTAAAAGCCCCCTGGCCCGCGTGGCTAGACGACCTAGTGCCCGCACTGGAAGACGCCGCCACGCGCAAAGCCTTCAAAGGCCAAAGCTTTAACGCCAAAAGCCGCGCCAACTGGCTAGGCGCGCTGCGGGAGTGGAGCGACACCGACCTAGAGCGCCCCGCGCTCACCCCCGCCGCCTGGAAACGCCTGACCCCAGACGGCATGGCGGAAATATGGAAAGAAGGCGCGCCACCCTGCCCGAAGGCCTGGGAAGCGCTGGGCGAACTGCCCGCCGCGCTCAACACGCTGCCCGAGCCGCGTAACGACCTGCTGATTCACGCCGTGCAGTGGTGCAAAGTGCGCCTGGAACGGGAGCAAGAGCGCCGCGCTGAAATGGGCCCCAACGACCTGCTCACCCATTTAGACCGCGCCCTGCAAGGCCCCAACAGAGAGGCGCTGGCCGCGCAAATACTGCGCCAGTTCCCCGTAGCGTTGATCGACGAATTCCAGGACACCGACCCCATCCAGTACCGCATCTTTAACGCGGTGTACGAGGTCGCCAAGCCCCGCCGCGACGCCGCCATGCTGCTGATCGGCGATCCCAAGCAGGCCATTTACGCCTTTCGCGGCGCGGATATCTTCACCTACCTGACCGCCCGCGAAGACACCGCAGGCCGCCACGTCACGCTGGGCACCAACTTCCGCTCCAGCCGCGCCATGGTAGAGGCGGTGAACCACTGTTTCCGCTACGCCGATGAGCACCCGGCAGGGGCCTTCCTGTTCCGCGAAGAAGGCGGCGACAACCCGCTGCCGTTTCTGCCGGTAGAGGCCAAAGGCCGAAGTGAACAGCTTGTTCACCAGGGCCAGCCGCTGCCCGCTATGACGCTCTGGCCGCTCACCGCCGACGAGCCGCTCTCTAAAACCGCCTACCAAACCGAGATGGCCGAACGCTGCGCCTCGTACATGGCGGAACTGCTCAGCGCAGGCCAACAAGGCAAGAGCGGATTTCAAACCGAGGACGCGCTCACCCCGCTCAAACCTTCCGATATGGCGGTACTGGTGAACGGCCTGCAGGAAGCCCGCGCCATTCGCCTAGCGCTGGCCAGCCGTGGGGTGAAGAGCGTGTATCTCTCTGACCACGACAAGGTGTTCAGCTCGCCTATGGCCGCCCAGGTAGAGCGCTGGCTACGCGCCTGCGCCGAGCCGCTGGCCAGCTCACGCCAAGCCGAAGCGCACCTGCGCGCTGCACTGGCCACGCCGGTGCTGGGACTAAGCTTGGCGGACCTAGACCACCTGCAGCAAAACGAGCTGGCCTGGGAAGAGCGAGTAGAGCAGTTCAGCCGCTATCACCGCCTATGGCAGCGCCAAGGCGTGCTGCCGCTGGTGCGCCGCATGATGGTGGATTTCGATATTCCCGCCCGCCTGCTGGCGGAGTTTGAAGAGGGTGAGCGCTTGCTCACCGACCTGCTGCACTTGGGCGAACTGCTGCAACAGGCCAGTGCCGAGCTGGACGGCGAACACGCGCTGATTCGCTTTCTGTTTGATGCCATTGCCGACCCGGAAAGCCACGGCGACAGCCACAAGCTGCGATTAGAGAGCGACGCGGATTTGGTGAAGGTGGTGACTATCCACAAATCCAAAGGGCTGGAGTACCCGCTGGTGTTCCTGCCGTTTATCGCCAACCACCGCCCGGTGAAAGCCGAAGACGTACCGCTGCGCTGGCACGACAGCGAAGGCAACTTAAAGCTCAGCTTAGACGCCGATGAAGCAACACTGGCCACCGCCGACCGGGAACGGCTGGGAGAAGACCTGCGCAAACTCTACGTAGCGCTCACCCGCGCCCGCCACGCCACCTGGCTGGGGCTGGCCCCGCTGAAAGAGCTGGAAAACAGCGCGCTGGGCTACCTGCTGAAAGGCGGCAGCGCCCTGTCACCGGAAACGCTCAATAACGCGCTTGATGAACTGGTGAAAGGCAGCGAGATACAGATTCATCAACCACCCGCGCCCACCGCAGAGCGCGTTGCCCAAGTGGAGCAAAGCAGTGAGCTTGGCCACGCCCGCACGCCCACGCGCCCCGCCAAAGAGCACTGGTGGATTGCCAGCTACTCCGCGCTGCGGCTTTCCGGCACGCTTACCGCCCCGGTGTTGCAGCCGCTGGAACCCACCACCGCCCAAGAAGCCACCGCCTTTGAAGTGCTGGATGAACCTCGGGATCTTTCTGAGCCGGAAGCGTATCACCTGCACAAATTCCCCCGTGGCCCCGGCCCCGGCACCTTTCTGCACGGGCTGCTGGAGTGGGCCGGCAAGCAAGGTTTTAATACCGCCGCCAACGATAGGGAAGCCCTTAACGATATGCTGTGGCGGCGGGTGCAGCTACGCGGCTGGCAAGCGTGGCAAGAACCGCTGGCGGGTTGGCTAAACGCCCTGCTCACCACGCCGCTACCGCTGGCCGCGCCCACCCTGCAAAGCGTGGCGCTGAATGAGCTGGCAAGCTACCAGGTAGAGTTGGAGTTCTGGTTTGCCGCCAAGCGGGTGAACACACAAGCCATTGATGCGCTGGTAAGCAAGCACTTACTGCCAGGGGTAGAGCGCCCCGCGCTGGATGCCGACACGCTAAACGGCATGCTGAAAGGCTTTATTGACCTGGCCTTCGAGCACCAAGGGCGCTTTTACGTGCTGGACTGGAAATCGAACTACCTAGGCCCCAACGACAGCGCCTACGAACCCGAGGCCCTGCGCCACGCGCTGCTGGCTAAACGCTACGACCTTCAGGCCGCGCTCTACTTACTCGCCATGCACCGGCTGTTAAAAGCGCGCCTGCCGGATTACGACCCGCACCAGCATCTGGGCGGTTCAATGACGGTATTTCTACGCGGCAGCCGCAGCCCTGGGCGCGGCGTGGTGGGCGAACCCGCCCCAGTTGAACTCATCGAAGCCCTGGATAGCCTGTTTGCAGGCGAGCCACACGCCACCCAGCAGGAGGCCACGGCATGAGCCGCCAGCACGATAGCCACACTTTCGATATGTTTAGCGACGCGCCCACCGCCAGCGCCCACCCGGCACTCAGCAGCACCCCGGAACTGCTGGCTCTGTGCGAACGCTGGGTAGCACGCGGCTGGCTGCGGGATTTAGACCGCGCACTGGTGCGCTTTTTAGCCAGCGAAGCCCCAGATGCCCCCACGCTGCTGCTACTGGCGGCAGCACTTGCCAGCCACCAGCTAGGCCGCGGCCACGTATGCCTGGATATTAACGCCACGCTGAACGCGCCGGATTTCGCCCTTTCACTTCCGCCCGAAGGCGACGACCTCACCGACCCGCCGCCGCTGCCCAGCGACGTGCTGGCCACGCTCACGCTCAGCGAATGGCAAGCCGCCCTGCACCACCCGCTGCTCATTAGCGAAGGCCCCGGCAACACGCCGCTGGTAGTAGTGACCACTCACTCAGCCAGCGGCACCCCCAGCACGCGGCTCTACCTGCGCCGCTACTGGCAGTACGAGCAAAGCCTGCACCAACACATCGCCGCCCGCCTGGAAGAAACGAATGACGCCAGCGCCTCGGGGTTACTCCCCCAAGCGCTCAACATCCTGTTCAAACAAAGCAACGGCCTAGACTGGCAAAAAACCGCCTGCGCCCTGGCCGCCCGCAGCCGCTTCGGCATTATTACCGGTGGCCCAGGCACCGGCAAAACCACCACCGTGGTGCGCCTGCTCGCCCTGCTGCAAACCCTGCAACTGGCCCAGCACCCCAGCCAGCCGCTGCGCATTCGCCTAGCCGCCCCCACCGGCAAAGCCGCCGCCCGCTTGAACGAATCCATTGCCGGACAGGTGAATGCGTTACCGCTCGCTGAGCTGGCAACGCTGTTAAGTGAACACTCACCTTCTGCGGCAGACAGCGAGGTCGCGATTCCTACGGAAGTGACAACACTGCACCGCCTACTCGGCGCACGCCCCGACACCCGCCACTTCCGCCACAGCGCCGCCAATCCGCTGGCGCTGGATGTGCTGGTGATCGACGAAGCCTCGATGGTGGATATCGAAATGATGGCCGCCACCCTCAGTGCCCTGCCCGCCCACGCCCAGTGCATTCTGCTGGGGGATAAAGACCAGCTCGCCTCGGTAGAGGCAGGCTCGGTACTCGGCGACCTATGCCGCCGCGCCGACGACGCCCACTACACCCCGGCCACCGCCGACTGGCTAGCCCAGGCCACCGGGCAACCGCTGCCCGCAGATTTCACCGACCCCGCAGGCCAACCACTCGACCAAGCCATTACCATGCTGCGGGTTAGCCACCGCTTCAATGAACACAGCGGCATCGGCCAGTTGGCAAAAGCCATTAACCAGCCGGGCCATACCCAAAGCGAACGGGAAAAACAGCAGGCGGTAACGGCCGTGCTGCGCCACGGCTACCCGGATATTCACCACTTGGTAATGAGTGACGACGCCGCATTGGATAAGCTGGTGATTCACGGCAACCCAAACGGTTTTGCGGGCAACGGCGAAGGCCGCACCGACCGCGAAGGCCAGCCCATCACCCCGCCCACGGGCTACCGCCACTATCTCAACGTGCTGCACGCACAGCGCCCACGGGGGGAGTCATTCGAGGAGAACCAAACCGCCTACAACACCTGGGCCAGTGAGGTACTCAGCGCCTACAGCCACTTCCAACTGCTGTGCGCGCTGCGCAAAGGCCCCTGGGGGGTAGAAGGATTAAACCAGCGTATCGCCAGCACATTGCGCCGCGAAAAGCTGCTGTACGGCAGTGACTACACGTTGGAGAAAGGCTGGTACGAAGGCCGCCCGGTACTGGTTACTCAAAACGACTACGGCCTGAAACTAATGAACGGCGATATCGGCATTACCCTGGCCGTGCCCGACCCGCGCCACCCGCAGCAAACGCTATTAAGAGTCGCGTTCCCCAGCAGCGACACCGAAAAGCCCATCCGCTGGGTGCTGCCCTCCCGCCTGCACGCGGTAGAAACCGTGTTTGCGATGACGGTTCACAAGTCCCAAGGCTCGGAGTTCTTGCACACCGCCCTGCTGTTGCCACCCACGCTAAGCCCCATCCTGACCCGCGGGCTGGTCTATACCGGCATTACCCGCGCCCGCGAATGGCTCACGGTGGTGGAAGCCAAGCGCGGAATATTGAATGATGCGGTCACTAGGGAGGTTATGAGGGTTAGTGGAATGGAGAAGTTGTAATCAAAGCCGACATCATCGTTGATGGTGTCAGTTTTCGGCCAGGAGCCGCCTTTTAGGAGTCTCTGATATAACGCCTAAATCAGGTGCGCTGTAGGCGTCAGCTGGATTTACTTGTTAGGTTTATATTCCATCTGACATTAAATCAAAATGCATCATCCTAAACTTCATTCTCGCAGTCATAGCAGAAAATAGCCCTACGTCATCGGGCGCTTTCCCAGAATGAAGATAGCATATTTGATTGTGGGCATTAACAGAAAAGAATTGAAGAGGGTATTGAAAATCTTCACCGCTAACGGAGATTTCATTGTAGTAAGATTCGTACTCGTAGTGGGAGTCTTCATAACACTTACCATGTTCTTGTATTAATTCGACATGTGAAAACAAAGTAATAAAATTTCCAATCACACAGATATTCATTGGCAATTCTTTTAAATGATTTAATCCAAGCTGTTCTTGAAGATCACCATTATCTAGAGCCTCATAGACCTTATGGGGGTCGAAGGTTGAAGAGTATGCGATAATCCCGCTATAGTAAGTTCGTTCTTTATCCCTGCAGACATGTGCGGCAGCTTGGATGTTTTTTAGAGCATCAACTAAAGTACCACTCCATCGATAAGCTTCAGTATAACCGCCGCCGAACGGGTAGTCTTTATTGGTTTCCTTTGAGCCATTAGGCCTTTTTTCTTTATAGAAAGTAAGCGTTGACTTTACTTCAATACAACCTAGAAAAGATTCAGGACGAACTACAGAAAAATCATCAGTCTCTAATAACGGGATGAATTTCTCATTGCTATATATAAGTAAATCAACCTGCCTGCTCTGACTGTTAGAAATTTCATCCTGATTGTCATTTTTGGCAATAAAGCCTGATTTCACCTCTATCGTACTAGGTAGAAATTTTCTTATATAATCCCTTAAAACAGCCTCACGATAACTGCCTATAGATGGATTGTGCTTTGTAAAAAGTGACACTTTCTCCGCTTCTAGCAAAAGCATCTCTTGTTCAATTTTATAAAACCTATTTACACTCATAACTACCTTTTAAACCTAACAGTGATTATACTCTCTTCTACATAACCTCAATGAACTCACCGACGCGTTCATTGAGGTTATACAGCCAATAATTCACGATCTATCACATTGAAATTAATATATATTAAGTATAGATAGGCAGTATAACATAGATTATCGCGCGGGCTGCATAACACATCTGAATCAGCATGCCGCTTTCGCCGGAAGGGCCGCTTTGGGTCGTCAGTTGCCGCTCCAGATCCATCTCCATCAGCGTAACCCGAAGTTCTGCATCCGGCCAAGAGCGGATGTTGAGGAAATCTAATATAACGCTGAGAGAAGCGGCAGTTTTTGCTAGCGTAGCGGCCAGAATAAAAAGAGCCAAGGAACAAATTTTACGACTGACACTTATTGTTATACCCTTTCATCACACTGATTAAATACAAGCAGAGCCTAAGCATCAAGTGGGCTACCTAATACATTATCTTTGCCAAATATCCTATCAAGTACCGTTATTGACTTATCGGATAACTCTTGCGTAAACAGCAAAGTGAGATTGTGTTTAGCTCTCGAGCAGCTCACGTAGAACAAGTTTCGATTTCGCTCAAACGTATCCTTTTTGTCTTCGGGACAGCTACCGTCCATCCACTCCAACATCTGATTCCAGTTGTACTGATTCCATCCGCGACCACAAACGACAAGAACATTATCAAATTGCGCTCCTTTCACGCCGTGCTTCGTCGAGAAAGGCGTCTTTGCATCGATGTACTCACCCAGGTTAGCAACCTCAAGATAATCGACGGAGCGCAACTTTCTAAGCTTTTCCACAAATTTCGCCTCATCCTCATCCAGCTCGTCAATCGACTTTAATATCAGACGCTTATATCGATTTTCTGATTCTTCAATTTTTGATAAAACTCTAAGCACTTTGGTTTCCATCAAAATGTCTAGCATATCGCCAACGTTAGAATTTTTTCTTGCGTGCATTATTCTATCAAGAATATTTAACCATTCTGTTTTATCAGCCTGACACTTCAATGGTGGATGGTTTTTCTTTTTAATCTGCAACAATCCACCATATTGCTGTTTTTCATAAGCGAATACAGTTGGCTCTATCACCTCAAGAAAAAACTGGACATATTTGTCATTTTTTTTGAGATAGTCGTCTGTATATCGAAAGCAATCAGTAAGATTCTTAAAGTTTTGCTCACTTGCTATAAGGTTGTTTGTTAAAAACAAGATTTTAGTTTTCTTGGGAGACATATCCCATTCATCTGCAACCATCAACTCTTTCGTTTTCTCAATATATTCCTTCACATTGCATTCTGGAAGATCACCCTTCCAGTGGCCGCCGCCTTTACCATCTCTCCTGGCACCCACCCAATTATTGGAGTGGAAAACTTTTATCACTCCATTTGAGTTAGGGTCTGATTCTGCTTGAGGCAGATCTGGACGCATTCTGTTAAAACACTGAACTATATTTCGATCCGACCGGAAGTTTGCTTTTTTTCCGATCTCTACGATTTTTCCTTTTTCGCTCGAAATTAAGCCGCATGCTGTAGCGCCGTAGATTTTCTGCCAATGATCGCCGAAAAGGCCAACCATTACACCGGAGTCATTATCGATAAGATTAGTGACAATGCTATCAGCCAGCTTGCTATTGGTATCCTGGTACTCATCGATTAAAACAATAGGGAACTTGCTTTTAAGTCGCTTCTGAAACTTTGGATACATAAGCATGCGCGCCATCAACCCGACTACGTCATCATGATGCAAAGTAATTTCGCGCTCATTGACAGCGGGAAACCCTAACTCGTACTTAACCTTCTGGTTCGTGACACCTACCGAATCATCTATTCGATTTTTCCATTTTTCACCAAGTTCTGGAAGATGTTCTCGAAGCTTAATCTGGTAATGTTGCAGTATGCTCCAGCAGAACGCATGAATTGTATCGGCAAATATAACTGGATGATGATCCGTTCTATCCTTTATTTCATCCTTTGCTACGTTTGTGTATGTAATACATGCTATCTGCTGCTGACTACCTAGTAAATCAGCTGCGCGATTCGATATCAAATACCTAATTGATTCGATCAAGGAATAGGTTTTGCCTGCACCAGCACCTGCTTCTAAACGAAAACACTGACCTTTATCAATACAGCTCCTTAGCTTCTCTAGCGCTTCTATAGAAGCCTGCTCGGCAGGGTTTATGTTGGTCATGGCTGAACCTCCTCAGCATTAAACGCAACGTCTTTAGCCAGCCATTCGAGCCCTTCTAAAATATACTCAGGAACACACCAATCTGTTGTTTCAATAGCATATTTAATAGCAAAGTTAGCTTTACTTTTACTTCCAATTTTTTTAGACAGTGCAAAAACAGAATTTTCCAGCTCCACACCCTTTTTATCCTTTAATTCAAAAAGGGTTGTATTCGCCAGAATAAACGCATCCTCAAAGCTACGGCCACACAGACCACTTTCACCTTCATCCACCTGAAACGCTAATCGACGACATCCAGAAATTTTAGTATTATCGTCTTTTAAACGTATATCCTTCAATTCAGAATACCCATCTATCCCAAACCATTTAGACAGGCCTACGTTACTTGAATGTGAACCATCACTTACCATTGAAGCAGGATATGTTGCCTTCTTCCCACCTTCGGTTTTCTTTACCGAATCCAAATCAGTAATGAACAGGGTCTGTAGCTCAAGAAAGTCGATGAACTTATAAAAATGATGAGCATAGGCTCCACCAACCTCGACTACAGACATATACTTTCTGCGTAAACCACACTGCCGCGTCTCATCCACTTTTTTAATCATCTCAGGCAGTAGAATTCTTTCAGTGGCCCCTTCGATAAGAATTGCTCTATCTGCAAAATAGAGGTCGCTCTTGGTCAGGGTTAAATACTTATGCAAAAATTCTTTGTCTTCCTTCACCTCATCGCTGCCAAATGCTTCGCCCAGGTCTTTCACCTTGGTTCCCTTTCTCCCCTTGGATAAAAAATAACGGACTTTGCTAAAATCTGCTTCGTTGGCTATATGTGAGGAATGCGTACTGACCACAAACTGCACTGGCCAAATATTCCCATCATTAAGCTGCTTTTGGAACTCACTGACTATTTCCTCAAGCTGACGAATGAAAACTTCCTGCATTTGCGGATGCAGATGGGCTTCGGGCTCTTCGATAAAAATTAAATGGCCTTTCGGTGGGGTAGGCTGTGACTGGAACTCTCTAAAGTACTCATAGATTCGAAAGAGAATAAAAATCAAATTACGAATACCCAAGCCATTGTAGGTTTCTGGCAGAGTAAAATGATCATCGCCTGCATAGAATACCCTAGTATTGCTCTCCAACAATGACGTTACATTTAGCTCAGTAGCAGCACTCAAATTTGGATCTTGCAGACCGGGATACCCAAAGATGTTAAGCGTTGGCAAAAGCGCTTTTACTTTCTCCTGAAAGTCCGTATCGACTTTCTCTTGGAGTGCTTCTACTACTGTATTGACTTCATCGGACTTGGCTTTAAATGCTTCAGGCGCACCGGCACTGTTTGCACTTTTAAAAATGTTTCCTAGTGACTTCCCCAGCACATCGCGCTCATTGTGAGTTTCATCATCGAGGCCGCGCTGAGCATTAATTAATCCTGACAATATCAACCGTTTGAAGGAAGAGAATTCGAGCCTGACCTTATTATTCAAATTGGTCGGTTCGATCGCATAGATCGCGGGCTCGTAATGCTGGTTGATCAAAACTTTAAGATCAGCAAAATATTTTTTGCGATTAGCTGCATCCAGTGCCTGAAAGAAATCCTTAATCTTTCCGTCTTTTAACTGGTAAGAAACCAATATATAGGTTTCAAACAATGCATCGTCGAGATCAATAATAAAGTCACCCAAGACTCCAAAATCGTTCTCATCGTCTTTATAGTGGATAAGTAGCTGTAGCTCAATCGCTGGCATCAAGAGACGAATGACTTCTTCTTCTTTACCTTTTTTGAAAGCCTCTAAGGCTTTTTCAAACTCTGCTAAACAAGACTGATTAAAGTCCTCATAACGAACCTTCGGCCCCGTTGAACTTAGGAAGCTCCGGAATATTTCAGCAAACGAAGTTTTACCAGAATTGTTTCGCCCAACAATCAGTGTCGTTCTGTCATCTAGGCTCAGACATACGTCTTTCAACAAGCGATAATTTTTGATGCGGGCACTTTTTATTTTCATTCTTCCTCCTTGCTAATATGCAAATAGACAAACCTGTCAACAATTAAAATCAATATCTTCGTTGCACTTCGCTATCGACATATCGTAGAGCTAACCGGCGCTGCGCGGCTTTATCACGCAGCGTCCAGAGAGCGAAGCGAACAGGGTTGAGCGCTGGGGTTAGGCATATCCAGATTTATTGGGTCGCTGCGATCTTGCGAGAGATTTGTGAGCGCCAGTAGTTCTTTCACTTTCAGAAATTTCCTGTTCAATTTTCACTAAATTGTAACTACTCATGGCCAGCTTCGACGCTTCAAACTGATCGTTCAGAAATTTAATATAGTCCCGAAGAAAGTCCGGAATTACTTTAATGTCACTCAGACTAACGGCGCCTGCGAACTTGTTTTTGTCATCCTTGTCATCCGACCACCCTTCGCTAAAAATAAAGAAAAAAATAAATGGCAGCTTAAATACTGCAAAATATCGATGCGGGTCATCAAAAAAACGTATGTCGGGTGCGCCAACCATTCTATCCAGTTGATAGGTCATAGATAGAGGCAAATCATAGAACGGAGGGTCACCATAAATCGGTGCCCAAAAGATAGGTGTTGTGGCAACATTCTTATTAATTTGATGCTTGGCGGATGCCAAAAACTCGTTCATTACCTTCTTGTCTTCATCGGTGCGATTGTTTTCTCGGCTCAGTGACGTTAGCAGAGTTCTCCAAAATATCGATAGGACGCATACGCGCATTGGTTCTGTGACTAAAATTTCTGGCGCCTGCCCCCGGTAGTTCGCAATTTTTTTGAATGCTTTCTCAGCGAACTCATCCTCCATTAGCGAAAGATTGCCTTCACACTTTTCGCACAAAAGATATTCTTTAGGCCCATCCTGTTCACGCTTATTCACATTATCACTGCTTCGCAAATAAGGCGTTGGACTTGTTTCTTTGATCCATTGGTAAACAAACTTAGGAATGCTGTGCGATTCCTTTAACTTGGCTTCCTCTTGATCGCAGAGCGCGCATGTTCCGATTCTCACATCAACTTCATTGGAATAATTCATATTTAAATCACTTGCCCGTGGCGAGCTACGAATTGCCTAACAGTGAATACACACCCCACTACATAACCTGAATGAACCCGACGGCGCGTTCATTCAGGGTATACAGCCCTTTATTCACGAACTAACTCGTTGAAATCAAAATTAATTAAATATAAATAGGCTGAATGACATGGATTATAGTGCCGGCTGCATAACACGGCCAAATCAGCATGCCAATTTCGTCGGAAGGGCTGCTTTGGGTCGAAAAAGTCATTCGCACGTTTCTTCATAAAAAGTCACCCTACCCGCGACAGCTCAACCGGCTCCTCATAACTCCAAGCAATATCCCGCCGTTCACCCAGCGAAAAGTACACCGTATGCCCTTTAAACGGGCAATAAGTGGTCTTTTCTGAAACAGTGAGTAAGTCCATCCGCATGTCTTCACATGGGAAGTAGTGGCGTGGCGGGTAGCCGTGTTCGCGGAGTTCAAGCGTATTGCTAGAGTCGGCTAGCAGAACACCATCCACCCGCACTTGCATGCGTTTGTTGGTAGGGTGAAGCGTTATGCGGGCATTCTGCATCGTAAATTCCCTGCGGCGTTGTTCGCTCTAATACTTTGAGACTAGCAGCAAACATAAGTTAAGCCTACCTTGGGAGCTTAACTTTTAGTCGGTAATGAATGCTTTGGAAGGTAGGTGAGTCATCACTTCTACGCTACCGCTTAATACACCGTGATTAATGTGGCACAGCACTAAGCTGGGCTGGGTGCCGTTGGCTTTCACGGTTAGCTCCCCTGCTGTATTCCAGCCGCCGCTATTGCCACAGGTTTGCCAGCCGCCCGTGGTGAAAATGTGGTTGGCGAGCAGTACCGGCAGTTGGTGGCGTTTTGCGATGGTGGCGAGCAGCTCGGCATCTTTTGCATAGCCGCCTAGGGAGATGAGCGCGCTGGCAAGATATACATCCGCCTGTTGTTTGGCGGCGGTAGCGGCGTGGCTTGGCTGGGTGAAGTCGGCGCATACGGCCAGGGCGATGCGTGTGCCGTTCACGTTGATCAGGCCACTTTCATGGCCGGGGGCACAGTAAACCTCCTCCCCTTCGTGAAGGTGCTGTTTTAAGTAGAAGGTATGTTCACCGTTGGGGTAGCAGATCACCGCTGCGATGTGGGGTTTGCCGTGGGGGTTGTGCAGTGGGCAGCCTGCCATTACCACCGTGTTATTGGCGACGGCAGCGGCGGTGAGGGCGGCAAAGGTGGCATCGTCGCGGGGCATGGCCAGTTGGCCGAGTAGCGCCAGCTCGTAGCCGGTGAGCGAGAGTTCGGGAAAGGCCACCACGTTGGCCCCCAGCGCGGCGGCGCGTTCTATGTAGGCCAAGTGGGTTTGTAGGTTGTCGTCTACCGCTGCTTTGCTGACGGGCAGTTGGGCCAGTGCAGTGGTGATGGGAGCTGGTGTGGTAGCTGTCATTTTTTCCACTTAGCTGGCTGGGTGCAGGCACAGTCGCGGGCTAAAGCCACCTCCCACTGCTGGCTCACTCTCAGGGGCGATTCAGTTGCGGGCTAATAGTGATAGCGGCAAGAAATGACAGTGATCGCGTGGTGATCGACTGCATAAACAAGCCGATGAGTATCGTCTATACGTCGAGACCAAAAGCCCGCTAGGTTTTCTTTTAAGGGCTCTGGCTTGCCGATTCCCTCAAAGGGGGAGCGCTTTACATCGTTTATCAGCTTATTAATGCGCTTAAGGGTTTTCTTATCCTGCGCTTGCCAGTAGACGTAGTCGTTCCAAGATTCATCTGTCCAACACAACAGTCGCTGACTACTCATCCATTAACTCGCGTGCGCTTGTTTGGCCAGCACGATATTGCGCTATTGAGCGGTTAAGGTGTTCAGCATTATTAGGCGAACGAAGCAGGTGCACTGTTTCCATTAGGCTATTGTAATAATCCAGCGACATCACCACGGCATCTTCAGCATCCCTGCGCGTGATCACGGTGGTATCCGCATCATTAACGACGCCATCCAGCACAGCTTTCAAGCCATTCCTCGCTTCTGTAAAAGACACGATTTTCATACACGCCTCACATGTACTATTTAGGGTACAAGTCTAGCCGTTGCTAGCAAACCTGTACAGCTAATAAGACAGAACGATTGCTTCAAGCCTTTTTCACGAACTGCGCAGTCACCATCATGTCGCCTGCGCCGTCTACTTTGCAGTCTAGCTGGTGGTCTTTGCCCTCTTTTAGCCGTTTGATGACGGCTTTGGTGCCGATCTTGAGCACTTGGGAGCTGCCTTTGACCTTGAGGTCTTTGATCAGCGTGACCTTGTCGCCTTCGGCCAGCGTGGAGCCGTTGGCATCTGCCACGTTCACGGCCTCTTCGGCGGCGGCTTCTTCAGGGTTCCATTCGTGGGCGCATTCGGGGCAGATGAACAGGCGTTGATCCTGGTAAACGAATTCGGACTGGCAGCGGGGGCATGGCGGGCAAGACATAAGCAGTGGCTTCTATAATGAATGAGCAGGTGATGATACTGAGCCTGGGCGGCCTTGGCGACTGCTCTACGCGTCTCATCAACGGCCGTGCCCTGCAATCGCCGTTGGACGTAACCGGGTCTCGGCTCCTAAACTGAAGCTTCGTTTCTTTTGAGATACCCGGCCTATGCGTGTTTTTTCTAATCCGGTCGGTGCCGGTTCACTCTGGTTTGATAATTTGGTCACGGCGGATGGTGTGCCGGTGGCTTACGACCCCCAGGCGCGGGCGTTTATTCCCATGCCGCCCTTCTGCGCCAACCGCGAGGTGATTGGCTGTAATTGGATTGCCCCCAAGCAGGGCGAGTTCTGCCGCGCCTGCGCGATGACCGCCCTAGCGCCAGACCCTTCCATTGCCGGTGCGATGCCCAACTGGGCGCAAACCGAGGCAGCCAAGCGTTGGGTGATTGATAACCTGGGCCGCTGGAACTGGTTCCGCCCGGAAGACCCCGGCGCGCCGCCGGTGTTTCACATGCTAGCCGAAGGCGGAATCCCGGTGCCCATGGGCCATGTCGGCGGCGTGGTAACGATTAGCGTGGCGGAAGCCGATGCCGTGCTGCGCACGACCCGTAAAGAGGCGTTGGATGAGCCTTACCGCACGATGATTGGCCATATGCGCCATGAAATCGCCCATATGTTGTGGTGGCGGTTAAGCTTGCGGGATGATTTTCTAGATGCGTTTCGTGAGATGTTTGGCGATGAGCGCGCGGATTACCCAGCGGCGTTACAGCGCCACTACCAAGATGGCCCCCCGCCCGACTGGCGCCAGCGTTTTCTCACTACCTATGCATCGGCACACCCGCATGAAGACTTCGCTGAAACCGCATCGCACTTGCTGCATCTTACCGATATTACCGACAGCTTTGTGTCCTCGGGCATGACCTCTCCGGCCTTGCCCAACACCTACAACTGGGATGCCTACGCCGAGCCGGATGCCGAGCGGCTGATTCACATTGCCGCCTCGTTAGTGGCGGGCGTGAACCATGTGAACCGCTCGATGGGGCTGTCGGATCTTTATCCGTTTGTGCTTTCCGATGTCGCGATGAAAAAGCTGGCGTTTGTTCACGATTGGCTGCGGCGCGGTGCTCAGGGGCTATAAGCCAACCCTTTTAAAACGCTGCCGTTAGTGAAGCCCAAGCGCCTCGATCACCGCTGCGACCTTCTGGCGGGCATCATTTTGCAGGGTGTTCAGCGGTTGGGGCAGGCAGGGGGCGCTAACGCGACCGGTGAGCTCAGCGATAGTCGCCACCACCCTCAGGCTGCCACCATACTCACTGTATAGCGCCCATAGCGGTGCTAAGGCGTCTGAACGGGCTTGGGCTTGTTCGGCGTCTCCGGCTTGGGCGTCGCGGGTGAGCGCCAGCGCAAGTTCCGGGTATAGCCCGCCAATCACCGAATACCACGCATCACAGCCCGCAAGAAGGCCCGTGGCGGCGGCGGGGTCGCCGCTGATGCCGATGGTCACATCACTGGGAATCAGCGCCCGCAGCCGCGCCACGTGGGCTTTGGCGTCGTCTAGATTGTTGGATACTGGCGGAATCTTAATCGAGCGCACCTGGGGCAACTCGGCAATGCGCCCATGCAGTTCGTCGCTGAACGTAAAGTGGGTGGTGCCGGGGTTGTCGTACACGCACAACGGCACGCTGATGGCGCGGCTGACGGTGCTGAACAGGTTGAACACGTCGTCATCGGTCAGCATTTGATACGAAACAGGCGCTAACAGCAGGCCGCTCGCCCCGGCCTGCTGGGCGTGTTCGGCGTTGGCTAGCACATCGCGAGTGCGAAGCGCGCCAATGCCCACCACCACCGGCACCCCTGCCGCACTCTCCACGCTCAGCTTGGCCACCCGCGCCCGCTCTTCCACGCTTAAATAGGCGTAGCTGCCGGTAGAGCCCAGCACACCAATGGAGTCCACCTGCGCCTGGGCCAAACGAGCCACTAGCTGGGTAAATTCCTGCTCGTTGATGCCCTGCTCATTCATGGGGGTTAACGGAAACGCACTCAGGCCGGTAAACATGGGGGTGTCCTTTTAGGGGGTCATAGAAGAAAGCAACGGTGTGCTGACGAGGGCGCTACAGCCCACCCGCGAGATCCAACAGGGTACCGGTGGCAAACGATGACTTATCGCTGGCTAACCAGTAAATAGCGTCGGCCACTTCAGAAGGTTGGCCGCCCCGCTGCATTGGGATGCGTGATTTTAAGCGATCCACCCGTCCAGGCTCGCCGCCCAAGGCGTGCATCTCGGTGTGAATCAGGCCGGGGCGTACCGCATTTACGCGGATGCCTTCGGCAGCCACTTCCAGGGCCAAACCTCTGGTCAGTGTATCCACTGCCCCTTTCGAGGCGGCGTAATCCACGTACTCGTTGGGCGAGCCGCTTTTGGCTGCCGTCGAGAAAACATTGACGATACTACCGCCAGTGCCGCCCTGGTGCGTCGACCATGCGCTGCTCGGCCTCCTTGCAGAAGAGAAAGCAGCTCATGACGTTCTTTTGTAGCACGTTGCCAAAACGCTCCAGCGAGATATCCACCAGCCGCGCCTGGGTGTTGAGAATGGCGGCGTTGTTAACTAGCACCGTCAGCATGCTGAGTTCTTGGTCGACCCGGCGAAACAGGTTCGCCACCTCATCGGCCTTCGACACATCGGCTTTCACAGCCATGCAACGCACGCCCAGGGCGAGAATGTCACTGCGCACGCGCTCGGCGGCCGCGTCGTTTTCGACATAGTTGAGGCAGACATCGTAGCCATGTTGAGCAAACAACCTAGCCGTCTCGGCACCAATGCCTCGACTCCCGCCGGTAATCACTACCACGTTGGGGTTTGCCATGCGCCCTCCTCGTTTGCCAGCGTTTTGCGTGTGCCGCCCACTCTGCACCGTCTAGTGAATATACACTGACACCGCCGTTGAGCAATTATGTACAAGCCACGATGGCACCCACAACATATCCTGAAACGGGTTAGGGTAAGCCCGCCATGGGCTGATTGCGATCAAGGAGGTTGGCATGGGCAGCAGCCAGTTCAAGTTTTTCAAAAGTCATCATGTGCCGTCACTGACTGTCTTGAAAGCGGCCATCGAGGATTTTAGCTATGACCGCCATGCCCACGAGGAGTACGCCTTCGGGGTGACGCTGGCGGGGCGGCAGGATTTCTTCAGCGGCGGGCAGTTTCATCGTAGCCCACCGGGTAACGTGATTCTGTTTAACCCTGAAGAGGTTCACGACGGCCACGCTGGCGGTGAGCAGGCCCTGGGCTACGTGATGGTGTACGTCCATCCCAGCCAAGTGTTGCCACTGTTCGAGGAGATGCTTGGCCGCCCACAAACGTCACCGTTTCGCTCCCAAAGCACGCTGATTCACGACCCATTGCTACGCCAGGCGATACAGGAGATCGCACGACTGACCACTCATCAAGCGGGCAGTTGCATCGACCAGGAAAACGCGTTGTATCGCGTGATCGAACGCATGGTTCAGCTTGGGGGCCACATGGTGACTAGCAAACGCACCAGCCGCCCAGACACGCTGCTAGGCCACGCCAAAGCCTATATTCATGAGCATCTTGAAGCAGATATCTCACTGGACGATATAAGTCAGGCCGCGCATTTGTCGAAGTACCACTTTTTGAGGCTGTTTCGCCAACAGTTCGGCATGACCCCTCACCAATACGTGCTCAATTGCCGCGTGAACGCGGCACGCTCCGCGCTCGACCAGGGCTCGCCACTAACCGAGATAGCGCTGCGCTTCGGCTTTGCGGATTTAAGTCACTTCAATCGGCGTTTCAAGCGCATCTATGGCATGACCCCTTTCCAGTACCAACGCGATATCACGCGTTAAGCATCACTTCCACCTAGAGGTTTTCTCATGTTAGCAATCGTCGCCTATGCCCTGGGCGTCATGTACACGCCTGGGCCTGTGAATCTGTTGGGATTGAATGTCGGTATCAACGGACAGGGTAAAACCTCACTGGGTTTTTGCCTGGGCGTGGGGCTGGCCATGCTGCTGTACTTGCTGGTATTAGGATGGGCGGGAGCCGCCTGGATATCTCAAGACTCTCTGGTGCTGCTCAGCGCGCTCGGCTGCGCTTATATCCTGTATCTGGCCTACAAGGTGGCTCGCGCCAATGCCACCCTGGATACCCATGCCCCAGCACCACGCATGCTCAGTTTTCGTGATGGTCTGATGATGCAGTTACTCAACCCCAAAGCCATGGTGGCGACGCTGCCCATCGCGACGCTGCAGTTTCCTGCAGAGGGCATTCAGGGCATGAGCCTGTTTATCTGGGCACTGGGACTGGCCGCGCTGGCGGCAGGCGCACCCGGCAGCTATGTGGTGATCGGCAGCCTGCTTGGCCAGCGCGTCAGGCAGCCGATGCTTATCAAAGGGTTCAACTGGGTGATGTCAGGGTTGCTGGTAGCTGTAGCGGTGTCGATTGGTCATGAACACGTTTGGCTCGTGGTTACTGCCCGAAACTAATCCCCAAACGCAGCGCTTGCAGGCCGTCCAACTGTACCGTGACTTCATCAGACACCAACGGATGGCCTTGTACCTGCATGTTGACCGCCGCCTGGGAGCCACGGTAGCTAAGCGTCACAGCAATATTGGCGCTGTCGCTCACCGGGGCCAGCCAATCGTACTCGACGTTATCCACGCTCACCGATGACAGCCCACGGGCTTCTAACTGCTGCTCGACTTCCCGCTCGATCACCACGCCATAGTAGAAATAGATGCCTGCGTAGCCTAGCCCCAGCAGTACCAGCAATGAAAAGAGCTTGCCCATTGTCTTCCTCTGTTTGTGTGGTCGTGGCGCAATGACGCCCAACATCAAACATGGATGATGCCTGTTTTCTGGAAACAACGACAAGGGGAGAATGGAACTTTCAGAATAACCACAGAGCAGGCTTTTGCCCGCGCTGTGGTTTGATGCAGCTTCTTATCAGGCTGGCAAACTGGCATGTTCCTGCTGGGCTTTTCGACACCCTCTCACACTCTCCGCCAGCTCTTTGACGAGCCCATGCACCCGCGCTACGGCGTCATCGCCGCTGCTGGCGTGTTCGATGCAATCTACCAGCGCGGAGCCTACTACCACAGCGTCGCTGAAGCGGCCAATGGTGGCGGCCTGCTCGGCGGTGCGAATGCCGAAACCCACAGCGATGGGCAGCGGCGTGTGTTCGCGCAGCTGGTTCACGGCGCTTTCTAGCCGCTCTGGCGTGGGCGCGCTGCCGCCCGTCACACCCGCCACGGAAACGTAGTAGATAAACCCGGAAGCGTTGGCCAGCACTTTGGGCAGGCGCTTGGCATCAGTGGTGGGCGTGGCGAGGCGAATAAAATCGATGCCGTGTTGAGCGGCGGGCTGGCACAGCTCTTCATCGTGTTCGGGGGGGAGGTCCACCACGATTAGCCCATCTACCCCGGCCTTGGCAGCATCGGTTAGAAAACGCTCAACGCCGTAGCAGTAAATAGGGTTGTAGTAGCCCATCAGCACAATGGGGGTGGTGCTGTTTTGTTCACGGAACTGGCGCACCATTTCCAGGGTTTTGGCTTGGGTTTGGCCGTTAGCCAGCGCACGCAGGGCGGCTTTTTGAATGGCGGGGCCATCGGCCATGGGGTCGCTGAACGGCATGCCGAGTTCGATGATGTCTACCCCGGCTTCCGGCAGCCCGTGCAGCAGGCGGCGGGAGGTCTCGGCGTCCGGGTCGCCCGCGGTGAGGTAGCTCACCAGCGCGGGGCGGTTTTGTTGCTTGAGCGCGGTAAAGCAGTGTTCAAGACGAGAAGTGTTAGTCATGTCGTTCTCCTGTAGCGCGCTCATACGTTTTTTACTCCGAACTTATCACCCAGGTGATGGGCCACGCTCACCATGTCTTTATCGCCACGGCCACTGAGGTTGACCACCATCAGATGCTCGCGGGGAAGTGTTGGCGCGCGCTTAGCCACTTCGGCCAGGGCGTGGGCGGTTTCCAGCGCCGGGATGATGCCCTCTTGGCAACAGCAGATTTGGAACGCTTCTAGCGCTTCATCATCGGTGGCGGAAACGTACTCAACTCGGCCCTGTTCGTGCAGCCAGGCGTGTTCAGGGCCGATGCCGGGGTAATCTAGCCCAGCGGAAATCGAGTGGGCATCGATAATCTGGCCATCTTCGTTTTGCAGCAGGTAGGTACGGTTGCCGTGCAGCACGCCAGGGGTGCCGCCGTTGAGGCTGGCGGCGTGCAGGCCGCTGTTAACGCCTTTACCGCCCGCCTCTACGCCCACCATGTGAACGCTTTCATCATCAATAAACGGGTAGAACAGGCCCATGGCATTAGAGCCGCCGCCTACGCAGGCAATCAGTGAATCCGGCAGGCGGCCCTGTTTTTCGAGCATTTGGGTGCGGGTTTCATGGCCAATCACCGCTTGGAAATCGCGCACCATGGCCGGGTACGGGTGCGGGCCTGCCACGGTGCCAATAATATAGAAGGTGTCGTCGACGTTCGTGACCCAGTCGCGCAGCGCTTCGTTCATGGCGTCTTTCAGCGTGCCGGTGCCAGAGGTCACTGGCACGATCTCCGCGCCCAGCAGCTTCATGCGGAATACGTTGGGCTGCTGACGTTCGATGTCGGTGGCGCCCATGTAAATCACGCAGGGCAACCCAAAACGCGCAGCCACGGTAGCGGTAGCAACACCATGCATGCCCGCGCCGGTTTCCGCGATGATGCGCTTTTTGCCCATCTGCTTGGCGAGCAGCACCTGACCAATGCAGTTGTTAATCTTGTGCGCGCCGGTGTGGTTTAGCTCTTCACGTTTGAGATAAATGCTTGCGCCGCCAAAGTGCTCGGTGAGCCGCTCGGCAAAGTAGAGCGGGCTGGGGCGGCCAACGTAGTCGCCCTGGAAATAGGCAAGCTGGCGCTGAAACTCAGGGTCGTTTTTGGCGGTGGCGTACTCATCCTGCAGCTCAAGAATCAAAGGCATCAGGGTTTCCGCTACAAAGCGGCCACCAAAGCTGCCAAACAGCCCGTTGGCATCGGGTAGGCTTAGGGGTTTGTTCATCACGACCTCTGCGGTTTCGGGGCGATTTAAGATGCTCACGACGTTAACGCAGGCAGGTGAGAAGAAAAATCGATAAGATGGCAACCACCTGTGAGTTTTACGCAACTATTGGAAGAGGCACCCATGCACCACAGCCTGCCGCCCTTAAGTGCGCTACGCGCCTTTGAAGCCACTGCCCGGTTAGGCAGCGTAACCGCCGCCGCCGACGAGCTAAGCGTGACCCACGGCGCGGTAAGCCGCCAATTAAAGAGCTTAGATGAGCACTTTGGCGTGGCGCTGTTCACCAAAGCGGGGCGTGGGCTAGTGCTCACCCACCACGGCGAACGGCTGCAAAGTGGCGTGGGGGATGCCTTCGCAAAACTGAGAGATAGTTGCACTTTGCTCAAGCATGAGGTGGAAGAAGCGCCGTTTACCCTGGCTTGCCCCGGCAGCCTGCTGGCCCGCTGGCTGATTCCTCGCCTAGACCGTTTAAACCAAGCGCTGCCGGAGCTAAAGCTGCAAGTGGTGGTGAGCGATTCCGAGCAGCCCGGCACGCCTTCAGACGCCAGCGCGACCCTGGCATTCTCTGCGCCGCCCTGGCCTAGCGATGTGGAAGTGATCGAACTCATCCCTGAAGAAATTTGCGCGGTACTCAGCCCGCGTTTGGCAGAGGCGTGCGATGCTACTGATCCCGCTTCGCTGTTTACCAATAAACTGCTGTATACCGCCTCGCGCCCTCAAGCCTGGCCCCAGTGGGCAGCCGCCCAAGGGCTTGCGCCCGCCGCACTAGAGGCCGCGCTCAAACAGGGCCAAGGCTTCGCGCACCTTTATTACTTAATGGAAGCCGCCGTGGCGGGCCTGGGCGTGGCTATTGCCCCTAGGCTGCTAGTGGAGGATGATCTGAAAAGCGGAAGGCTAGTCACCCCCTGGGGCAGCATTGAAACCCCGGCAAGGCTCTGCCTGTGGCTACCCAAACACACCAACGCCCGCCGCAGCGAATCGTTGGCTAACTGGTTTAAGGAAGAACTGAAGGCATAGCAGCGATGCACTCGCTGCTGCTATTAAGCAAGGCTGATTATGCAAAGGCGGTGCTCTGGAAGCTTTCTCGCGCCACTACCTTAGCGTGCCATGCCTGAAGCTGCGGATATGTTTCTTGCCAGTTCACCTCGGGCAGCCTGAACGCTAAATAGTCCAACGCTACCGCCGTGGAGATGTCGCCAAGGGTGAGTGATTCGGTTAGCTGGTTTTCGTGAAGCTCATCGCTAAGCTGCTTTGTCAGGCGCTGAATAGCACGCTGGCGCCTTACGCCAAGTTCGCTTTGATCAATCTCAGCACCATAATGTTTTCGAGCGATCACCGTAGTGAAGGAGGCATCCATTAGGTTTTGCCCCAGCCCGGCTAAACGCAACACCTCAGCGCGTTGGGCAGCAGGGACAATCGGCGAATTCGGGTGCTGCGCATCCAGGTAAACCGCGATCAGCAGCGACTCACTAAGCGCTGTGCCGTCACTGGTGATGAGTACGGGAATTCGTCCAGCGGGATTGACTGCCAGCAGCGCGGGATCATCTGCCCAGGGGTCGCACCAGCGCAGCGTCACATCCTCCATGAGCCCTTTTTCCAGCAGGATGATGCGCGCCATACGCGCATAGGGGGACGTTGCGTTTAGAAAGAGTTCCATATTTGCCTCGTTGAGATAGCCTTTAAACTGACCCTACCGCTGATGTGGTTCAGAAGCTACCGACGAGGCAATCACCCGCGCTGACCTTTACGTTCACTCTTTAGTAAGCAGCCCTTTACCTGCTCTCTATTAGTGGACTTGATTAACGCCGCCGCGCCGTTCGCGAGCGAGAATCTCCTCTGCATCCAGCGTAGCGATGGGCACCTCTTGATAACTGGGAATATCCCCCGTTAACTGGAGCGCTTGGTAGCGTAACGCGCATACGCGCAGAAATGAGGTGAAGTTCCCCAAATCGTGCCCCGCATCAATGGATTCATGGTAAAGGCGAGTAATCATCTGGGCGGTGTTCATCCCATCGCGCTGCGCGATTTCCTCTAGAAGGTGCCAGAAGTAATTCTCCATTCTCACACTCGTTACCATGCCATCGATGCGCAGCGAGTGGGTGGCGCTTCGCCATAGCTCGGGATCGGCTTTGATAAACAGTTTACACATGGGGGTTCTCTTTACGTTCAGGCCTCATCTCAGGATAGCGAGCATCATGAAAAGCGCCCAGCAAGAGACTGGGCGCCCTCTCACGGTGCGGCCACCTTTGCGGCCTACTTATTCAGCAAGGCCATGAACTGAGCAAGCCACGCAGGGTGAGCAGGCCAAGCAGGCGCTGTCACTAAATTGCCATCGGTAACGGCATCGGTGACATCTAGGTTGGCGAAGTGGCCCCCTGCAAGCTCCACTTCCGGCTGGCAGGCCGGGTAAGCGGAACACTGCCTGCCTTCCAGCACCTTTGCGGCGGCTAGCAATTGAGCACCATGGCAAATAGCGGCGACGGGCTTGTCCGTCTCAAAAAAGTGCTGAACCATGGAGAGCACTTCTTTATCCAAACGCAGGTATTCTGGCGCACGCCCACCGGGTACCACCAGGGCATCGTAGTCGGCGGGATTGATGCTCGCAAAATCGGCATTAAGGGCAAAGCGGTGACCGGGCTTTTCTGAATACGTCTGATCGCCTTCAAAATCATGGATCGCGGTAGCCACCGTATCTCCCGAGGTTTTTCCAGGGCATACTGCATCGACACGATGGCCCACTGCCATTAATGCCTGAAAAGGCACCATGGTTTCGTAGTCCTCAGTGTAGTCGCCGGTAATCATTAAAATTCGTTTACTGCTCATCTCTATGCTCCTTATCGTTATTCGTTGAGTCACTGAGCACACGCAGAGCGTGTAGAGATAAAATTAGCAAGAAGCTTTAACAGGTGGGTATTAGCCCCTTACTACAGCGTCATTACCAGCGATTTGATCCATGAATCCGCGCGTCAGCTTAGCCAATAAGCTCACCGATGGGGCGCTTGCCATCTAACAGCAGGAACTCTTGATTCACCACATTGGGGGTTTGCACAACATGCAGAAGCGCATGAGCGACATTGGCCCGGGAAATTTGGTTATCGCCAGCCTCTTCTACGGTGCTCGCAAATTGCCGGCTTGCACCTTCATCCGTCAAACGCCCTGGTTTAAGAATCACATAAGGAACTTTACTGTTCGCTAGATGCGCATCAGCGGCAAATTTCGCCGCCATGTAGGGGCGCATTTTTTCCGGCGCTTCCAGCGGTTTTTCAGAGCGCATCGCGCTAATCATGATGTAGCGGGAAAGGCCTTTTTGACTCGCAAGATCGGCGGCGCGAATGGCCCCGTACAAGTCGATCAACAGCGTTTTATCAGGTCCGGTGTGGGGGCCTGAGCCCGCAGTGAAGACCACTTGGTCGCAGCCTTCAAACGCATGTTCAAGCTCGCCTTCTAAATCAGCGATGACGGTTTCAATGCCGCGTTCTTTAAACCAGCCCGCCTGCTCTTCGCTGCGAATCATCGCCTTAACGGGTTCGCCTGCCTGCTGCGCTAATTCGCAGAACTGTTTGCCAATTTGTCCGTTGGCACCAATCACTAACGTTGTCATAACGTCTCCTTGTGCGTTGCTATCTTTTTAACTGGCTACCTAACATGGGTGCAGGCACACAGCGGAAATTCAACCCATAGGCGCATTGCCTCCCCATCTTGGCCCTATCTAACTTAGACGCTTTAACAACGTTTTTACACATTGGCTGCCAAGGGAGCGATGTTTGGCATTTTGCTGTTAGGGCAGGTAGGATAATTGAACAACCATTCAATTAAGGAGTTTCTATGCAACGTCATCCAATGATTGCTGCTCTATCGCTAGGTCTTTTCGCTGGTGCTGCCACCACTTCTGCGCTGGCTGAAGCCACCCCGCTGGAGCAACAGCTAAAAGATCTCGAATCTTTTCAGGTCATTGCGCACCGGGGCGCTAGCGGCCACGCGCCAGAAAGCACCCTGGCAGCCTACGAGCTGGCTCATGAATGGGGCGTTGATTATTTGGAGCTGGATGTTCAAATAACCGCCGACGGTGAGCTGGTCGTGTTTCATGATGATGCGATTGACCGCACCAGCAGCGGTGAGGGCACAATTAATGACCACACTCTGGAAGAGTTAAAAGCGCTAGATACTGGCTCTTGGTTCAATGAAGCTAATGCCGATAAAGCAGATGCCGAGTTTGAAGGCGCCCAAATTCTCACGTTAAGTGAGCTGTTTGAGCACTTCGGACATGATGCGCGTTATTACATTGAAACCAAGTCGCCGCAGTTAAACCCGGGGTTGGAAGAAGCCCTGGTTGAGTCATTAGAAGCCCACGATATGATTGAGACAGGGCGCGTACTGGTTCAATCATTTGAGCAAGACAGCCTGCTTAAAATGCGCGAGTTAAATGAGAACGTGCCACTCATTCAACTGGTGTGGTACCACACTAATGAAGAGGATGATTCGCAGCTACAAGAGTGGACAGGCGTCACACCGGGACCGGCTGAGATTACTGATGAAGACTTCCAAGCCGTCGCTGAATACGCAGCGGGAATCGGAACTAACGTCACTTACGATGGAAACGACGTTATTGATGCAGACTTTATTAGCCAAGCACAGGCCAATGGTTTGCCCGTGCATATTTACACGATCAACGAGCCAGACGAAATGCAGCGCTTGCTGGACTGGGGCGTTAACGGGCTGTTTACAGACTACCCTGACCGCCTGCTTGAACTCGTTGAGTAAGCCTGTGCGGTAGAGGAATGAAACGCTCGGCCTTTGCCGAGCGTTTTCGTTATGTAGGCTTTATGTCATGTAATAATGATACGTTTTGTGTATCGGTTAATGCTCTATCGATGGTGTAGTGTTTCTAGGTGTATCCGGTTGTGTCGGCCTAATTATTTTGTAGTTTCCGTTAATAAAAAATACCGATAAGCTCCTCACACAAGGGCTTTTGAAAACACGGCTGCAAAGGAGAAACGTTATTTACGCATTCACATCTTCCGTGTGGGCAAAGCCTGCAGAGTGCATGGCTTGGCGCTTAATGGGCAATGACTAGACGCTCAGCGCCGTTCTGTTTTTTTAGTGCCACACGCAAGCCGTTTGCTTGGGTCACCATCTGCTTAATGCTTGCGCTGTTCCCAGGGTTTACAAAAGCCCAGTCGATCGCCGATGAAAGCGTGATTGTATTAGTGGCACATCCTGACGTGCCCACCCGCTGGCTAACTCGGGATACCGCCCGCGCGATATTCGCCATGCGCCAACGCTCTTGGCCAGATGGCCAAGCCGTACAGGTGTTTGTGCTATCCAATCGCGACCCCGTCCATCTACGCTTTACCAAAGAGCAGCTCGCTGTTTACCCTCATCAGCTTCAATTGGCCTGGGATCGTGTGGTGTTTTCTGGCAGGGGACAAGCACCCAACCGTGTGCGCAACCTGACTGAAATGCAAGAAAAAGTGGCCAATACGCCCGGTGCGCTGGGATACCTTGAAAGGGAGTACCTGGATGAAAGCGTCCAAGTCATTTCAATGGAGTGATCACAAACTCGCCAAAACGCTGATGGCGTGCTTTGTGTCGTTAACGCCCCCAGCGGCTAGCCTCGCCGATGAGCACCTACTGGATACGCTGCAGGTGCACGGCTTTCTGAGCCAGGCACTTATCGTCACCGACGAGAACAACTTTTTTGGTCCAAGCAGTCAAAATGCGGGTAGTGCAGAGTTTACCGAGCTTGGGGTTAACGCATCGCTTCGTCCTCATCAAAATGTATTGGTGGCTGCCCAGTTACTAAGCCGCCGAGCAGGCGGTGACACCAGCGACGCGCGCCCTACATTAGACTACGGCGTGATTGATTATCAGATGATCTCAAACCAAGCGCGTACGCTGGGTCTACAGGCGGGCCGGTTTAAAAACCCGTTTGGCCTCTACAATCAAACCCGCGACGTGGCCTTTACACGGCCAAGCATTTTACTGCCTCAATCGATCTATTTTGACCGCACCCGGGCACTGGGGTTAGCCGCCGATGGTGTTAATGTTTATCTGGAAGAGCGCCTGCCATCAGGGACGCTGAGAGTCGTTAGCGGCGTTGGCCAACCACAAACAGGCTCCCTGCTCGCTAAACAGCTATTTGGTGATACTGACGCTCATGTCTCATCGTCATCGCTATCGGCCATTTCGCAGATTTTATATGAAGATCAGAACGGTAAGTTTCTTGCCGCTTTAAGCGCTGCCAACGTGAAGCTAGACGCTGACTTAGCAGGCAATGCTGCAGACTTTAGCTTTCAACCCTGGATCGCATCGTTGCAATACAACGAAGAGCTATGGAGCCTGACGGCTGAGTTCGCTCTGCGAAAACAGTCCCTCGAAGGCGATAATTTACCGCGAGATTTAGACATCACCGGCCATAGTTGGTACGTACAGTATCAGCGCCGCCTGACGCCCAGCTGGAGCTGGCTGGTAAGGTACGACAGCCTCGTTAACAATATTGATGACCGCTCGGGCCGCAAATACGAGCAGAGCGGCTTTGGGCCAGCCCATTCACAGTTTGCAGATGATGTAACGTTTGGACTTCAATGGACACCTAATGCCCGTTGGATGCTTGCAGGGGAGTACCACCACGTTAATGGTACCGGCTGGCTACCGTCCCAAGATAACCCTGACGCCTCAACCACTCGCCAGCACTGGAACATGCTGCTCTTTCAGCTTTCGCTGCGCTTTTAACGCGGCAAGACACCGGAGCGTCCGTGATGAAAGCGTTTGTGAATGTACGAGCACGACAACGGCTTAGCTTAACTTGGCGCGTCACGGCGCTTAGTAGCCTGCTGCTGCTGGTGCTAGTGGCGCTTTCCACATGGCTGGGGCACTACTATCTAACCCAGCAGTTTGAAAACAATCGCCTTTCACATCACGAACGCCAGCAGCGTGAAGTGCGCTTGGCGATGCAGCGCTCTGCGGACAATTTGCGCCAACTAGCAGGCTTAACAGCCGCCGCGCCTGATTTGGCTGAAGCATTAGCACGTCGCAGCGATTCCGCATTAGAGACCGCTCTAAATGCCCGCTGGCCAGCCTTACAGCTTGAAGCGGGCGTCGACGACGTATTTGTATTTGATACCCAAGGGCAGTTAGCTGGCCATTCAGGGGCTAGCGCCTCCCCTGCTGACCTCCCCTTAGAAAGCTGGATAGGTGAAGTATTAGCCACAGATTCCCCCATCAACACACTGCGCTGCGCCGACGACTGCCAGCAATTTGCGGCGGTGCCTATGCTGATGGAAGGCGAGAGTATTGGCACCGTAGTGCTCTCACGCTCGCTAGCGGATGTTACTCGCCAAGCGAAAGAGGTCTCCGGCAGCGAAATTGCGCTGTTGGTCATTGGCGATAGTGAGATCCCTGGGATTTTAGAAGAGCGCCGTTTACAAGATTGGAATGGCCATCTAGTCGCGCTGACTAATCGTGAACCTACCCTGTCACTCCTGCAAACTGTGGCGGCTGAAACACCTATTCATCCCTTAACAAATACGCCTTTCAAAACTGAGTATGCCAACCGTCAGTTAGAACTCGGCGCGATTTATATGGAGGATGATGCGGATTGGCGTAGCACTAGCTACTTCCTACTTATCTCCGATATCACGTCTCAGGTGGCTGCGATTACCTCCGCCACTAATACACTGCTTTTTGTTGGGGTAATGGGCTGGCTGGCGGCCCAACTACTGCTGTTAATTATTTTATTGGGGCCGATGGCTCGGCTGCGACGCGTTGCTGGCCTACTCCCCGCACTAGCCAATGGCCAATTTAGCCGTGTCACCGCTAAGTTGCCTCGCTCAACGCCGCGCCTTTCCAATGAAATTGATGTCTTGGAGCACTCTACCCGCGAACTCGCTTATCAGCTTGAATCGCTGGAAAACGCGGTACAAGAGCGCAGCAACCAGCTCGCAGAACGCATTGAGGAGCTCGCTACCGAGCGCGACTTCATCAGCAGCCTCTTAGATACCGCCCGGGTCTTTATCGTTGTACAAAACGCTGCCGGTCGCATCCAGCTGGTAAACGACTACACGCGGGAGGGGCTCGGCCTCAAGGATAGCGACCTGCTCGGTCGTCACTTTCTGGATATTTTTGATCAACACGATCCGTTGCCCCTCAGCCGCCGCACAACATCACAAACGGAGGGTAGCGAAACAGCCTCCCTTGAAGCGCCTTTGGATGCTCCCACTCAGGAAGAGAAAACGTTTCACACGGTTAATAATCGCCTGTACACCGTCGTTTGGTACCATGCCCCTTTAGCCAACCATCACAATGGCAGCGATGCCCGCATTTCAGTTGGATTAGATATCACCGAACGCAAAGCGGCCGAAGCACGCTTGACATGGCTGGCCGAACACGACCCGTTAACGGAGCTGTTCAACCGCCGCTACTTCCAGGATGCGCTGCTTAACTCACTTTCGCGTCGAAATGAGGGGGCCATTCTGCTGCTGGATCTTAACCAGTTTAAAGACGTCAATGAGCTTAGCGGCCACCATATTGGTGATCAATTACTCTGCAAAGTAGCGGAAACGCTATATGCTAATTTAGGCCAACGCAGCACGATTGCCCGCTTAGGCGGAGATGAGTTTGCACTGCTACTAGAGAGTGTTAACAGTCAGCATGCTATCCATATTGCCGAATATATCACCCAGCTGTTAGATGCTATTGGCTTTGTCAGTGCAGGCAGAAAACACCACATCTCTGCCAGCATCGGTATCGCCCTGTTCCCAAGCCATGGGCAAACCCCAGCAGACCTGCTCGCCAGTGCCGACATGGCGATGTACAAAGCGAAAGAGCGCGGCCAGCCCCACTGGTACCTGCAATCCCAAGAGGCGAATGCGAAAGACGAACTCCAAGAGCGCGTTTACTGGGTAGAGCAGCTGCATAGCGCGCTAGAAACAGACAGTTTTGAATTAATGGCGCAGCCCATTGTTCGACTGCAGGATCGCGATATCAAACATTATGAAGTGTTACTACGGATGCGAAACCCAGACGGCAGCTTAATCTCGCCCGACCATTTTATACCTATCGCGGAACAGAGCGGCTTAATTGTTCAGGTTGACCACTGGGTTATTAAACACAGCCTGCAGGCGCTTAAAAAACTACAAGAGCGCGGCATTTCACTCGCAGTCAATTTATCTGGGCAATCCTTACACGATTTAGGCTTAAGGCAGTACCTAATGAAAGAGTTGCGCACCAGTGGCGCAGACCCGCACCACCTGATTTTAGAAGTCACCGAAACGGCCGCGATTACCGACTTTTCCACGGCACGTAATGTGCTTCAAAGCCTTCGCGATTTAGGCTGCCGCACCGCGCTGGATGATTTTGGTATCGGCTTTAGCAGCTTCCATTATCTGGGCCAGCTACCCGTTGATTACATAAAAATAGACGGTTCGTTCATTCGCAGCCTGCTGACTAACCCCGATAGCCACACCATTGTGAAAGCGATAGCAGACATCGCCAAAGGTTTTGGAAAGCAGGCTATTGCTGAGTATGTTGACCAGGAAGCATTAACACCTATTCTTAAAGAGTACGGCATCACGTATGGACAAGGCTTCCACTTGGGTAAGCCAGAAAGGTTAGTGCAACTGCTAAAGGAATAACGTAGCCGTGAATAAACCGACCATTATTAGCACTATTAAGCCTCCCACCACCACCCCCGAAGACCTCAAACAACACACTTTTTCACCCGAGCTTTTTGATAGCCATTTCTCTTTAATCATTGCGCAAACCAACGCTGAAAAAACACGCGCCTTTTCACTTCGTCATGCCGTTTTTAACGAAGAGCTTAATTACAATATGGGTGACACGCGCCATCAAAATATTGAAAAAGACATTCACAATCAGCACTCAATACTCTGTCTACTGCACCATAAGGATACCGGTATTGATGTGGGGTGCGTGCGTATCGTACTGATCAACAAGCAGCGCCTTTCCTCTTCGCCCAGCCTTCCTCTGGAAGAGTATTATGATAAAAGCCTTTTTACCTCGCACCAACATCCACGTTACTTCTCATCTGAAAGCGTTTGTGAAGTTTCGCGTTTAGCGGTACACCCTGCCTTTAGAAGGAAAAGCGCCACGGATATTCACAACCATGAAAGCAGTATTCGTGAAAGCCCAGCGCTGGTTAGTTTGAGTTTATTTCTAGCCGCGACAGCCGTTGTAGGGATTACGCAGCGCCACCATGTTTTTGCGATGCTTGAGCCAAAATTTCACCGTTTGCTTGGTGCTTCAGGTCTGCACTTCCAACAGGTAGGCGAGCTCATTCACTACTGCGGTGAAAGGGCCGCCTTTTATATCGACCAGCGGGCAGCTGAACTCCGCTTACCAGCGCCACTTGTCCCCCTCTATGCGCTGATTAAATCCAGCGTAGCGACCCAGCTAGCACAGGCAGCCCCCCTACACTGAGTGACGCCTCACCACTTTGAGCTGAACACTGCCCCTAAGCCAGCCCTTGCCCAGGGCTAAGAAGCATGTTGCTGTTTAAAATCCTGCACCGTTACGCTGGCAAACTTCTCCAGAAAAAACACCAAGGTTTCGGGATGTTTGAAACGCTGTTCAAAGGCTTCGTGCTGCTCGTGCGTGCGGCGTGTAATGCGCGCCTTGTACTCATCACCCTCCTTACTGACGTTGACGCTATTTTCCCGTTCACCCTCGCGATGAACCGCAGTTAACGGCATGGAGGTCTCCAGCAGTGCCGACAATTGGCGAGCAGCTGCCTGCTCTTCTGGCGTTGCCCACAGCGGTTGGTCACGGTTGCCGTAGTGGTAAAGCAAAATCACTAGCAATACTGAAAACACCGTGCTGGTCAGCATCCAGGTTAGCTCTATATTCGCCACTGGCATGGTAAAAATCACCACCAGCTGTAATACCGCCCCAATGGCCAATAGGATGGCAAAAGGCCGCCACATGCGCGGATTCATAAAGCCCCGTTTTAAGATGTAACCCCATAGGCCCACCACAGCTAATGCCCCCAATGCTAGATGAGCGATAGCAAGCGGTGTGCCCCCACCTGAAAACAGTGCAACCACACCCATGATAGGGATAAGCGTATAAAAACCAGCTAAGAGATAGTAGGCGCGCGTGAGCGTCATTGATGGCTCCTTTTATAGTTTTTAGTGCCGCTGTTTGCTATGCACCCCAGCTGGGCAGGTTGAAGCTATGCCGCTTATTGCATTATTTCATTTCAAAGCCTCGCTTCACCAAGAAATCGCGCATATGGGGGCGTAGCTTGTCGTCAAACAGTGGCTTTAAGTTATGGGACCAGTCGGTATTCTTATTGCTACTGCTCCGCGCTTGGTAGTAAGCCTGCATGGTGGAATCAAAGGCATGTACCAGCTCAGAGTCTTCAGTGTAGTAGTCTTCTTTTAAAATCGCTTCTACGGGCAGACGCGGTTTTATTTCTGGCTCGTGCGCTGGGTAACCAAGACATAAACCAAATACCGGATAAACGTGCTCAGGAAGGTGCAACAGGTCGCTAATCTGCTGAGGGTTATTGCGAATACCACCGATATAGCAAATACCTAGTCCTTCAGACTCTGCAGCGACCACCACATTTTGCGCCATCAACGCGGTATCTACCGTGGCGACCAGCAACTGCTCGGTCATACCCCGTTCAACGTTGGCGCCCGTGCGGGCCGATGCTTCTGTTGGGCGTTTCATATCAGCACAAAATACTAAAAATGCTGCGCAGCTAGCGACATACCCTTGCCCACCCACCAGCTCGGCGATCTGCTCGCGGTTAGCGGCGTCTTTAACATGAATCACGGTATAGGCTTGCACATGGCTTGAGGTCGCCGCGCTTTGTCCCGCTTGAATCAGCTCAAGCAGCAACCCACGGGGTATTTCCTGGTCGCTAAATTTTCGAATGGAGCGGTGGGACTGCAGTAATTTAATAACGTCGTTCATGGTGTCTCACTTATCAGTAGGGGGATATCAATCAGCAGCTAGAGCTAGGCACAGCTTCGGCCTCTTTATGATGTGTCGTTGAGTCGGCTTTAACAGCGGGGTACGGCAGCCGTTTACTTGACCAGCGTACGCGGCCACTTTCAAGCCACATGGACAAATACCCTCGTTAATCAGTTGTTTCTTAGCTAATAAGTTATCCCGTGTAGCGCTATACTGCTGGGTATGGAATTAATGGAATAACGTTACCAGGAAGCCACCATGTCTTACAGCTCACACACACCGTCAGGGCAGGAATGGAATGCCAGCCACTATGCGGAAAATGCTAGCTTCGTTCCCAAACTGGGAGGCGAGGTGTTAAAACTTTTAGCCCCGCAAGCGGGCCAGCGCATATTGGATATTGGCTGTGGTGATGGTGCATTAACCGAGCGTATTGCCCAAGCAGGGGCGGATGTATTAGGTGTCGATGCATCGGAGCAGATGGTGGATGCTGCACGCCAGCGGGGCCTGAATGCCCGCGTCGTTGATGCCCACCAGTTACCCTTTGATCATGAGTTTGATGCGGTATTTAGCAATGCGGCATTACACTGGATGCTCGACCCACAAAAGGTGCTTGCTGGCGTGAAGCGTGCGCTAAAACCGGGTGGGCGCTTTGTGGCAGAGTTTGGCGGCCACGGCAATGTAGCGGCTATTTGCACCGCACTCATAGCTTCGCTGCAGTTTCGCGGTATCAGTTCACACGGGCGCCATCCGTGGTATTTCCCTACCACGCAAGAGTATGCCCACCTGCTGCAAACGGTAGGGTTTCATGTCGACTCTATTGAGCTAATCCCCCGCCCAACGCCGCTGCCTACGGGTATGGCGGGCTGGCTTAAAACCTTCGCCAGTCCCTTTCTGCATAACTTAGACGAAGACCTGCAAGAGGCCATTATTGATAATACGATGAGCCTTCTTGCCCACAGCCTAAATGATGGACACGGCAACTGGACAGCTGACTATGTCCGGCTGCGTGTCTCCGCACACGTCTAATATCACGAGTTTTACAGTACCGCACTTAACAAAACCCACCGTTTTGCAGGCGGTGGGTATGCATTGATGGCGCTATTTACACAGGGTTTACAGAGGAGCGTCTTTCAGCGTCGCCATATCAATGACAAAGCGGTAACGCACATCGCCTTTCTCCATGCGCTCAAAGCCTTCGTTAATGTTATTAATATCTAACATCTCGATATCACAGGTGATGTTTTGCTCAGCACACAGCTGAAGTAGCTCTTCAGTTTCAGCAATGCCACCAATCAGAGAGCCCGCCACTACGCGGCGCTTAAATACCAAGTTAAACGCTTCAATCGCAGGCTCGATAGGCTCTAGCAAGCCCACCAGAATGTGGGTGCCATCGTACTTCAGTGAGGTCAGGTAGGGATTCAGGTCGTGCTGTACCGGAATGGTATCGAGCATAAAGTCGAAGGAGTCTGCGACCACTTTCATCTGCGCTTCATCGCTAGAAACCACCACGTGGTCGGCACCGTTGCGCTTGGCCTCTTCTACTTTAGCGTCTGAACGGGTAAATACGGTAACTTCAGCTCCCAGCGCTTTCGCAAGTTTGACGCCCATATGACCAAGGCCGCCCATGCCAATCACGCCTACTTTGTGGCCTTTGCCAACGTTAAAGTGCTTGAGGGGCGAATAGGTCGTGATGCCCGCGCACAAAATGGGCGCCGCAGAGGCGAGGTCGATACCAGCAGGCATTTGCAGCACAAAGTGCTCGCTAACCACGATCGCATCAGAATAGCCGCCTTGCGTTAAGGTACCGTCCTGGCGGTCGGGGCTGCCGTAGGTCATGGTGAAGCCTTCCGTGCAGTACTGCTCTACGCCGTCTTTACACGCGGAGCAGGTACGGCACGAATCAACCATGCAGCCGACACCGACCAAATCACCGGCTTTGAAGCGCGTTACGTCGCTACCCACAGCGGTCACTCGGCCAACAATTTCATGCCCGGGCACCACTGGGTATTGGCTCATACCCCAATCGTTACGGGCAAAATGCAGGTCACTGTGGCAAACACCGCAGTAGAGGATTTCAATAGCAACGTCGTCGGCACGTGGCTCGCGACGATCAAAGGTAAACGGTGCCAGCGGTTTGTCGGCAGAAAACGCCGCGTAGGATGTTGCTTGGCTCATACAAACTCCTTTTTAAAACGTTCCGAATATGCGGAAGTGTCGTTCCATTATTCGCTGCTAACGGAGAGATAGCGATGAGCGAAGCTACGTTTTTTTTGCTCATTTCTCTCTTTATGTGCAATAAAATAACAAAAAATAGCTAAAAAACATCATAATTGTCGATTACTACTGACGTCACATCACGAAGGGGGAGCAGCCTTGACTAGCACAGCGCATACGGGCAGCGCGCTCGCTGAATTAATCAAACCATTAGTGAGCGGGAACGGGATAAATGCGTCTCGACTGGCACGGGTGGGGTTACTCTGCCTGGGGCGTCATCAGGAGCGTACTCCATTAATGTACGATCCCAGCTTAATTATCATTGCCCAGGGCCGTAAAGTGGGTTACCTGGGCGACCGTGAGATCCATTACAACCCGGGCCACTATCTCGTGCAGACGCTACCCATGCCTTTCGAGTGTGAAACCCATGGTTCACCGGATACGCCGTTGCTCGGCATCTCTGTCAAGCTGGACCCCGCGTTACTCAGTGAAATGGTGACTGCCATGGGAGAGAGTCGCCTGCCCCCAACGCCCCCTAAGCCCATGGCGTCTGTTGCGATGACCGAAGGAATGCAAATGGCGATGCTGCGCTTAGCTCACACGCTGCATGACGACCTTGAGTGCACGCTGATGGGCGATGCCCGCATCCGGGATGTGGTATTTGAAGCGCTAAAAGGGGAGCAAGGCCCCGCCCTGCGAGCACTGGTAACAGGGCATGGGCACTACGCACGCATAGTGCAGATACTCTCGAAGCTTCACGCGCAGTTTGCTGATGATTTTAGCGTCGAACAGCTCGCCCAACAGGCGAACATGAGCGTATCAACGTTTCATCAGCACTTTAAGCAGATTACCCGCTCATCGCCTGCCCAATATTTAAAGCGGCTGCGCCTGATTAAAGCGCAGCAACTCATTTTGCAAGATAGTCACAATGTGAACCAAGCCGCACTGGCCGTGGGATACCGCAGCGTGCCTCAGTTCAGCCGAGACTATAAGCGCTACTTTGGCGAGTCACCGTTACAGCATAAGCGCCAGGAACAGGCACTACGTGCATAGATAGTCGGCCTCAATAGGCGGTAGGCTTACTTGGCAAATATCTGGCTTTTATCTTTAAACGCTTTGAACTCAAGGGCGTTACCGCAGGGGTCGAGTAGAAACATGGTGGCCTGCTCGCCGACTTCGCCTTTAAAGCGAATATAAGGCTCGATGATAAAATCGGTGTCTCGTTCTTTTAAGCGCTCGGCCAGTGTTTCCCACTCATTCCACTCTAAAATCACGCCAAAATGAGGCACCGGCACGTTATGACCGTCCACGGGGTTGGTGTGGGCGCTCTCTTGACCGGGGGTTTTGGGATGCTCGTGAATCACTAGCTGGTGGCCGAAAAAGTTAAAATCGACCCAGTGGTCGCTAGAGCGCCCTTCTTCAAGGCCAAACACATCGTTATAAAACGCGCGGGCAAGCGCCACGTCGTAGACTGGAATCGCTAAATGGAAAGGGGAAAGGCTCATGATTATCTCCTGTTACGTTGGCGTTATTGAGGTCGACTTCATTGTACGATTGATTCACCGCTACGCTAGATCATCGCATAAAGCGATCCGTTGGCTCACTATCCCAGCGCCCGCTATGCGAAAATAAACATCCTAATGAAGATAAACATCTTCGCTTTTTCGCTAACTCAACATGATGCTTGCCCACGCGGTTAATCAAGCACGGACGTTATCTTATGCAACCTGAAGACCTTGAAAAACTCGTCACCCGGACGATGCCTTTTGGAAAGCACCACGGCTGGATTATTGCCGACCTACCTGGGCCTTATCTCAACTGGTTTGCGCGGGAGGGTTTTCCTGCAGGAGAGATTGGCCAGCTTCTTCAGTTAATGCATGAAATTGACCATAACGGCTTAAGCGATCTGCTTGAGCCACTGCGCAAAAGAACCTATTAATCTATAGCGTTTAATCTATAGTGTTCAGCGCCCGCTCACGCTCTTCGGCATAACGCGCGTGATGTTGCTCAACATCCTCAGGAAATCGGCCTAGCGCCACCGCTTTTTCAAAAAAGCCCACGGCGGGCAAGTGATCACCTCGGCGGCTAACCACCAGCGCGGCAATCATTGGCTGCCCGGCGGCAACATCTTCTTCCATTAGCTGTTCAAGCGCTTGGGCAACACGCTGAATAGTGCCTGGTGGTTTGAGTCCTAACGCAATCGCTACTTGCTGATAGGTCATGGGCAGCTTAGCGCGAGGCATACTGAGTAGAAGTGAGCGCACCTGGGGCGCTAAGGCGGCGCTTGTATCGCGTTGAGTCATCGTTGTGGCGTACTCTCTTTGTCAGGTTAATCAGCACACCATGGAAGCGATGGTGATGCTTAAGACACTCTCTAGGTATGTTAACGCGATAGACGCTAGGAAAAAGGCATGACTCAACGATTAAACACCTCGCAACGATCTAAAGGCGGTTTCTGGCCAACGCTATTGGCCTGGGTAAGCGTTTTAACGCTTTTTATTGCTGTTCTGTTGATGGCGGGCGCTGGCCCGGCTTACCGCTGGCAACTGCTTGGACTTGGCGAGGCATTCGCATTACTACGTAACGGCGTATACGCCGCTGCAGGTGCGATGCTGCTCAGTGTGCTACTGCTGGTGGTAAGTGGCATCACCCGCCGCTTTCGTGCTGGGGTGGTAGCGGTAGTGGTGATGGCAGCTACCCTGGCGCTGCTTTATTCACCGTGGCAACAGTGGCAGCGAGCGCAGCAGGCCCCTGTGATTCACGACATTACGACCGACATGCAAAATCCTCCCGTCTTCACTGCCTTAAAAGACGCCCGCGAAGCGGCACCTAATGCAGTGGACTACCCCGGCGAGGCCACCGCTCGCCAGCAGCGGGCGGCGTATCCTAACGTGCAGCCGCTCGTGGTCGACGGCCCTGTCACGCGCGTTTTAGCGGCAGCCCAAGCGGAGGTAGAAGCATCTGGCTGGCAGGTGGCGGCAATTACCGAGAACACCCTTGAAGCGACCGCCACGACTCAATGGTTTGGCTTTGAAGATGACGTGGTAATACGCCTAACCGAGCAACAAGACGCTGTGCGTGTCGATATGCGCTCTGCCTCTCGGCTAGGCGCCAGTGACATTGGCACCAATGCCCAGCGAATCGAGATATTTCTAACAGCACTGCGTGAACGCTTAGAGTAAACAGCCCAGAACGGTGCCGTATACGCCTGATAAAAAAGCCCGCCGCTTGCGAAAGCGGCAGGCTTGCCTAGTGGTTATCTTGCTATGTAGCGTGGCAAACAAGGGTTAAACGGGCGGCTGCAGGCGCACCTGCTCCTCTGGCTGAGGCAATGAAGCAGGGCGCTGACCCGTACTCGTGACCTGGAAACGGCTGACCAGAGAGTGCATCTCCCCCGCACGCTCGTCCAGCGTGTGGCTTGCGCTAGAGGCTTCTTGTACCAAGCGTGCGTTTTGGTGCGTCACTTGATCCAGCTGCGAAATCGCCTGGTTGATTTGGACGATGCCGGCGGACTGCTCTTGAGTAGCATCGGCAATCTCCGTCACGTAGCGGGTCACTTCCGTCAGGCTATCGATAATATCCTGCAAATGGTTGCTGGACGCGGTGACCAACTGTTCGCCTTCGCTCACTTTTTTAACGCTGTCATCTACCAAATGGCGAATTTGCGCCGCCTCTTCAGCGCTGCGCCCGGCAAGCTTACGCACTTCTTGCGCCACAACGGCAAAACCGCGTCCCTGCTCGCCTGCCCTGGCCGCTTCTACGGAGGCATTAAGCGCCAACAGGTTCGTTTGAAACGCGATGTCGTCGATCGCTTTAATAATCGAGGTGATTTTTTCACTTGATTGACGAATGTCACTCATCGCTTCGGTGGTGCGCTTGGCGACTTCTCCTGCCGAACGCGCCCGATGGTCAACGCCACCGCTGGCGCCTTTGGCCTGCTCAGCATAGTCGGCCGTTTGCTTCACCGTGGCGGTAATCTGCTCAAGGCTTGATGCTGTTTCGGCCAGAGACGCCGCCTGTTGGTCGGTACGCTGAGAAAGGTTTTCGTTACCCGCCGCAATTTGACGGCTACTCGCCGCAATGGCCTCAGCACTTTCACGAATTTGCGCCACCATGCTCTCAAAGGTATCCATCATGCGGTTGAAGGCCTGCGCAGCTTGGCCTACCTCATCGTTGCGCTCTAACGCCAAGCGCATTGAAAGATCTGCATTCTTACCCGCAGCACCGCTAATGCTCTCCATTTGCTGACGCATAGCGACCAGCGGCCCTAGCACGCGAACCAGGGTGCGCCAGCCGAAAATAGCGAGTAGCGCGATAACCCCTAACGTGACCGCAATCAATAGCGTGCGGCCAGCATTCGCCAGCGTCTCGGCGTCGCTGCTGGCGGTAGCCGCCTGCGTCACAATGGAGGCTTCAAGCTCGCCAAGAGCAGCGCGCATATCACGCGTTGCTTGAGAAACGCGGGTAAGCGCCGCCTGAACCTGATCATTAAGCACAAGCTGCTGCTGACGTAGCGCAAAAACCGAATCAGGATCTTCCACCATCAGCCCATTGAGCGAGAGTAGCACCGTATTAAGCTCGTTGATCATCGCTCGCTGATCCACTTCCGTGCTGGGCGCCTCCGCAATCGCGCTCAACGATTGGCGAGCCAGCGCCACTTGCTGTGAAATCTCGTTATTGCGTAAATTCACTAGCGCATCAACGTGATTGACCTGCATCATTTGACGCCCAAGGTCAGAAAGCATTGCCACAGCCATACGCGCATTACCGCTAAGTCGACCAATATCGGCCCGTGGAGCAAACATATCGTCGAGTAACTGGGTGGGCAGCGACGTGGTGCCCTCTTCACGCCATGCCTCCATGAGATCGCGCAGGCGCCGTTCGTGACGCACTTGATCCAGCGCGGCGCGGCCAGCCAGGTCATCTGCACTCAGCATTACGTTGGTAATCGCAGCTTCCATTTGGCTAATCTGCGACGTCATCTGTATCTGTAAGCTGAGGGCTTCTCGGCGCGCAGCTTCGAGCGCTTCATCGCCTGCGAGCAGTGCCTGGTAATGGCTATCGAGCGCCGTTAATTGGCTTCTTTGCTCTGGCTGTTCAATTCGCGCTAAGCCTTCACGCGCTTGACTGAAACGTTCATTTAACGCGCTGCGGGGGGTTACCTCAGCCAGCGCTGTTTCGTTTTGTACCGCCAGCAAATCCGCATGACGCTGACCAAAGGCCCCCATTGCCAGCACCATGCTGCGACTAGCATCCTGCAGTGGCAAGACATCGCCGGTGATATAGCGCTGAGCATTAATAAGCCGCTGGTTCGTTGCCCAGCCGGTGGCAGCAAGTACAACTGCACCCAACACCGCCGCTATGAAAAGGCTAATTAACATAGCGCGGATACTTAAAGATTTTTTCATTTCAGGTGTTCGCTTATGTCAGGAATATAGTGCAGTAAATGCGTTACTACCGAGCAACGGTTGACCAGTCCACCGGTTCAAAACGGCCGTTGCGAATAATTGTCGGCCATACTGCATCACTTGCTTGATGGTCGTTAGGCCCCAGGCTAAGGGCTTCCCCTAACCCGATATCCACGCTGCCTAACCCTAACAAGCCATCAATAATCGCTTCGCGGGTTGGGTGATTACCCGCCGCTTTTACACCCTCCACCAATAGCTTCGCCGCAAGATAACCTTCCAGGGAGATAAAGTCTGGCTCAACACCTGGCTGATAGGTTGATAGTGCTTGGCGATACGCGTCAACGGCGGGCAAATCCGCATCTAGAGGCGGGACCACTTGCGTCACAATCACGCCTTCAGCGTGGTTGCCCAGCGACGCCAGCAACGCTTGGCTACCCACAAACGACACATTAAGAAAGACGGCTGACGGCAAATCGCGCTGGGCTTCGCGTATAAAATCCGCCGCTGGGCCGTAGGTGCCGACAATAATAATTGCCCGAGGGGCCACCGGTGCTTGAAGGATACTGGCTAACCCCTGGTGAATATTTCGCGTACCCCGGGTAAACCGGCCATGAGCTAAGCGCGAGGTCTGCGTAAAACCATGTCCTTCAAGCGCTCGGATGGCACCGCTGTAGCCCGCATCGCCAAAGCTGTCGTTTTGGGTGAAGAAGGCGATCTCTTCCGGCTGGATGCCCGCTTCAAGTAAGCCATCAATCATGGCGGCGGTTTCTTGTAAGTAGCTGGCGCGAAAGTTAATCACATAGCGGTCCGGCGGTGAGCGGCGTAAAATCCCAGCCCCTGTAAACGCGCCGTATAGCAGTGTTTTATGTTCGTTATAAATAGGAATGGTAACAGCGGCCGTCGGCGTACCGACATTGCCAATGGCCGCGAGTATGTGCTCTTCGCTAACCAGTTGACGAGTATGCTCTGCGGCTTGCAGGGGGTGGTATTGATCATCGAACGTCGTGAGCGTTAGCCGCTTACCATTAACGCCACCGGAGGCATTCACCTCGGAAAAGTAGGCCTCTATACCCTCCTGCATCCCTATACCCAGCGGCGCTGCGCTGCCACTAGCGGGAGCGACGAGACCAAAGGTTAACTCTGCCTGAGCCAACGGAGAAAAGAGCATCCCCACCACTAACCATACGCTTATTCGCCGCATTGGGCCGTCCCCCTATTTTTAAATTGAGATCGTGAGCACTGCCGCCAAATTGGCTGCCCACGCTGGTACCTGAATGAAACTTTTTTAATTATGGCGGGAGAATATACGACTTAATCTACATTAGCGTTAAACGCTGCGTAGCAAAAAGTAATTTATTGTTTTGCCGGTAGGGGCTTAAAAACGCCAGAGAGTAAATATGCTAGCCTTACTGGCTACATGTGGTACAGAGGAACGCAATGCTCACTATCTCAAATAGCGTGACGCTGGCGGATTGGGAAATTGATATTAGCCAAATTCGCGCCCAAGGTGCAGGCGGCCAAAACGTCAATAAGGTCGCTTCTGCGGTTCATTTACGCTTTGACATTCACAGCTCGACCCTGCCGCCCATCTACAAAGAACGCCTGATGGCGCTCTCTGATCAACGGATCAGCAAAGAGGGCGTGATTATTATTAAGGCGCAAAGCTACCGCACACTTGAGCTCAATAAAGAGGATGCTCTGGCTCGCTTAAAAGCGCTGATACAAAGCGCCACTAAGCAGCACAAAGTGCGTCGCCCTACCAAGCCGACCAAAGGCTCCCAGCGGCGCCGGGTAGATCACAAAACGCGTAAGGGCAAAACCAAATCGCTGCGTGGTAAAGTGCCGGTTTGACACGCTGTGTTAGTTCGCCACTGACTGCGCCTACCTTTACTCCATTGAGCATTGACCATGTCACCACCTACCCGCCCCCTGTCGCCTTGTATCCAAGTATGTAAGATCGAACCAGTGGCTTCGCAATATAAAGGTCTATCTCAAGAACTTTGCCAAGGGTGTGGACGTACACTCGATGAGATTGCCTGCTGGGGCAGCATGACCGAAGCAGAGAAAGCGCCCGTCTGGGAAAGACTAGAGCGCGAAGGGTATGTCAAAACATCCCAGTAGATTCACGCTCTTGGCTATCCGCTAATGCGCCTATTGCGATGGCGTCGTGTGACGGTCGCTCAGAATAGGATGCAGTTCGCCACAGGCCACCATCGGATCGTCACAATTGATCACTATCTTTGATTCTGCCAGCACATAGCTGCGCCCCGTAATGGTGTTTTCCACCACTTGGTAAACGCCCTCCTGGTGCGTACCGGTAAATGTACCGATAAACCCGGTTTCTCGCAGCGACACCGTTTCTAGCTTATCACCTACCGTTAACCGACCCTCGTGGTTCATCAGCGCCAAGCGGGCTGAGGTTCCGGTTCCCGTGGTGCTACGGCAGATAACCCCAGGATGCACATAGGTGGTCGAGCGTGAGCGGATATAGCCTTCGGCCACCTGCTCTTCTGGCCCCATAAAGTGCAAAAATGGCAGCGGCCCTACGTCGCCCAAGGTGTAATGAGAAAAGCCACGCTGGGCTTTGATCGCTTCAACGATTTTATAGGCGCAGGCCGCTAGGGCCTGCTCTTCGTCTCGTACTAGTTTAAACCCCAGGGCCTCGGCATCGACCAGGGCGTAAAAACCACCGCTATAAGCAATCGAGTAAGTCACGTTGCCAATGCTTGGCACGTGAATGGTGTCACGGTAGGTATCGATATAGCTGGGCAGGCCTTCGCATGTCACCCACTCCACAACGCCGTTACGCACGCTCGCTTCAATTTGCACCAGCCCCGCGGGCGCTTCTAGCTTAAAGCGCTGGATGCCCTCTTGCTTGGGCACAATACCAGTCTCTAGCACGGCCGTTGCGGTGCACAGGGTATTGGAGCCTGAATAGATCGGATAGCCCATCACTTCCATGATGATATACCCCGCCACGGCCTCAGGGTTTGTGGCAGGCACCAGTAAATCCACCGACATCTCGGGAATGCCGTAGGGCTCTTCCAGCAACAAGCGTCTGAGGCCATCGGCATCGTCACGCAGATACTCCATCTGCTCACGGACCGTGGCGCCGGGCAGCGTATCAATACCGCCGGTCACAATTCGGCTAACATCGCCACCGGCATGCGTGTCTAACAATTGAATCGTGTGGAGGTGTTTCACGAACCCAACTCCTTGGCAGGGGTGATGGCAAACGGTGCGCCGTGCATGTTCCACTGGGCATCAGGAACAATTACGATTTTGCCTAGATAGTTACTGCCCCGGTTTACAAAATAGCGCTCGGCTTGGTGTAAGTCAGAGAGTTTGAACGCACCGTGCAAAACGGGTTTGAGATTGCCATTGCGTATCCATTCGATCAGCTGCTCTGCCTCTTCACGAGTGCCGTGGGACACACCAAAGATTTGCACCTGATACAGATAAATACGGGTCCACATAATTTCACTGATATTGCCGCCGCTAGCCCCAGCAATGGAGAGCCGTGGGTAGGTAGTGCGGCGCTGCATATCGCCGATCATGGTGTCGATGAACAGGTCGGTCATGTCACCGCCCACTAAGTCCATCACCGCATCAATGGCATGGCCTTCGGTGGCTGCCAGCACACGCTCGACAAACGATGGCAGATCGCCACGGTCGATGACCGCCTCCGCACCGAGCGTGCGCAGCGCCTCGGCTTTATCGCGCTGGCTAACCGCGTAGGGGATAGCTCCCACAATGCGGCATAGCTGAATCAATGCCGTGCCGACGCCACCGCTAGCGCCGCTCACAAGCACGCGCTCGCCAGCACGCACGTTGGCGGCAGTCATCATATGGTAGGCCGTTTGGTAGGAGCACATGCCCATGGCCGCCAGCTCTGCATCGTGCAGCTCCGGGTTAGCCACGTGATGGAACTGATCGGCGGGCACCGCCATGTACTCAGCATAGCCACCGTCCGCTCCGTGGCCGTAGTAGTCCGGCGTGAGGTTGATATCACGACGCTCATCAGCGTAGATGTTGAAATCCAGCAGGCCGCGCTCGCCAATGCGGCGCTCATCTACCCCCTCCCCTACGGCAACGACGCGCCCCGCCACATCAGCGCCCTGGATACGTGGAAAGGTAAGTGTCGGCGAGCCGCCCATCGCAAACGAGGTCACTTCCTCTTTACCCTTGGTGGGGTACAACCCTTCGCGGGCTTTACGGTCCGTGTTGTTTTTCGCGGTGGCCGTCACCTGAACCAACACCTGACCAGGGCCGGGCTGAGGCGTACGTACATCTTGATGGTACTGCAGTTGATCAACGTCGCCGTGGCCCGTTAACAGCATGGCAGACATTGTTGCTGGCACAGCGCTAGCTACTTCGCTCATAGGCTGACTCCGATAAATGACCGTGTTGACTACCTGCCTGACAAAGTAGCAAATTTCGCCCGCGTCACCCTACATAAAAAATAACGGTGGCAGCGCTAAAGGCACTGCCACCGTTGAACACGCTCAACCACGGTGCCGGTTAGCCAAATACAGGCACACCAATGAGTAACATATGCAGATGGAGCGCAAACAGGACATAAGCAACAACACCGATGATCACCGTGGCCACTGTCGCAGGAATAGACGTTGCCACGGCTGCGGGCGGATGAAGGCGGTCGCGCTTTTTGGCCGCTTTAAACGCCAAAATAGCCCACACCAAGAAGGCAGAGAAAAAGATAATGTCGCCAAGCCGCCCGTTAACCAGCAGGTGGGCAAGTGCCCACACTTTAACGGACAGCATCATCGGGTGACCTAGCTTCGCCTTAATAGCATTGCGCGGCACATAAGCGGCAACTAGAAAAATAAAGGCGGGTAGCATTAGCAGTGCTACCGCATGGCGTAACCCCATCGGTGGAAACCAAATATAGATAGGATCCATGCGCATTTGGCCAAAGCCATAGATAGCAATGGCCAGGCCCACCACCGATACCGCAGAGTAAGCGACTTTCCAAGTGGTTAGGCCCAGCTTGTCTACCTGATGCTGGCGCCAGTTTTCTGCAAAAATACGCACAGAATGGCTGCCAAGAAATATCAGCAGGCCAAGTATCATAATGGTCATGGTGTTTGCTCCCAGGTGTATGCACATCATTGGTCGACGCAGAGAATGCCACAGTCCGGCCTAAACCACATGGGAGGGGGGTAACTTTTTACCCGTTAGTCAGCTTAAAACCAGTTTTTACGTTTAAAAAGCCAAATCAAACTTCCCCCAATCCCTACCATGGCTCCCCACACAAAGAAGTAACCATACTGAAAACCCAGCTCCGGCATGTACTCAAAGTTCATACCGTAGATACCGGCAATAAACGTCAGCGGCACGAAAATGGCCGTAATCACCGTCAATACCCGCATCGTAATATTAAGCTGATGCGAAGAAATCGAAATATAGCCGTTCACTAAGTCGCCACAAATGTCGTAATACATTTGCGTCAGGGTATAGAGGCGCTCAAAGCGCTCAGCCACATCGTTAATCGCGTAGAGGGTTTCATTCTCATCTCGCGGCAGGTGCGTGTAGTCGTAGGCGGTCAACTCCTGGGTAATACCTTTGTGATAACTAAAAATACGGCGTAGCTTCACCAGGCGTGAACGATAGGTGGTTAGTTTACGCATCAGGACGTCGTTACCATTTTCTAGCAACTCATCCTCTAGATCGCTCAGTTCGCTTTCGAACTCCAGCAAGCTATCGATGTAAAACCCTGCTGAGGTATACATGATTCTGAGCGCTACACGCTCGGGGGACTCCTTTAGCAGCGTGCTGCCCTGTTCGTTAAAAAAACGATCAATACTAAGCGCGTTGCCGGGATGCAGAGTAATCAGAAAGTGTGCGCCAATAAAAAAGCAAACCTGCTGAGGCACGAAGTTGAGCTGTGCATCAAAAGAGGAAATACCGCGGTAAATGATCAGCGTATGGTGCTCAAATTCTTCAATTTTAGGCGGATGACGCTCTTTTTGAGCATCCTGAATGGCCATAGGGTGGCACTTCAGACGCTCAAGCAGTTCTCGCTCACGCGGCTCTGGCTCGCCTTGCATATCTATCCAGATATGGCTTTCCGGCGTTGCCTGCCACTGCTCAATGAGGTTTTCATCGCCTTCGTGAACCAGCCCGTCGGGCGTGGTGAGCATACTACGAATCATAATCGTCCCTGATGCGGTGGCTATAGAGTTTAACGGGGCACGGCCCTGGGATGCTCAGCGCGCCGATGACGCATGAAGTGGAGCGCCAGAGTCACCTGCGAGGTTCACGCCCCATGGTATAAAACTCGGGGTTAGGCGGTGTTCCCGCCAAGGTGACCAGCCGGTTAGACATACCAAAAAAAGCCGCAATAGCGCCTATATCCCAGCAGTCGTCCAGAGTGAAACCAACCTCCGCCAAGCGCTTCTGCCAAGCGTGGGAGAACTCCCCTAGCTCAATGGCACTGTGCAGGGCGAAATCGAGCATCAACCGGTGGCGATCACTTAGGTCCGCTACGGTATGGTTAACCGCCACGTTATCGGCCAGTAGGGGGTCTTTACTGTAAATACGCACCAAAGCACCGTGGGCCACGACACAGTATAAGCAGCGATTGCGGGCGCTCGTTGCCACCACGATCATCTCTTTTTCAGCTTTGGTAAGCGTATCTGACGTCCGCTCCATTAACGCGTCGTGATAGGCAAAGAAGGCGCGAAACTCATCCGGCCGATGGGCCAACATTAAGAATACATTCGGTACAAACCCGGCCTTCTCTTGCACGCTTAAGATTGAGCGGCGAATATCGTCGGGCAGCTCATCGATGGTTTCTGGTACGGAAAAACGACTTATAGCAGCCATCATAGTTTCACTCTTGTTGTTATCTTATGGTTATGTTCGCAGCGTAGGAGTAGGTTGTGCGGCCAGTAAAATGTAATAAGCTTAGTAATTCAGTAACAAAATACTATACAAAGTGACTATCAATCTAGGGCCACGCTCGCCATACTTTCACCTTACTAAAACATCATAAAAGCCGTGCATAGCGCGCTTTAAACGGCTCGCCAACAGGGAAACTACCATGCAATACGCCGAAGCCAAAGAGCATACTCAGGGACGACTGCACGAACTATTTGCCGAGCCATACAGCGCTTTCGAGAATGATGCCGATGAGCGCCAAATGCATATCCGCACGATGCTGCATATGCTCTTGGCACGCCCGATGAGCCGGGGTCAAGTAACGTTACGTGTTATCCATGGCTGGGAAAACGGTGGCTTTGAGCCTGCCGATCTGCAACACATGGATTACGCGATTCATTCTCTGGATGATTTTCGCGCTGCCGTTAGCGATTTTGCTCAGGCAGCGCGTCAAAATAGCCCGCTGCCCGCCGACGCTAAGGCGGTTCTGGCAGAACCCTTGGCAGAAGCCATTGCCGATGCTGAAGCCGATGGCAAAACCTTAGCCCCAGACATCCGCGAAACTCCAGCGCGCTGGCCTGCTTTTAGTGGTGGCCTCGCCCTTTATACCCTGTTCAAAATGTATCATCGTCTCATTTATAGCGAAGACGACAACTACCGTTGCTCTCAGCTTGAAACCCCTCACGGGCTACGTGAAATCCACGAATTTCACCTTGAAGAAGGAGAGTTTGCGCTACTCGTCCCGCTACGCGAGCACTTCAAAGATGCCCCAACGCTGCTGGTAATGCACGAAAGTCAGCTTGGCCCCATCGAACAGCTCTTTGAAAAAAGCTTACCGCTGTTTGATAACTTTTAAGTCCAGCAAATCAACCTTGTATGTGAACAAGCCCCGCCTATACGGGGCTTGTTGCGTTTCACACTGCTGGGTTTAGCTCTGGTCGTGCGAAAAGCGTTAAAGCGAGATCGTGCTATTAATACCACTGGAAACATTTTCCGGCTCAAACCAGCGAGCGGTGACCGTTTTCGTCTGGGTCCAAAAAGAGATAGCTTGCTTGCCGTTTGGCCCTAGGTCTCCCAACTTTGAGGCCCGCGAGCCGGTGAAGCTGAAATAGGCCACCGGCACCGGAATCGGCACGTTAATACCAATTTGGCCAACGTCGATATCAGTTTCAAAACGCCGCGCTACCCAGCCGGAGTTAGTGAAAATGGACGTGCCGTTGCCGTTGGGGTTAGCGTTAATAAACTCGATGGCTTCATCCAGCGTTTCAACACTCACCACACAGAGTACTGGCCCAAAGATCTCTTCACGGTAGATGGTCATATCGGCGGTAACGTCAGCAAACAGGGTAGGCCCGACGAAGTTACCTTCAGCATACCCTTCCACGGTAAAGTTACGGCCATCGACGAGCAGTTTGGCACCCTCTTTTTCGCCAGCGGTAATCAGGCGCTCTACGCGCTCTTTGGCCTGAGGCGAAACCAGCGGGCCTAAATCCGCATCGCGCTGGGTACCTGGCCCCACTTTCATGCTCCGCGCGCCTTCTTCAATATCCTTCACCCACTCGCGGGCTTCACCCACCAGCACCACGACCGAGTTTGCCATGCAGCGCTGGCCTGCCGCGCCAAACGCGGAGCCTAACAGGCTATCAATGGCTTGGCTGCGGTTAGCATCTGGCATAACAACGCAGTGGTTTTTCGCCCCCATCATCGCCTGCATGCGCTTGCCAGCAGCCGCAGCGCGGTTGTAAAGCAGCGAGCCTACATGGGTCGAACCGATAAAGGAGAGCGCTTTGATATCCTGGTGATCGGCAATCTGATTAGCGACATCCGGGCCACCATGTACCACGTTAAGAACCCCAGCAGGGACACCTGCTTCATGGGCAAGCTCTACCAGACGCATGGTGGAACTGGGGTCTTGCTCAGAGGGCTTGAGAACAAACGTATTGCCGGTGGCGATGGCCAGCGGGAACATAAAACAGGGCAACATAATCGGGAAGTTAAACGCCGTGATACCGGCACCGACGCCAAGCGGCTGATGCATCGTATACACATCGACTTCATTGGCCGCGTTTTCAGCCAGCTCACCCAGCTGTAGCGAGGTAATGGAACAGGCGTGCTCAACCACCTCAAGGCCACGGCCTACCTCACCTTCTGCATCGGGCAGTGTTTTGCCATGCTCTTCGGTAATCAGCGCCGCCAGCTCAGCGGTGTTTTCACGAATCAGCGCCTGAAGCTTCAGCATAATGCGCATACGCTTGCCTAGCGGTACTTTACGCCACGTTTTAAACGCAGTGTTGGCGCTGGCAATAGCGCGCTCTACTTCTTCGGCGGTGCAGAAAGGTACTCGGGCAACGACTTCTTGCGTAGCGGGGTTTACCACATCACGCCAATCCTGGCTTTCGGATACGACTTGCTGACCATCGATATACATCGGTATTTCGCGAACGGGCATAGCACTATTCCTCACGCTTATGTTTGTTATGGGTTCTAATTAGGAGCCTCTAGGGTATATCAGCAAGTTGACGTAAACGTCAACATCGCCTTTAGCAAAAATTCGCGTAAACCCTCGCCCGATTGAGGGCGGGGATACAAGCGGGCAGCGCGCTAGCGCTGCAGGGGTTGATCTTTGCCCCTTGTTGTCTATTATGGATAAATATACAGCCTTCACAGCCCCATGCCATGCTAAACGCCACGAAAGTACGCATCTATCCCACCCCCGAACAGGCTGATTTTTTGAATCAGCAATTCGGCGCGGTGCGGTTTACGTACAATAAGGCACTGCACATCATCAGTACGCAGTACAAACGGCATGGCACCAAGCTCCGTGCCAAAAAAGACCTCAAGCCGCTGCTGGCGGTGGCCAAGAAATCCCGTCAATACCACTGGCTGAAAGACTACGATTCGATTGCGTTGCAACAGGCGTGCATTAACCTGGATCGCGCCTTCCAGAACTTCTTTAACCCCCAGCTAAAAGCCCGCTATCCGCGCTTTAAACGCAAGCATGGCAAGCAATCGAGCTATCACTGCACCAGCGTTAAGGCGGGTGATGACTGGATCAAAGTACCGAAGCTCCCGCCGATTAAGGCACGGATTCATCGCGAGATCACCGGCACGCTGAAAAGTATCACCTTAACCCGCACCACCACGGGCAAGTATTTTGCCTCGCTGCTGGTCGAGGACGGTGTAAAGTCACCCACTCCTCTGCAAACAGTAGACACTGTGCTGGGGGTCGATATGGGCTTGACGCATCTGGCCATCGACTCCACTGGCCGCAAGGTCGCCAATCCTCGCTTCTTGAAGCGGGCGCGTGCCAACCTGCGCCGCAAGCAGAAAGCCCTCTCTCGCTGCCAGAAAGGCAGCAAAGGCCGTGCGACAGCACGGCTTAAGCTCGCCAAGGCGCACGAGCGGTTGGCCAATGCCCGTGCTGACTTCCAGCACAAACTGTCTCGACAACTCATTGACGACAACCAAGCGGTGGTCGTCGAGACCTTGAACGTCAAAAACATGCTGAAACACCGCAAGCTGGCGAAACATATTGCCGATGCGAGTTGGTATAGCTTGATCCAAAAACTGGACTACAAGGCGAAGCAGCAAGGTAAGCATTTGGTCAAAATAGACCAGTGGTTCGCCAGCTCCAAGACCTGTGCAGGCTGTGGCCATAAGGTCGAACAAATGCCACTAAAGGTTCGCACCTGGGATTGCCCACGTTGCGGCACAAAGGCGATTGACCGCGACATTAACGCCGCCATCAATATTCGCCAGCAAGGCATTTTAAAATTAAAGGCCGAAGGACTGTCGGCCTCTGCCCATCGAGGCCTGTGTAAGACCGGTCACGCACCGGCTGCGGCCTGAGAAGTGGGAAGCCTCACCCGTGGTCGCGTAGCGACGTAGGGTGAGGAGCAGTCACTGCAGTGCCTGTTTTTAATACGCTAATAATTAGCCTTTCCCTCGCCGACATCCCATCGCTATGCTGACGATAAAGACAAGCCCTCACATCGCTACGCCTGTGGTTTTTAAGGTGCAACACCCACCAGGAGGCAACCATGCAGACGTTTAGCTGCCGCTGCGGCAATCCGCTTTTCTATGAAAACACCCACTGCCTTGCCTGTGAGTCGGAAGTGGGCTGGTGCCCGGCCTGTTCACATATTGTGGCGTTAGCGCCTTTAGCAAACGGGGGCTACCGCTGCACACACCTTAGCTGCAACGCTGCGCTGATGAAGTGCCACAACTACGCTGTCGAGAATGTGTGTAACCGTATGGTAGTGATGAACGAAGGACACGCCGATACGCTGTGCGACTGCTGCCGCTACAATGAGGTGATCCCCGACCTTGATATTATAGGTAACCGCGAACGCTGGGCGGCGCTAGAAGCAGCCAAACGCCGCCTGTTCCATACCTTAGACCACCTCCAACTGCCCCATGGCATGGAGGGTGAAAATATTCGTGTAGCGCTAAGCTTTTCGTTTATGGCCGACGCCCTCCCCGATCAGGGGCTTTGGCGCTCAACGGCTAATCAAGAGAAGGTCTACACGGGCCATGCCAATGGCCACATCACCATCAATGTGAAAGAGGCGGATGACGTTGAACGCGAGCGGCTGCGGGTGGATATGAACGAATCCCACCGTACGCTGATCGGCCACTTTCGCCATGAGATTGGCCACTACTACTGGGACTTGCTGGTAAAAGAGCAAGACGAAGAGGCCAGCTGCCGCGTTTTTGGCGACCACAACCATCCCTCTTATAGCGATGCGCTAGAGCAGTATTATCAACAAGGCGCACCTGCTGACTGGCCAACACGCTTTATTTCCGCCTATGCGGCCATGCACCCCTGGGAGGATTTCGCCGAGACGTTTGCGTTTTATCTGGATATGGTAGCTGTGCTGGACACCGCCATACACATGGGGCTTGCTCGCGCAGAGTGTGACGACACCTTGGAAAGTATGCTCAGGGACTTTCACAAGGTCGGCATGGCGGTGAATGAGCTGAATCGCGATATGGGCTTATTGGATTTAGCGCCGGGAGTGCTTGCACCGGCCGTGCACGATAAGCTGGCGTATATCCATGCCCTCATTCAGAAGGCACGCGCCAGCTCGTTATCGGCATAATTAGTCGTTGTCGTTATCCCCGGCATGGCTCTGGCTTTGGCTCTGCCATTGCGTCACCCTCGGCACTTCATCACTATTCACAAAGTAGGTCGCGCTGAGCGTGTCGTGAATAGTGGCAAAGCCAATTTGCAGCTCGTCCACAAAGGCATGCAGCTTACTTGGCGAGTGGGCCAACGCCTGTATATCGGCGTCAACAACATCCGCCCGCACCAGCGACACCGTTGCGGCCACTCGGTCTTGCCTGGGTAGCAGCTGCAGTTCGTGACCTAAGGTTTCCAAACTGCACGCAATTGAACGTGGCAGGTTAGGATCCTGCAGTAAAAAACGCAGTACGTCTGGCCCGCGCACCCGAAGCCTCACCTGTTGGCGATACATTTGGTAAGCGGTGAGTGATTTCAACACACTCATCCACTGCAAGTTTTCAAACGGCAGCAGCTCTTCAGGGTTTTGAGGCAGCAAACTGGCAGAGCGCACATCAACAATACGCGTCGTCATATCTGCCCGCTCCAGCTGACGCCCCAGCTCGATAAACGTGCGCGCGGGGCCGTGGCTCAAGGTACCTTCAATCAGCCCTGTTAGTGTTTGGCAGCCGCGTATCACGCTTTTTAAGAACATATCGCGCCGCCGGGGACTGACTCCACTTTCAGCGTGATCCGCCACACTGAGATAGAGCTGGTTAACCTCTTCCCATATCTCGCGGGGCACCACATCGCGTGTCGTGCGCAGGTTCTCCCGGGCGCTGGCTAGCGCAGAAAGAATCGAACTGCCGTTTTGGGCATCGGCACACAAAAAGTGCACCACGCTGCGCTCATCGAAACTGGTATGGCGCTCATTGAAGAACTCCAGTGTTCCCGTCATCTCAATCAGCGGCGCCCAGCCCAGCGGTAAGTGGCGTGGCAAGTCCAGCATTAAGTGACTATTGACGCTCAATAGCCGCGCGGTATCTTCGGCCCGCTCAATGTAGCGCGCCATCCAGTAAAGGTTTTCTGCTACGCGTGACAGCATGACGCTAGGCTCCTTTATGCTCAGTGGCGGGCGCCGCGTTCTCATCCGTTTCCACTATCCAGGTATCTTTACTACCACCGCCCTGGGAAGAGTTAACGACTAGCGAACCTTCTACGAGTGCAACACGGGTTAACCCGCCCGTCGTCACATGAATTTCCGGCCCAGATAGAATAAATGGACGCAGATCCACATGGCGCGGCTGAGGCAAGCCGTTGGCAAGCGTAGGCGTAGTGGAGAGTGCCAACGTCGGCTGGGCCATATAATTACGTGGATTCGCTTTGATTAGACGGGCAAATTCATCGCGGGTCTCTTGGGTGGAGCGGGGGCCAATCAGCATGCCGTAGCCGCCTGATTCGTTAGCGGGCTTGACCACCAGTTCGTCTAAATGCTCTAACACATATTTGCGATCCTCTTCGAACATGCATAGGTAACTCGGCACGTTGGGCAGCAGCGGCTCCTGATCCAGGTAGTAGCGAATAATGTCAGGTACGAACGCATAAACCACTTTGTCGTCCGCGACCCCGGCCCCCGGGGCATTGGCGAGCGCTACCTTGCCCGCTCGCCATGAGCGCATTAACCCCGCCACCCCAAGTACAGAGGTTGGGTTAAAGACTTCAGGATCGAGAAACTCATCATCAACCCGGCGGTAAATCACGTCTACCCGCCGCAACCCCTCCACGGTGCGCATATAAACAACATCATCATCGTCGACCAACAGGTCACTGCCCTGCACCAGCTCCACCCCCATTTGCTGCGCAAGGTAGGCGTGTTCGAAATAGGCAGAGTTATAAATACCCGGCGTTAGCACGACCACCTGCGGGTCATCTCCTGGACGAGGCGACATCGCCGCCAGCATGTCGTAGAGCTGAGCGACGTAATCATCCACCGGCAGAATCTTGCCAGAAGCGAAAAGCTCAGGCAGCACGCGCTTGGTCACGTTGCGATTCTCAAGCATGTAGGAAACACCCGATGGAATACGCAAGTTATCTTCAAGCACATACAGCACCCCATCGCCGCCGCGCACTAAATCAGACCCACATATGTGTGCCCAAATGCCGTGAGGCGGATTTACACCAACACATTGGGGGCGAAAATTAACCGACTGAGCCAACACTTCAGCGGGTAATACTTTGTCTTTAATAATTTTTTGCTCATGATAAAGATCATCAATAAAAAGATTTAATGCTTGTACACGCTGCTTTAAGCCAGCCTCTGTTTTACGCCATTCGCTGGCGGATATAATTCTCGGGACAATATCAAACGGCCAAGCGCGATCAATCATTGCTCCCTCTGAATAAACGGTAAACGTAATCCCCATCGTTCGAATGGCAATCTCTGCCGCGGTCTTACGCTCAGCCAACTCTTCAGCGCTAAAGTGAGCCAGCATATTACAAAGCTCGTCTGCCGATGTACGGGGCTGCCCCGGCGCCGCTAACAGTTCGTCGTAAAAGTCATGGCACACATAGTTATTCCAATTTACTTGGCTCATGGGCGCTCTCCTAGCGCAAGGGTAGAAGCGACATCTACATTAAACCGAGTGTAGGCCTGCCGCGCGCAATCTACATAGCTAACGACACTCATTAGCGACGCCTTTAGTTAACTACATAAGTGTTTAGGCAAAATACGTACCATCTTTCGCGTTATTTCAACGTTTAGATAACTCATAAGAGAGTGATTGCCGCTGTCGTTATTTATTCGCGCACCTTTCTGGTGCTCTACCAACAGTTTTACCAACACAGCACCTGAAGAAAGCACCATTAATGTGCAAATACTGCCGTAACTAGAATTTTGGAAGTTTTTCCACACTTCTTAAACGCATGATGAAATATTGCAGCTGCAAAAAAGAGCAACAGCAACGATACTTTTTATACTTAACTTTTAACTGTTGTTGTCCTTACCGGTGCTGGCGAACTGCTGGGTCGGTTGAACACGGCTTACTTTAGGGGCTGCCTAATGACCATTCGCGTTGCTTTGCATCACCGCACAACGTATCGCTTCGACCGACCCGTTAAATTATCACCTCATGTGGTTCGGCTACGCCCAGCCCCCCACTGCCGTACCCATATTGATGCCTACTCGCTGAACATTTCAGGCGATGATCATTTTTTAAACTGGCAGCAGGACCCATTCGGCAACTTTAACGCTCGCTTGGTTTTTCCCGAACCCCGCAAAGAGCTCACGATTGCCGTCGAGCTCATCGCCCCCATGACGGTGATCAACCCGTTCGATTTCTTTTTGGATGATGTCGCCCAACAGATTCCCTTCGCATACCCCGATGAACTCACCAAGGAGTTAGGACCATACCTGGAAGTGACCGAGGCGGGGCCACGTCTGCTGGAGTGGCTAAAAGACGTCTCTCTTGAGCCGACCACCAGCGTCGATTTCCTCGTCGCCCTCAACCAGCGTCTGCAAAAAGATATCAGCTATCTCGTGCGCATGGAGCCTGGGGTACAGAGCTGCGAAGAGACGCTAACCCTGGCGAGCGGCTCCTGCCGTGACAGCGCTTGGCTGCTGGTGCAGATACTGCGCCACCTGGGCCTTGCCGCTCGTTTTGTCTCGGGCTACCTGATTCAGCTCACGCCAGATGTGAAGGCACTGGATGGCCCCAGCGGCACCGATGTGGACTTCACCGACCTCCACGCCTGGACCGAAGTGTTCCTACCCGGCGCGGGCTGGGTAGGCCTAGACCCCACCTCAGGGCTGTTTGCGGGCGAAGGCCACATTCCGCTAGCCGCTACGCCGACGACCGGCAGCGCCGCCGCCATTACCGGCTTTTCGGAAAAGTGCGAGGTGACGTTTGACGTGGAGATGCGCGTCGAGCGTATTCATGAAGACCCTCGCGTCACCAACCCCTACAGCGACCAGCAGTGGCAACGTATCCTGGCGCTTGGCGACCAGGTTGACCACGAGCTGAACCAGCAGGATGTCCGGCTCACCATGGGCGGCGAACCGACGTTTGTCTCTATCGACGATATGGAAAGCCCTCAGTGGAACACTGACGCCCTGGGTGAGCACAAACGTGAGCGTGCTGAAGCGCTGCTGAGCCGTTTGCAGGCGGCCTACGCCCCTGGCAGTGTGATTCAACAGCAGCAGGGCAAGTGGTATCCCGGTGAGCCGCTGCCCCGCTGGGCGCTGGCCTGCTACTGGCGTAAAGATGGCGTGCCGCTTTGGCGCGACCCCAACTGGCTGGCCTGCATGGAAGGCGCGCCTGCCGTGGTGGCCGATGACGCCATGGCCCAGCGTTTCACTCGCGCCCTAAGCGAACGTCTGGGCGTGGCACAGCGCTGCTGGATTCCCGCCTATGAAGATGCCTACTACTACCTCTGGAAAGAGCAAACGCTGCCGGTCAACGTCGACCCGCGCCAGGCCGACTTAAAAGACGACGCCGAACGACACCGCCTAGCACGCTTGCTGGAACAAGACTTGAGCGCGGTGGTCGGCTATGCCCTGCCGCTGCGCCACTCCATTGCCCAATCGCATCGCTGGGAAAGCGGGCGCTGGCCGCTGAAGCGCGACCACCTTTTCCTGGTGCCCGGTGACTCGCCCATGGGCCTTCGATTACCGCTCTCTGCGCTACCCTGGGCCGACCCGGAAGACCAGCCCCAGCCACAGTCGCTGTTTGCCCCGCGCCCGGTACTTGGCGACATTCACGGCGAAGTAGCCCGCCGCAACGCCGAACAGCACCGTTTTACCAGCGCAGAACGCCTGGGCCACACCACGCATCCAAGCCATAGCCACCCGGAAGGCGAGTCGGTTCAGCAGCAGCCAAGCGCGGTGGAGGATCGTGACCATAAGATCATTCACACCAGCTTATGTATCGAACCCCGCGAGGGCCGTTTACATATCTTCCTGCCGCCACTCACCCAGCTCGAACACTATCTCGACCTGCTCAGCAGCATCGAAGAGTGTGCCCGCACGCTGGCCTGCCCAGTCATGATCGAGGGCTACGCGCCGCCCCGCGATCCACGCCTGGAGAGTTTCCAGATTACCCCCGATCCCGGTGTTATCGAAGTCAACATCATGCCCGCCGCCAGTTGGCAAACGCTGGTCGCGCAGACCGAGCGGCTCTACGACGAGGCACGACAGGCGCGCCTTGGCACCGAAAAATTCATGCTGGACGGCCGCCATACTGGCACCGGCGGCGGCAATCACGTTACCTTAGGCGGCATCACCCCAGACGACTCTCCATTTTTGCGTCGTCCCGACTTGCTGGCCAGCTTGGTCACCTACTGGCAGCACCACCCTAGCCTCTCGTACCTCTTCTCCGGGCTGTTCATTGGCCCCACTAGCCAAGCCCCGCGGGTCGATGAGGCGCGCCATGAAGCGCTCTACGAGCTGGAAATTGCCCTGCAGCAAATGCCCGAAGGCGAGGTGGTACAGCCCTGGCTGGTCGACCGTTTGCTGCGCCACCTGCTCACCGACTTAACCGGCAACACTCACCGCGCAGAGTTCTGTATCGATAAGCTCTACTCGCCGGATAGCGACAGCGGCCGTCTGGGGCTGTTAGAGCTGCGCGGCTTCGAAATGCCGCCCCACGCGCGCATGGGCCTGATGCAAATGCTGCTGATTCGTGCGCTGGTGGCCCGCTGCTGGAAAATACCATATCGCGCTAAGCCGGTACGCTGGGGGAGCGCCCTGCAAGACCGCTGGATGCTGCCCCACTATTTATGGGAAGACCTCAGCGATGTGCTCAGCGACCTGCGCCATCACGGGTTTGAGTTTGAACTTGCCTGGTTTGCGCCGTTTTTGGAGTTCCGCTTCCCAGTGCACGGTCGGCTACACACACCGATGCTTTCGATCGAGCTTCGCCAAGCCATCGAACCCTGGCACGTGCTGGGTGAGGAAGCCACCGCTGGCGGCACCGCGCGCTACGTCGACTCCTCGGTGGAGCGCTTAGAGGTCAAAGTGAGCGGCATGAGCGGCGACCGCTATGTGATTTCCTGTAACGGTCGGCAAGTGCCCCTTACGCCCACAGGACGCAACGGCGAAGCCGTGGCGGGGGTGCGCTACCGTGCTTGGCAACCGCCCTCTGCGCTGCATCCGCAGATTCCGATTCACGCGCCGCTAGTGTTCGATGTCATCGACACCTGGAACCAACGCTCAGTCGCAGGCTGCACTTACTATGTGGTACATCCCACAGGACGCAGCTTTGAAACCTTCCCGGTGAATGCGTTTGAAGCAGAAGCCCGCCGCTTAGGTCGGTTTAGCGATAGCGGTCACGGCCATGGCTACCAGGCACCCACGCCCGAAATGCCAAGCCAGGAGCTGCCCTGCACGCTGGATTTACGCTGGCGCCCACGCTAATGGAGCGGCTAATGCTTTCTTATCCGCGCTAGCTGCAGGATAATCCGCCCCCCACACGCTCAGGACAAATAGGCTCATGACCGCCCCTGTCTCTCCCTCACTGCTTGAGCTCGGCGCTGCCGGGCTTGTTGAGGATTACTTGAACCAGCTAGGCAAGGGACAGCCCAGCACGTTTGATGCGATGCTCGACCGGCAGGGACAACTGCGCCCCGGCTGGCAGGGCCTGCTCGGCGCGCTGGAAGCACTCGGCGCGGATGGCCGCCACCAGCAGCATGAAGAGATTCAGCGCCTGCTAGCGGAAAACGGCGTGATCTTTAACATGCACGAAGACACCCAGGGGCGCTCATGGCGGCTCGACCCACTCCCTTGGGTGATTGATCAGGTGCAGTGGCAAGCGCTAGAGGTCGGTTTGACCCAGCGCACTCGCCTGTTCAATGCCCTGTATGAAGATATCTACGGTCCGCGCACGCTGTTTGATGCAGGGCTGTTGCCTACCCAAGCCATCCTGGCCTCGCCCCACTTGTTGCTGCCTTGCCACGGTTCGCAGCCCAGCGACCGCCCAGCGATTAGCTTCCACGGTATCGATGTCATTCAAGATATCAACGGGCAGTGGCGCGTAATGGGCGATCGCCTGCAGGCACCGTCGGGCACCGGCTTTGCGCTGGAAAACCGTATTCTGATGGCTCGCGCCCTGCCAGAGATGTACCGTAACGCCCCGCTCAAGCGGCTAGCGGGCTTCTTGGATAAGTACCACCGCACCCTCACGGCGTTGGCCTACCAGCACCGCGACAACCCGACCATCGTACTGCTCACTCCCGGCCCCGGCAGCCCGCGCTACTTCGAGCACGCTTACCTTGCGAACTACCTGAATATCAACCTCGCCGAAGGACAGGACATGGTGGTGCGCGATAGCCAGCTATGGCTGCGCACGTTAGGAGGACTGCAGCCAGTGGACGTTGTGTTGCGCCACTGCGACGACGCTTATTGCGACCCGCTGGAGCTGCGCGGCGACTCCCAATTGGGCGTTCCAGGGCTGCTGCAAGCCACCCGTGCCAGCGGTGTGGCTATATCGAATGCGCTGGGCGTTGGCGTGCTGGAAATGGCCGAGCTGGCCACGTACCTACCTGCGCTTTGCCAGCATTTGCTCGGTGAACCGCTGCTGCTGCCCAATGCCGATGCCAGCACCCGCTCGGCCTCAGCGCCGGTGTTCGATGCCAACATGCAGCGCTTGTCACCGGCGACGCTGAACCTGCGCTGCTTTGTCTCGCGAATGCCCAGCAGCGTCGCAACACAGCGCCAGCAGTCAAGCGACTATCACGTCATGCCCGGCGGGCTGGCGTGGGTTGGCGCGCCTGGTTCACCTTCGCTAAGTAGCCCTATCGTTAAAGACGTCTGGATCACGGCGAATACGCCTCAGCCCCATGTGAGCCAGCTACGCCAGGCGCGTGGCCCGGTGGTGGCGACCCGCGATGGCACCGACCTTCCCAGCCGAGTGGCCGAAAGCCTGTTTTGGCTGGGGCGCTACGGCGAACGCTTAGACGCCCGCGCCCGCTTGCTGCGTGAAGCACTGATGCGGCTCATGGAGTACGACCAGGACGAAATCGCCGACCAGCTGCTGGATGAGCTGCTGCTGGCATTGGAGATCACCACACTCGAGCATGACGGTGAGGGCGCCAAACCGCCGCTCGTTGGCTTTGCGCAGAAACGCACGGCGCTGTTGACTCAGTTCGATGAGCACGACCCGCAGGCTCTGCAGCCGCTGTTTACCCAGCTGCTGCGCAATGCTCGCAGCGTGCGCGATCATTTAGGCGATGACTCATGGCGGGTAGCGCACCAGCTACGCCAACAGATGGACGCTCTTAATCCCAGGCTGGCTCCGAGCGCCGCTCGGCGTGCCTGCGAAGGGCTGTCTGCGCAGATTGCCGCGTTCTTCGGGCTGTGTAATGAAACCATGCCCCACCACTACGGCTGGCGGTTTATGGATATTGGCCGCTTTCTGGATAGGGTGCTGGGGCTGCTGTCGCTGCTCAAACTCACCCTCAACGCGCCCCACTCACCGGGGCTGGCATTGTGGGAAGTAGTGCTTGCCACTACCGATAACTTTACCGCCTACCGGCGGCGCTACCGTAGCGAGCTGCATCCAGAAGCGATTTTAGACCTGCTGCTGTTCGATGAGACCAATCCACGCTCGGTGGGTTATATGCTCAAGCGCTTGGAACGACAGATGGACCGGCTGCCCGGCAGCTCATCCCCCTATCGTAATGCCGAACGACGCTTGCTCATTCAAGCCAACGCCGCACTGCATCTCGCCGATATTGACCGATTAAGCCATCTGGCCGACACCCCAGATGCCCAGGTCGCGCTGGAGCAACTGCTGGACGCGCTGATTGCCCCACTCAATGCGCTCTCCGATGCGATTAGCCACAGCCACTTCAGCCATGTGGAGCGGCCGCGCCAACTTGTCAGCATGGAGCTCAACGAATGAACTACACGCTGCGGCACACCACACGCTATCACTACAGCGCTCCGGTGACGCTCTGCCATAGCGAGGCCAGAGTGTTGCCGCGCAAAACCCAGCACCAGCAGTGTGGTGCGTCAGAGCTGACGATCAGCCCGCTGCCCCAGGTACAGGCAGAACGCCGCGACGTGTTTGGCAACCGAGTGCTCTACTTTGCCCTGGAAGACGTGCATCAAACGCTGGATGTAACCGTCGTCACACCGCTCAACACCCAACCCCTGGAGCCTCTGCCCGGCAGCTCTCCCGCTTGGGAGAGCGTGGCCGAACAGCTACGTCACGATAGCCGCTTCGATATGCAGCTTTACCGGCTCGACTCACCGTTTATTCGTCGTAACGACGAGCTGGCGGCGTTTGCCCGCAGCTGTTTCACGCCTGGCCGCCCGCTGGTTGATGCCGCGCTGGCACTCAATCAGTTGATTTACGACACCTTCGAGTACGACCCCAGCTTCACCACGCTGGCAACGCCATTAAGCGAAGTGCTCGCCAACCGACGTGGCGTATGCCAAGACTTTGCCCACCTAGCGATTGGCGCACTGCGCTCGGTGGGTTTAGCGACACGCTACGTGAGCGGCTATTTGGAAACCCAGCCGCCGCCTGGGCAGCCGCGGCTGATTGGCGCCGATGCTTCCCACGCGTGGCTGGCCACCTGGATTCCAGGCTGGGGCTGGCTGGCGCTCGACCCGACCAACGGCACGGTGGCTGGCGAGCAGCATCCGGTGCTGGCCTGGGGCCGAGATTACGCGGATGTAGCACCGCTCAAAGGGGTGATGAACGGCGGAGGTGACCACAAGCTCGAAGTGGAGGTTGATGTGATGCCGCTCACGGAGCGCTTGGGCACGGCTTAAACTGTGCCCAAGCGGTCTTTATCGCTGAATGAGCCCGTTGGTTAACCACGGCAGCCACGCCAGCAGCACCAGCGTCACCAGGGTGGCCAACAAAAAGGGCAGCAGCGCCCGGAAGATTTTCAGCGGCGGCGCGCCGGTCATCGAAGATGCGATAAACAATCCCGCTCCCACCGGCGGGGTAAGTAACCCCATCACCAGGGTTAAGCAAACCACCACGCCAAACTGGTAGGGGCTAATCGCAAACTGACTTTGAGCAATCGGCATCAAAATAGGCACCACCAGAATTAGCGCGGCAATCCCATCAATGATCATGCCAACAATAAGCAGCGCCCCGATCACCAGCAGCAGAAACAGAAACGGGCTGCTGGTCAGCGCGGCAATCCACGCGGCGGCCATTTGCGGCAGCTGCTCGTAAATCACCACCCACCCAAACACGCCTGCCGCTGCAATCAACATAATCACCAGCCCAGCGTTAATCGCGGTGCGGGTAAGCACCTGCGGGAGCTGCGTCAAACGCAGGTCGCCATACACAAAGCGCCCCATCAATAGCGCCGCTAGTGACGCCAGCGCCGCCGACTCCGTGGGCGTGGCGATACCCAGTAAAATACCGCCAATGATAATTACCGGAATCAGCAGCGCAGGCATGCCCCACAGCGCATCGTGCAGTGCCTGTTGACGGCTAGGCCACTCTCCTTTTGGGTATTGCTGCACGAGCCCCACCACGGCGATGACCACAAAAAAGCTTGCGCCCAGCAGTAGCCCCGGCAGCAGCCCGGCGATAAACATCTCCGCAATGGGTACCTGGGCCATCACGCCAAACAGCACGAACAGCATGGAGGGTGGAATGATCGGCGAGAGCAGCCCGCCAGCGGCGGTAATCGCCGCGCTGTAGGGCTTGTCGTAGCCCTCCTGCTCCATAGCAGGCACCATGGCGCGGGACATAATGGCGATTTGTGACGCCGCCGAGCCAATGATTGCCGCCATCATCATATTGGCCACCAGGTTGATGTAGGCCAAGCCGCCGCGAAAGCCCCCCACCAGAATCCGCGCGAGGGCAATCAAGCGCTTGGTCAGCCCGCCCTCGTTCATTAACTCCCCGGCCAACATGAACAGCGGTATCGCCAGCAAGCCGTAGCTTTCGATGGCGCTAAACAGTTGCTGCGGGTAAGAGTCAAACAGCACCGTATTACCGGAGGCCTGGATGTACCACATCGCCGTAAGCGCCAGCACCAGCGCAATGGGCACCGCGCCTAGTAGCAGCAGCAAGAACACCACGACCGTCATACGCGCTCCCTCAATGCCCTCAGCGATTGTGCCAGATTCGCCACGCCGTGCAGGCTTAGCGAGAGCGCAAACCAGGGCACAATCAGCCACGCCCAGAACTTTTTAATGCCCAGGGTGGAGGTATTTTCCGCATAGATGAAATTGAACGTTTGCCCCTGAAAAGCCCGGGTATCGAAGCCAGTTTGGACCAGCGTCAGCGGCTGGTACCAGCGCCAGCAGAGCCAGACCAACAGCAGCGCAAACAGCAGCACCATGGCATCCACCGCGACGCCCACTAACTTTCCACCCTGAGTCGGCAGCAGGTCACTGACCAGCGTTACCGCGATGCCCTGGCGGCGTTTGAGCACGGCCCCGGCAATCAAAAAAGTCATCCAGATCATGGCATAAATCGCCAATTCACTGACCCAATAAAGCGGGCTGCCCAGCACGCGAAAGGCGATATTCGTGAGGATTAAACACGTCACCGCCGCTGCCAGGGCAGCGGCGGTGATCTCTTCGCAGCGGGCAAGCCCTTTGGAAAGGCGTTGCAACATGATGATTTAAGGCCTTTATCAACGGCTTATTTGGCGTTAAAGATTACTCGTCGCGCAGGCGATCCGCCTCGTCACGCAGGGTTTCCAGCATGGGCGCTTTCGGTGCCCAGATGCGTTCCCACTCGGCAATCGCCTCGGCGAAGAACTCGGCATCGGCTTCGACGATATTAATATCCAGCGCGCGAATTTCTTCTTCCTGGGCGGCGTCCTTCGCTTCAAAACCGGTCAGCACGTTCTCCAGGTGTTCGGCCATCGCGTTATCAATCAGCTCGCGATCCTCTTCAGAGAGCTCGCGCCATACCCGCCCAGATACGACCCCCACCATGGGGAACATCATATGGTTGGAAATCAGTAGGTTGTTTGCCTGCTCGTAGAATTTCAAAATTAGAATCGAGTCGAAATCCATATCGATGGCATCGACTTGGCCGTTCGCCAACGCGTCGTACACTTCCAATAGCGGCATCGGGGCAGGCGCCGCGCCAGTCGCTGTGTAGAAGTCACGGATGGGCTCGAAGGGGGTAATACGCAGCCGTTGCCCCTGCAAATCATCAGCGCTTTCAATGGGGCTGCGGCTCAGCACTTGGCGCATACCCACCATGCCGTAACCGACACCGACCAGCCCCACGCCTTCTGGCATTAAGTCCAGCAGTTCACCGGCGGCATCGGAGCGCAGCAGGCGCGCCGCGTGGTTCACGTCATCGACAAGGTAGGGGGCGTAGAGCGCACCAAAGTCGGGAATACGGTTGGAGATTTCGGCGATGGTCAGAAAGGCCATGTCCAGCGCGCCGGTTTGCAGTTGCTGCACCATCTGCGCTTCGTTGCCCAGCTGCTGTGCAGGAAACACGCTTACGCTATGCTCACCATTGGAGCGTTCGTTTAACGTTTGCGCAAACGCTTCGGCTTCGGTGGACCACAGGTGTTGGGCGGGGGTGATCAGCCCTAAACGGAAATCACGCGCCTGAGCGCTAACAGAGGAAACGGCCAGGGCGGCTGCAGCGCAGGCGAGCGTCAGCGTTTTCATTCGGTTCATGCAAAGCCTCGTTGTCCAGACAAAGCGCCATATTAGCGCTTTGGGTGTTTTTTTAATTAGTCAGCTTTGAGAATACCTTAGCGGTTGCGTTAATGGCACCCGCTGCCGTTAACGGGATGGCAAAACTTTACTGCGCTTGACGCAGATATTAAAGCGCGACTGAGATAGGCTATCGACTATAAAAATTACGCTCTTAACCACAAGGAGCTACACGCATGAGCGAACAAATATCCATGGTGATGGTAGCGGTTGATAGTTCCGAAGCAGCGGCAGCGGCCACCCACCATGCTGCTCTGCTAGCCAGTCTACTCGATGCCACCTTACAGCTGATTCATGTCCTGCCGCTCAATCCCGCCGAGCTCAGCGATGTGCCCAGTAACCGCGAGATTAGCGCCGACCATGACCGCGCCCAGCAAGATGCAAAAGCTAACGCTGTTTTTCAAGCCGCACATCAGCAGTTAACGGCACTGCCTTTTACAGCGTCGCTCACCGTTGAAGAGGTACGCCTGCACGACAAAGGGTTTGTAAACCAGCCAGAACGCATCATTGTGGAACACGCCCGCCAGCACTCAAAGACGTTGCTCGTCATGGGTGCCCGTCACCTTAGCGAGGTGGGTAAATGGCTAAGAGGGAGCGTGAGCAATGCGGTGGTTCATCGTGCCCGTGGGCCGGTTACCATCATCCATGCCGACGCCAATCGTATTGAATCCGCAAAGATTGGGCGTATTTTATTGCCGGTGGATGGCTCTTCTCACAGCGACGCGGCCGCACAATTAGCGGGCGACCTGGCACGCAGCGGTCACATCAGCGTTGAGATGCTGTTTTGCCAACTCCCAGGGTCACAACCCTTACTGGACAGCGACGAGAACGAAGCGCAACGAGTTTTTCGCCGTACCCGCGAGATGTTAGGAGAGGTTCCAGCGGGCGTCACCGAGCAACTTTTACAGGATGAGCGCTACGCCGAGGCCATTATTGAGCAAGCTGAGCAATGCCCCGACAGCCCCGTGATTATGATGGGTCGCCGGGGCTTGGGGTATCTTCAGGAGTCGTTACTAGGCAGCGTAAGCCAAAAAGTCATTGAGCTCGCCCCCTGCCCGGTCACGGTAGTGGCCTAGCCCACTGTTTAACAACGCGTTTAACAACGCTTAGGCAGCTTCATAAGCTGCTTTTAACCGATAAAACTCGTCAACAATGGCGGCCATTTCAGCGGCGTCGTAGTCACACAGGCCGCTAACCACTAATTTTTTGGAGCCCACCCCCACCGCTTCCCCTGCCGATTCAATCGAAAACTCTAGCAGCGCATCGGCGCGCTTACCCTGAACATCTAAGGAGGAGCGGGTCAGGGCCAATCCAGGTGCAAAACCGTCTAAGCGCTCTAAGCAAAACCCCATGCTGTCGTAAATGACCAGCGGGCGTTTAGGATTAAACATCACCCCATGTTGCTCCATCAACGGCTTCAAATAATGCGGGAAATTTTTGCCTGAAAACGCAACGTAGCAGCGGGCAAACGCTTCAACTGCGGCCTCTTCACGGGTAACCTCACCACTGCGCGTTACCTGTAAATAGCACTTGCCGCTTTCATCAACAACGTGAATATCGCCATTGTCTACTTCACTAAACATAACTGGCGTATCGGCGCCCACCATATTGGTAAAGCGAAACTCCATTTGTCGCGACAACCCAAATTTTACCAGCACCAGCGTAAACAGCAGGTCACCCGGCACGCAGAAACGCCGCGCATCCGGATTATGAATTGGGTTGTAATCACCGGCCACGCCCTTAGCGAAGCGGCTGGCCTGCTCAGCGGAGATCACCACATACTCTCCGCGCTGCGCGTAAAAATCCTTGAACATGGCTTTGCTGCCTGCCTAGCGTTGAAATCGAAAACCCATCACTGCCTTACGACGCGCATAATGCCATAAAACATGCGCCAAAAGGAGTCACCTGCTAGGAAGCCCGTATGACGAACACGAAACACGCGCCGCGCCGCTTGCCACGCCTGCTCGTAATCACTCTGCTAAGCGCCCTGCTGGTCGCCTTAACATGGCTAATAGGCAGTACATGGCTGCTTAATAGCCAGTGGCTACCCCAGCGCATCTCACAGATTGACGGTGTGGAAATCCGCTGGACAGACGCGACCAGCCTTCACCCTGGGCGCTGGGAGGTGGAAAATCTCTACCTGGCGCGCGATGACAGCGCACTTCCCATTGCAGTGGAAGCCCGCCAGGCCACGCTTTCCCTCTCGCTGCTGGGGCTACTGCGTGGCGAGCTGCATATACAGGCGCTGGATGCATTGGGTATTCGCCGCCTAACCGTGGGCGATATTGCCCTAGAAGCGGAAGGCCAGCTGCAGGTGAGCAACACCCAATTAAGCCGTGACAACTTGGCGGTTCCCAGCGCATCGTTAGACATTACCCAAGGGCGCTTGCTGCGCTTAAGTGACCAAGCCACGCTGGTACGCGATATCAATCTGCGTGCTGATGCCACGCTTGAGCCACTCGTCACGACACAGCCATCAAGTAATGAGTTAACAGCAGCCCTGCTGAGCGCCTTTTCGGCAGAGCTTTCTATCAACGCCCAAGCAGACGCTTGGGATGTTTTCATGCCCTATTTAGAAGCGCTGCCCTGGTTAACGCTGAATGGTCGTGGCGCCTTGTCAGGTGAACTTAATCTTGCGAACGGCCAATTCCAACCTGACAGCGAGCTGATTCTGGATGCCCCTACTCTGCGTGTCACCCTTGACGAGCAGCGCCTGCGGCCAACCGAGGAAACCCGCCGCTGGCTAATGCCCGACGCCCCACCGCCCCACCACACGGCTAGCGGTGAAGGGCAGGTGCGCTTATCCGTAGAGGCTGACCAGCTGCATTTTTCAACCCAGCTAAACGAGGTCGTACTTGCCGACACACACACCTACGCCACCGATACCCAGCTACGTTTAGCCACCAGCGTGCCCAACCGGCATCTCGACCAGCTAGACCTTCCCACCGACGTAAGCGTGGAAATACAGGGCAATGTCACCCGATTAGATATGCTGGACCGCTACCTCGCCCACACCGTTGAGGGCCAAGGAATACGGCTCTCCGGTAGCGGCCATATCGAGGCCAGCGCCACCCTCCTCGATTCGCGGCCTCATCAGGCTTCACTTAAGGTGCAAGCCCAAACGCTGGGCGCTGAGCTGCTTGATTTTTCTGCCCAGGGCGATGGCTCACTAACAGCAGCGCTTTCTCCCGATGAAACCCTTAATGCCACGCTCGTACTCAGTGATGCCACGCTCAGACACCGCCAACAAACGCTACTGGCAGATGCCGACATCACGCTGGAAGCACGTAGCCCAATTGACCCGGAGCACGCGCAAGAGCAAGCTTCTGGCCAACTAAATTGGGAGGACGCGCGCCTACCGGATATCAGCGTGCTGCAAAGCTATCTAGGTGCCGTGTTGCCCAGCCCCGGCCCGCTTCAGCTACTCAGCGCCCAAGCAGCCAGCCGTGGCGAGCTTGCCTTTACCACCGCCGAGCTAAGCGGCGAGATACACCTTGCAGGCGAGCAGCTAACCACCCGCTGGCAGCACAATGAACGCTCCGGCACCCTGGAAAGCGATGCCCAGCTACATCTGAATATTCACCGGGCCACCACGGATGGCTCAGCGCTGGATCTCAGCGGAACACGCTTAAGTTGGCAAATAGCCGACATCCAAGCCCCCAGCGAGCGCTTGGAAAGCACGCTTGTGCTACGTGAAGGACGCTTTCAGAACCACGATACCCTCAGCGGCGAGTTTGTACTGGAAGGCAGCGTACAGCGGCTAGGCTTTTTAAATGCGTTTCTTCCTGATGCCCACGGCCTGGCCCTTTCCGGTGACGGCCAGCTATTTGCCCAGGGGGCGTTTCGCGATAACCGCCTACTTTCCCCCACTCGCCTACGGGTGAACGCCAACCAGCTTGAAGTCGCGTTTTTAGACTACCTCGCCACCGGACGAGGTGAGCTAACGGCGCAACTCGACACGGCCGAGCAGGCGCAGCTTTCGCTCGGCATTCCTCGCTTTTCACTTCGCCGCCAAGGCGATGAGCGCCCTCACCTGGAGGGTCGGCATTTTGCACTGACCACCCAAACCGAGCGCTTTAGCGATGTACTGGCGTCCCCTGAACCCCGATACTTCACCACCCGTATCGCACTACCTATTACCGAAGTCCCCGACTTCACCCGCTATAACCACTACCTGCCGGAAGATACAGGGGTCGAACTACTCGGGGGTCAAGCCAGTCTCTCCAGCGAGTGGTTATTAGAGGGGTCAACCGCCCAGGGAGAGATCCACCTGCGCGCTTTTGGGGCAGAGCTGGCGCTGCTTGAGCAGCATTTACGGGGAGATGTGGAGCTGCGCTTACAGCTCACCGAGGGCGACCTTGAAACGCGACGTTTTACCGCCGATGACTCGTTTTTGCGCCTTGAAAACGTACTCCGGCAAAGTGAGGCTGGTGCGCAGGATGCCGGCTGGTGGGTACAGCTCGCCATGGATGAAGCAGAGTTGGAGTGGGATGACCCCGTTCGTTTAAGCAGCCAACTGCGCCTTAGCATGCGCGATTCCGGCCTGTTGGCCAGGCTGTTTCTAACCCGCGCCCGAGAAAGTGACTGGCTAGGCCGATTGTTAAACGTGCGCCATATTGATGGCACCGCGCAGCTACGCATTAACGGCGAACAGATTAGCCTGCAGGATGTAACGCTCACCGGCGGCCCGCTATTACTGCTTTCTGATGTGGTATTGGCAGATAAAAGCGCTAATGGCGCACTGTATGCACAGTTGGGGTCAGTGGGCGTTGGCGTCGAACTGGTCGATAGCGAGCCTTCTTTACGCGTATGGCAGCCAAGGCGCTGGTTTGAGCGCTGGCGGGAAGCACAGCGCTTTCCCAGGCCCTGAAGGATCAGAGCGTGGGTGTAGCTTTCAACTACCAACAACTAGCGGCGGGTCCGCTCTCGCCGAATAATGCGCACCCGCTCTTTGGCTTTTTCAGGGGTAGAGAGTGGCGCGGCGGCATCGTTGTTTTTCGGCGGCAGCGTTACCCAAGCAAATACGGGCAGCGCTAAGTGCCAATGAATAGCGGCTAACCGCAGCCCTAACGTCACCATTAGGGAAGCCGCAATGGTGGCAGTAAGCGGCGCGCCAAGCGTATGCAGTGCCACATACACAACTCCTCCCGCCAAGGAGGCGGTGGCATAAATCTCTTCCCGCAGCACCATAGGCACTCGTTGGGCCAGCACATCACGAATCATGCCGCCCGCCACGCCGGTCATCATCCCCATTAGCACCGCCACCACGCCAGGCGCCCCCAACAACAGCGCTTTGTGCGTACCTATCACGGTAAACAGTGCAAGCCCAAAGGCATCCGCAACCGGTAAAAAGCCCCGGGACAAACGGTGGATATAGTGAAACCCAATCAGCGACACGCCTACCGTGGCGAAAACAACCCATAGATAGGTAGGGTCTGTCACCCAAAACACTGGCCGCACGCCGAGTACTAAATCACGCAGGGTGCCGCCACCAATGCCGGTGACCGCGGCTAATACCAGCATGCCGAACGGGTCCATCCGCGAACGGCACGCTAAGATCACCCCGGAAAGGGCAAATACAATCACCCCCGCCATATCCAACCAGTAAATAACACCCGACACGCGGCTCTCCTTTATCACCCTCGTTAGGAGGAAAATAGTTAAGCCGGAAGAATAGCACCCTATCTAGCGTCTTTGTGGGTAGTTGTTGAGGTTACGACGGCAAGCGTTTAGGAGCGGCTTAGTGGCCCTGTTGCGCTAACCATTCACGCAAGAAAGCGATTTCACTCTCTTGGGCGTCGATTATTTCTTGCGCCAGCTGGCGAATATCTTCGTCCTCACCATGCTCAAGAACAATTTCCGCCATGGCGATGGCGCCTTCATGGTGAGGAATCATCCCTTTGGCAAAATCCACATCCGGCTCACCGGTGAATGACATCGACATATCTTCATGCATGCGGTCGTTGGCGGCTTGATACGCGGCTACCGCCGGGTTGCCGCGGTGGTCTTGGCCAGTGCTCTCGTGCTGCCCATGACCGGCATGGCCATTATCGGTGTCGTGGTGATGGGCATAAACAGTGGGAGCGACCAACAGCCCCGCCACTGCACATACGCTTGCCATCATTTTCCAGCGGTTTTGTAAACGCTCAGCCATATTGGAACTCATAACACCTTTCCTTTAAGAAATAGCCTGTAAACAACAGATAACGCTAAGAGAAATAGGCGTTAGCAACCATTAAAGTTTAAAACCTATGGGCTACCCACAGGTCAAGCGGTTCCGAGTGCGTTACTCTGGCGATAGCACCCTTTATAGTTTGCATAGGAGCACACATGGACTGGGACCCTGCTTATAGCTGGTTGGTTGTCGCCCTGCTGCTGAGCTTGGCCGAACTTAGCTCTGGGGCAATGGTGCTGCTTGCACTAGGTATCGCGGCGGCTTTTACCGCCGCCATTGCGGCCCTTGGTTTCACACTACCCTGGCAGTTGGTCAGCATGGCTGTTTTCGCAGGCGTGTTGGTACCGCTCGGTGTGATGGTGATTCGCCCGCGCTTTACTCCCAAGGGCGTGGCTTACGGCACCACCGGCACCGGGGTTGAAAAAGGTAACCTCTACAGAACGCAAAGACGCGATTTTGATAACGCCACGGGTATCAAAGTGAACGGCGATTTTTACCGCATACGCGTCGTAGAAAGCGGTGAAACCGAACTTCCGCCCGAGACGCTTGTAGTGTTCAAACGCTTTGAGGGCACGACGGCCTTAATTATGCTGCCACAGCCAGAAGACTTAACTCGTCAGGATGATCTTTCCCAACGCAAGGAGCCATAAGCATGAATGACCTCATGGACTTATCCATTAGCCCAGGTTTACTGATTAGCCTGATTATTGCCGTCATCGCGATTGTGATTATTTCTAAAGGGCTGGTGATTATCCGCCAATCCGAAGTAATGGTCGTAGAGCGACTCGGCTCGTTTCACCGCGTACTGGAAAGCGGTATCAACATTATCATTCCTTTTATTGAACAACCCCGCGCCATCAAGATGATTCGCTACAAAAAAATGGGCGAAGATTACCAACCCATTATGAACGAAGAGTTCCGCATCGACCGCCGTGAAACGGTGATGGACTTTCCCGGCCAGCCGGTGGTTACCACGGACAACGTAACGGTACGCATCAACGGCGCCCTCTACTACCAGATTATCGACCCCAAGCGGGCCGTGTATGAAGTCGAAAACATGAGCCAAGCGGTGGAAGTCCTCGCCAAAACCACGCTGCGCTCGGTGGTCGGCAAAATGGAGCTGGATAAGCTGTTTGAATCCCGCGCTGAGGTCAACAACGAAATTCAAGCCGCCATGGAAGAGCCAGCCTCCAAATGGGGTGTCAAGATCTCCCGGGTGGAGGTTCAGGATATTGCCATGCCTGACGAGGTGGAGTCGGCCATGCGCCTACAAATGGCCGCCGAGCGTAAGCGCCGCGCGACGGTTACCGAAGCTGAAGGCGAAAAATCAGCCGCCATTGCCATGGCCCAGGGTCAGCGGGAGTCGGCTATCCTTAACGCCCAGGGTGATAAAGAGTCGGCCATTTTACGCGCTCAGAGTGAGCAAGAGTCCATCAAACTGGTACTCAATGCCATCGGCGACAGCGAAGAGAACAAGCGCACCGTCGTAGGTTATCTACTGGGGCAAAGCTACATCAAAGGCTTACCCAATATGGCGAAAGATGGCGAACGCGTGTTTGTGCCTTACGAATCATCAGCGCTGCTTGGCTCAATGGGTATGTTCCGCGAAATGGCGGGTTCACCTGAGGATACGGTTTCCAACCACCTTAAAAACCGCACCAATAACCCAAGCGACGGCGGCTTTCGCAGCGGTATTGTAGGCGGTGCCGCTGGCGGTAATTAGACGCTAAAAGCTGAAGCAACCGTTCATAGTAGAACGCTTAAGCTGGGCCCTAGGTGCCCGGCTTTTTTTATCGCCTACCCCTCTACCTAGCCTAGCCTGGCTTGCCCCCTAGTCCGTAGAGTTGAAACGATCAGAAAGCGGCGCAGCGCCAAGCAATAAGCGAAAATCGTTTGCCGATAGCGGCTTACTGAATAAGAAGCCCTGAGCGCCATCGCACCCATGTAACTTAAGATGTTCAAACTGTGCGGTTGTCTCGACACCCTTGGCAATCACTCGCAGAGATAACTGCTGCCCAAAGCTGATCAGCGCCCTGATAAAATTGGCATTCCCGAGATTATTGAGCATCTCTTGCACAAAGCAGGGGGCGATATTGATGGTATCAAGAGGAAAGCGCTGCAGATGCGTCAGGCTGGTATCCCCGGCCCCGAAGTCATCCATCGCAATCCGGATGCCTAGCGCCCTTAAAGCCGAAAGCGTAGAGATTGTGACATCATTTAGGTGGTGAACAAGGCTGCTGCCAGATACTTCTACTTCTAAAAAATGGGCCTCGACGCCTGTGTTAGCCAATACATCGGCCACATAAGCAGCCAAGCGTTTATCATGTAATTCAATGACCGACATATTCACCGCAATGGGCACGATCTCTCTACCTTCGTCACGCCACGCCTGTAGTTGGCGGCAAGCCTCATGCAGCACCCAATGCCCAATTGGGACAATCAGACCATGGGTTTCCGCAACGGGTAAAAAAGTTGATGGCTGCATAAGCCCCAACGTTGGGTTCCGCCAACGCACTAACGCCTCGGCACACATTAGTTTGCCAGTGGCGAGTTCAACCCTGGGCTGGAAATCGAGAAATAGCGCGCCATCCTTTAAGCCCCGCTGCAGTTGCGACTCAATATGGCTGTGCTGCTCTACCAAATCATTCATGCTAGCGCTAAACAGCCGGTATTGATTGCATCCGCTATTTTTTGCGTGGTACATGGCTGTGTCGGCATTATTCAGCAGCGTGCCGGCATCCATACCGTGGTCGGGATAGAGGCTAATGCCGATACTGGTGGTAATGCGCAGCGCGTGATTACCAACTTGGTGCGGCTCATCCAGCGCGCTAAGAATTTTCTGGGCAAGCGTTATGGCATCCTGGGGCTTTTCAGTTTCACTCTGCAGCACCACAAACTCATCGCCTCCCTGGCGGCATATCGTGTCTGTATCCCGAACACATTGGCTGAGGCGGTAAGCTACCGACTGTAACAAGCGATCCCCCACTCCGTGGCCTAAAGCGTCGTTAATGGGCTTAAACGCGTCAAGATCCAGATACATGAGCGCCACTTGGTGCTGATGGCGCTTTGCTAAACCAATCGCCCGTGAAAGACGCTCTGACAGCAAGATACGGTTAGGCAGGCCGGTAAGCGGGTCATGCTGCGCCTGATAGGCAAGCTTAGACGACTGGATAGGCGACTGGCAGGCATCGTGGAAAACAATCACCGCCCCTTTTATACAGCCGTCTTGGTCATGGATAGGCGCTGCAGAATCTTCAATTTCTAGCTGGCTGCCATCGGGACGAATAAGCAGGCAATCCATCGCCAAACCAACGGTGCGATTCTCTTCCATCGCGCGCTGAGCTGGATTCGTTGCGTTTAAAAGCGTTTTTCCGTCAACCAGCATTAAGACCTGAGCCAATGGTTTACCCAACGCATTGACGCTTGACCACCCCGTCAGGCGCTCAGCCACACGGTTCATATAAGTAACTCGACAGACCAAATCGGTCGTCACTACCGCATCACCGATCGAGTCCAGGGTGACCTGAGCCCACTCCTTTACAGCCTGGAGGGCTGCTTCGGCGTCACGTAATCGTACGTTGATGTGGTGTGCCTTCGCACGCCCCCCACTCTTTTGATGATGACTGCTTTGGCAGATGCCGCTTAATGTGGTTGCTTTTGATTCCACGGGCCTGCTCCTTTTTATAAAAACCAGTACCCCTATCCCTTAAATTCTGAATGCTATTCATGCACTGGCAATAGCAATATTGCGGCCACCGTTTCAACTCTATGAGAGCTATCAGCCCTGTTTCTGTGCGCAAGCGCACATAGAGCGCATTGTTACCTGCATCTCATGACCCCTTTGGTACGAACGAGAAGCAATGAATAGCTAACGAATGATAAAAGGGGGGGCGCTACGTTCCCTGCAGCGCAAAGTGCAACATCCTGTTTGGCATCTCCATTGCCGCACTGAAACTGATACTAGAGGCTAACTCAGCGCCTCACCGTGCGCTGGCGAACATGTAGAAGCACATGATTCGCCACGTCTCTCCTTTAAAAACAGCACATTTTTTATTAGCGCGCTAAAAAACTATGTGTGCTAGCGTGCAGGCATGCTCTTTTGGCCCTCTATACTTAATGGTGGCATACCTATATGGCTTGGGATGGCCCCATAACAATATCAAATCGCCTGATACCGATAGGCGACCGCCGCCAGTACTGTGCGACAGCTCCGAATAACGGGGGTACTTAATGCTTAAAACGCGTAACTTTCAGCAGAACTCGCTGCTTGGCATGCTGCCAGAAGAGGAGCTGAATCGCCTATTGCCGCATTTGGAGAAGATTACCCTGACGTTAGGCCAATCGCTATGCGAATCAGGCCAGCAAATGAGCCACGTCTACTTTCCAATTGATTCCATCGTCTCGCTGCTGTGCGTGATGGAAAATGGAGCCTCAACGGAGATTGCCGTGGTAGGCCATGAAGGGGTCGTCGGTGTTTCGCTATTTATGGGGGGAGAAACGACCCCCAGCCGGGCCATCGTGCAGAGCGCTGGGCAAGCGTATCGACTCAAGGGCCAGCTGCTAAAAAACGAGTTCTACCGCGCTGGGCCGATGCAGCGTTTGCTACTGCGCTACACCCAAGCGCTATTAACGCAGATGGCGCAGACAGCCGTGTGCAACCGCCACCACTGCGTTGACCAGCAACTCTGCCGCTGGCTGCTGCTCAGTCTTGACCGGCTACCGGGAGATAAACTGATCATGACCCAAGAGTTGATCGCCAACATGCTGGGCGTACGTCGTGAAGGAGTGACCGAAGCCGCTGGTAAGCTGCAGAGGGCGGGGCTTATTTCCTATAACCGTGGCCATATCACGGTGACCGATAGGCATGCGCTGGAGGCACGTGTATGCGAATGTTACGCGGTGGTTAAAGCCGAGTATGACCGCCTACTCAATCACCATGAGGTGATGTAATTCGCTAAGCGTATGCTGTAAACCACTACTAGCGCTCGTTCAAGAGGCTGGTACCGCCCTGCGCATTAATGCCACTCAGTTCCAGCAGCTATTAACGGAAAGCCCCGTTCTATATCAACGGCTTAAAAGCTACCTTTATGTTATGATGTATCAATTCGCGAAAGCGGCCGAGCCTAGTTGAAGCCTCCTGCGAGTGTTATATCGAAGATTGCGCGCTGTATACCCGGGTATTAGCGGCATTTTAAATCGGCAATAACCGCTTTAGCTCTCCTTTTCCCTGCCCCCTACCCTTACGACGTTGCTAACAACGCTATCATGTTGAACGGCGATGCATGCCACTATGAATAGCCGAATCATGCACACAACACCCATGCCCCATAACGCAAGCCGTCACGTATGGGCTAAAGCTCTAGTGCGTGGACACTTTGTTGACACTATTAGTAAAAGTACAGCTAGAAAGGAGTAACGCGCGGGGAAATCATTGATAAGTGGTGGGCCCAGTAGGACTTGAACCTACGACCAAGGGATTATGAGTCCCCTGCTCTAACCAACTGAGCTATAGGCCCAAAAAGCGTGCATATAATAGCGAATGTGCTCGGGCGAGGCTACCCCTTAATGGCGTATCTTGTGGTGATAGCGGCACTTTTTTGTTGCACTTATTGAACCCCCTGGGGTCTGCTAGTGAGTTCTTAATGCGGAGACGCGCTTTGAAAGCTTTGATAGTTCTTTTTCCACTGCTGTTGGCGCTGCCGGTGCAGGCGGATTGGCAGCTTGATCCTGGCCAGTCTCGGGTGCAGGCGTTGATTACCCAACTGGATGGTGAGGCCCCGCAAACCCATCACCATCAGGTGAGTAATTTACAGGGTGATATTGCTGCCGATGGCACGCTGCGCCTGCCGCTACGCTTGAGCCAAACCGATCTGCTTAATCGCTTTGGGGAGCTGCCGCCGTGGGTGAGCTTGCTGGCGAATACCACGCTGGTCACGCTGGTGGCGCAAATGCCGCCGGAGCGGTTAGACGGCTTGGATATTGGCGAGTCGATGGTGGAAACCCTCACCTTCCGGGTGCAAACCGACCTGATTAACCAAGAAGAAGCGGTGCCGCTGCGCTTTACCCGCGAAGGGTTAAACGAGGTGCGCGTAACCCACGCCGAACCCATGGCGCTGGATGGCAACGCGCTGATGGCCAACAGCACGGTGCGTACCGTGCTGTCGATGCTGGGCTACCAGCAGATTGATGGGCATGTGCCCGTCACGCTAAATGCGCTGCTGGTAAACCGCTAACGCTTGGCTTAGCCAATGATGAGCGCTTAGTGGCTAAACGCTTCTACATCGCCTGCTTGGGCGGCACCGGTTTGTACTCGCCACTGGGCGGCGTAGTGGCCGTTGGCCTCTAGCAGGCTGGCGTGGGTGCCGCGCTCGGCCACTTGGCCTTTTTCAATCACCACAATCTCGTCGGCGTGCACAATGGTGGAGAGCCGGTGGGCAATCATGATCACCGTGCGGCCGTGGGCGATGCGTTTTAGCGAGCGCTGAATGGCCGCTTCGGTTTCGTTATCTACCGCGCTGGTGGCTTCATCCAGCACTAGAATCGGCGGGTCTTTTAACAGCGCCCGCGCCAGTGAAAGCCGCTGGCGTTGGCCACCGGAAAGGCGCACGCCCCGCTCACCCACCGGTGTATCCAGCCCTTGCGGCAGCGTTTCAATAAAGCTCCAGGCTTCAGCGGTTTTGGCGGCGTCGATAATCGCGGCATCGTCGGCATCCGGCTGGCCGTAGGCAATGTTGTCGCGAATACTGCCTTCAAACAGGTACACGTCCTGGCTGACTAACCCAATGGCTTGGCGAAGTGAGTGCATGCTTACGTCGGTGATAGGCTGCCCGTCTACCAGCACACGCCCGCTGGCGGGGTCGTAAAAACGCAGCAGCAGTTTGATAAGCGTCGACTTACCCGAGCCGGTGGCCCCCACCAGCGCCAGCGTATTGCCCGCGGGCACGTGCAGGTCCACGCCGTTTACGCCTACTTGGCTCGTCTCATACTGGAAACTCACCGCCTCGAAACGCACCTCGCCTTTCACGGGGGCCGCCAATGGCGTGGTGCTGTCGTCCTTCACGGTAATCGGCACTTCGAGCAAATCCAGAATCCGCTTGGTGCTGGCCATGGCGCGCTCAAACAGGTCGATCACCTGAGCAAGGCCTGTAAGCGGCCACAGCAGGCGCTGGGTCAGGAACACCAGCACGCCGTAAGCGCCCACGTTGAGGCTGCCGTTCAGCGCCATCATGCCGCCGACGGTAAAGGTGGCAAGAAAGCCCGCCAGAATCGCCATGCGAATCACCGGAATAAACGCAGAGCTGACTTTAATCGCACGACGGTTGGCTTCTACGTAGGCTTCGCTGGCATCCCGCAGCCGCTCGGCTTCCCGCGCTTCGCTGGTGAAGCTTTTAATGGTGGCAATGCCGCTGAGGTTGTTAGAAAGACGGCTGGCAAGATCGCCCACTTTTTCGCGCACGTCGCTGTACAGCGGCCCGGCTTTGCGCTGGAAAAAGAACGCGCCCCAAATAATCAGCGGAATCGGCGTAAACGCCAGCAGCGCGATGAGCGGCGAGAGCACGAAGAACACCGCGCCTACGGCCACTACCGTAACCACCACTTGAATCAACGCGTTGGCACCGCCGTCCAGAAAGCGCTCTAGCTGGTTGACGTCGTCGTTCATGGTGGCCACGAGTTGACCAGAGCTTTTCGATTCGAAAAACGCCATATCAAGGCGCTGGGCGTGCTCGTAGGTGTCTTGGCGCATATCCGCCTGTAGCCGCTGGGCCAAGTTGCGCCAGAGGATTTGGAACAGGTACTCAAACAGCGACTCCCCCGCCCAAATAAAGAAGGTGAGCAACGCCAAGATGGTGATCTGCTCCTGGGGGGATTCAAACCCTAGCCGCGCCACAAAGCTGTTTTCCTGGTTCACCACCACGTCGATGGCCACGCCAATCAGGATTTCCGGGGCGATATCAAACAGCTTGTTGATAATTGAGCACATCGTGGCGGTGATAATTTGCCGCCGATAGCCTTTGGCGTAGCGCAGCAGGCGCATTAAGGCGTGGAAGCTTTGATTGACGGACGCTTTGTCGGCGCGGGTCGGGGAAGAAGCCACATCGATTCCTTTTACGTTGTTATCTAGCGTTGTTATCGAGCATTAGCCGCCATTAAGCGGGCTGTGCCACCCGGCGCACGTTGGCCAGTAAGGGGCTTCCCGTATCGGGGTCGAGCAGCAGCGTACACTCCACCTGATACAGCTCCCGCACCAGCGCGGGCGTCACCACGTCAGCGGGCGCGCCCTGGGCAATAATCTGCCCATCGCGCATGGCAATCAGATGGTCGGCGTAGCGGCAGGCGCTGGCTAGGTCGTGTAGCACCATTACCACCGTGCGGCCGTGGCAGGCCAAGTCGCGCACCAGTTCGAACACCTCAATTTGATGGCCTAAGTCTAACGCGGAGGTGGGCTCGTCGAGTAGCAAAAGCGGCGTTTGCTGAGCGATGGTCATGGCGATCCAAGCACGCTGTCGCTGGCCGCCGGAGAGCGCCTCTAGCGGCCGGTCGGCCAGTGCTTCCAGCCCAGCGGCGGCCAGGGCATACATTACCACCTGTTGATCTTCCGACGACCACTGGCGCAGCCAGCCCTGGTGAGGCTGGCGGCCAAAGCGAATCAGCTCGGTAACGGTCAGCCCTTCCGGGGCGACCGCCTCTTGGGGCAGCAGCGCCAGCTTGGTGGCAAGCTTGCGGGCAGGCATTTGGGCGATGTCGTGGCCATTGAGCAGCACAGCTCCGCTGTCGGGGGTGTGCAGGCGGGCAAGCCCGGAAAGCAGCGTGGATTTACCGCAGCCGTTGGGGCCAACGATGGCGGTCACCTGTCCGCTGGGCAGGCTTACCCCCAGCTCGCGAATCACTTGGCGATGGCCGTAGCTCATGCTGAGCGCATCGGTGGAAAGCGTGGGTAATATGTTCATGGGCGGCTCCGTTGCGGGCGCATTAATAGCCAGAGTAGCCAGGGGCCACCTACCACGGCGGTCACAATCCCTACGGGGATCTCGATGGGGGCAAACAGCGTGCGGCCCGCTAAATCCGCCAGCACCATCACTAACGCCCCCGCCAGCGTGGCGGCCAGAATGGGAACATGGCGGGCGCTAGAGAGCGAGCGGGCAATTTCAGGGCCAATCAGCGCTACCAACCCAACCGGCCCCGCCACGGCAACGGCCAGCGCGGTGAGTACTACTGACAGTAACAGCACCTGAAGCCGCCGCGCTTTCACCGCGGTGCCCAAGCCACTGGCGATGGCATCCTTAAAGCGCAGCAGCGTGAGCGAGCGGGCCAGCGCCAGCGAGGCCACCAGCCCAAGCGCCAAGCCAATACCCAGTAGCCGTACTGCGCTTGCCGGGCGGGCATTGAGGGAACCAACGGTCCAGGGGTAGGCAGCGTTGGCGGTATCAATCGCTACCCGCGCCAGCATTAGCTGCGTCACCGCGCCAAATACGGCGCCCACCCCGATGCCCGCCACAATAAAACGATAGCCCTGGGTGCCGCTGCCTGCGGCTAGGCCAAAGGTGAGCACGGCGGCGGTAGTCGCGCCTGCCAGCGCCATGGCAGGCGGGGCAATCCCTACGCCTAACCCAACAATCGAGGCAACCGCAAAGGCGGTGGCACCGTTATCAATCCCGATAATGCCAGGCGTCGCCAAACGGTTGCGGGCCAGGGTTTGCATCAGTACCCCGGCCAGCGCAAAGGCGGCCCCGGTGAAGCAGGCGGCGATGAGGCGCGGCAGGCGCAGCTGCTGCACCATAAACGTCGTTATGCTATCGCCCTGCCCCACTAGAGAAGCCACCACCGCACTCGGAGAAAGCGTCACGCTCCCCAGGCTTAAATAGAGCACGCAGGCGGCCAGCAGCGCGGCGCTAAGCCCCATGTTCACCGCCACGGCGCGCTTTTCCAACAGCACGCTCACCCCATAGCGGGGCAGCGCGGCACGCCAGTAGCCCTGCGGGGCAGCCACCGCCTGGGCACTCGTGCTTTCATGATAAGCCGTGGAGGTGTGGGGCAGCGCCACACCACTGAGCAACTGTTTTGCCGTTATTTTCATAGCATCAGATAACCAAAAGGAGCGTTAGAGCATGGGCAGGCGTTTGGCCCGCACCACCGCGATCAGCACCGGCGCGCCGCAGAGCGCGGTGAGCACGCCTAACGGCAGCTCGGAAGGGGCAACTACAACGCGGGAGATAATATCGGCGGTTAACACAATCAGCGGGCCAATGGGTAGGCAGAACCAGAGCGTGCGGCGAATATCCGGCCCGGCGATAGCCCTGGCCACAAACGGCACCACGAGCCCGACAAAAGCAATTGGCCCAGCAATGGCGGTGGCTGCGCCAACTAATAGCGCCACACAGCCAACGGCCAGCCAGCGAATCAGCCCAGGGCGGTGCCCTAAACCGCTCGCGGCCCTTTCCCCCAGTGCCAGCGCGGCCAGCGGCCGGGCAATCACTACAACGCCTGCCCCCGCGACCAGCAGGCTCGGCAGTACCGCCCATAAATCGTCTAGCCGCCTACCGGCCAAGCTGCCCACCACCCAAAAGCGAATTTCATCGGCGGCGCGCTGGTCGTAGAGCAGCATCAGGGCGCTCAGCGAACCCAGCAGCCCAGAGAAGGCGGCACCGGCCAGCACCAAGCGCACCGGGTCGTTCCCTACGCCGCGCAGCCGCGCCACGCTGAGGACACACACGCAGCCGATGAGCGCTCCTAACTGGGCCACGGGAATACGTAGGGTGGCGGCGCTGGCGCCTAACACCAGCGCCAGGGAAACGGCAAACGCAGCGCCTGCGCTCACGCCCAACAACCCTGGCTCGGCCAGCGGATTGCGTGAAACCGCTTGCAGCAGCGCCCCGGCCACGCCCAGCGCCACGCCTACCGCAATACCTATCAGCGTGCGCGGTGCACGCAGCTCCCACACGATAAAACGCGCTTCCGCATGATCGCTTCCGCTTAAAAGCCCCAGCACTTGGCGTGGGCCAACGCTGCCTGCGCCAATCAACAAACTAACGACGCTCACCGCCACAAGGGCGGTGAGCAGAAGGAACATCCAGGTGCGTGGTGAGCAGCGCCTACCACTCGCATTGTTAGTAATAGCGTTAGCAAAGGAGTTCACGGCATCGTTCACGGCAATAAGGCTTTCTCGATGTCATCTAGAATCGCTTGGGCAGCCAGCGGGCCGTTGGCGCTGCTCCAGAGCTGGCCGTTCACCGGCACCACTCGCTCGCTCTGCACCACGTTCAAACGGTTGAAGGCAGCGCTCTGTTTAGCGCTATCAAGTGCCGCTTGGCCGTCATCGTTTAACGTGGCTAAGAACAGCCAGTCGCCGTCTACTTGAGACAGGTTTTCAAGGCTTAATACGTCACTGTGCACGCCCCGCTCGCCAATCAGCTCGCCGCCTTGAACATCGAGGCCCACGCGCTCTAACAGGCCGGTGGCAATCAGGTTTTCCGACATCACCATGGGGCCGCCGGGCATCCAACGCACCAGATAGGCGTTGTCGCCTATCTGTGCCTCGGCCACCGCGTCCGCCATGGCGTCTACCCGCTGATCAACGGCGCTAATGGCTTCTTCGATGGCCTCTTCACGGTTCAAAGCCTGGCCGAAAAGGCGCGCCTCGGCTTCCCAGTTGTCGGCGGCGAGCGGCTGCGTGTGGGGCACCACGGTGGGGGCGATTTGCGATAGCAGTTGGTACTGCGCGTCAGGCAGTTGCGGGGCGGCCAAAATCAGATCCGGCTGCTGGGCCAGCACGGCTTCAATGTTGATTTCACGCACTACGCCCACGATCTCTGGACGCGCACTACCGTGTGCTTCGATGTAGTCGTTCACATACGCCGCCACATTATCGCCGCCACGGGTGGTCACTGCGCCTAGCGGATAAATACCCGCCGCCAGTGCAGCATCCAGCGCGCCTTCATAGAGCGTCACCACACGCTCGGGGGCATCCGCCACCTCGACGTCACCATAAGCGGTCTCCAGCGTGCGCGCCTGGGCGGTGCCCACCAGCAAGCTGCTTATCAGCACCCCGAGTAAACCGCGCTTTAGTAACGTGTGTCGCATGTGACTCTCCCAGTGAAATGCCCAGTGAAATGCTTTGTTTTAACAAACAACTCACCAATAATAACGATTCTCAAAAGCACTTGCACTTCTATTCCAACGAATAGCGTGTTGCCGTTTCTGCAACCCTGGCCTTCGGCACTTTCTCAGCAGGGTAAAACGCTGAGGGCATTGCGCCTTGAAGCACCCTGTTCCATTAAACGCAACGCAATGTTCGATGAAACAACCTCGCAAGTGGGAACTTTTCTTCTTAGAATCTACGACTCATTTGATAATCAATTTCATTAGTAAATAATACTCATATCAGGGGATCGCCATGCCACGCTTTACTCGCACCGCCCTCGTAAGCGCCATCGCGCTCAGCGTTACTGCGACGGCTCATGCCCAAGAGGCCACTCAGAACAGCACTCAGCTTAACAACATGGTGGTCACCGCCGCCGGTTATGAGCAAACGCTGAACAACGCCCCTGCGAGTATTGCCGTAGTCACCCGTGAAGAGCTGGAGCAAAAACAGTTCGCAAACATTGCTGAGGCAATTGCCGACGTGCCAGGCGTCGACGTTCGTGCGGGTACTGGCAAAACCGGTGGTTTGAATATCTCTATCCGTGGCATGCCCAGCGACTACACGCTGATTCTTATCAATGGGCGTCGCCAGAACACGTCGGGTAGCGTCACACCGAACGGCTTTGGTGAAACGTCCACCAGTTTTATACCGCCCCTCTCTACCATTGAACGTATTGAGGTCATTCGTGGCCCGATGTCGACACTGTATGGTTCTGACGCCATGGGCGGGGTCGTTAACATCATCACTCGCCGCATTGGCGACGACTGGGCAGGCTCGGTGAGTGTTGAAAACACCTTCCAGGAAGATCGCAATGCGGGCAACAGCTCGGCGATTAACCTCTACAGCGCAGGGCCGCTGGTGGAAGACACGGTGGGCTTACAGGTGCGAGGCCGCCTGTTTGACCGCGATAGCTCAGACCGTATGGTTGAAAACAGCGCCGGCCGCGATCCGCGCCCTGTAGAAGCACGTATTTACTCCATCGGTGGGCGTTTAAACGTCACCCCGGATGAGGCGAACGAGTTCTGGCTGGATGCCGAACGCGCCCGTCAGGTGTACTCCAATGACGATAACCGCTTGGGCACCCAAGACGGTACCAACCGCGCGGGCCAACCCTCTCCCGGCACGGTGAACGGCTATAAAGACGAGCTGCGTTTTAATCGCGACCAAATCGCCATTGGCCACACCGGCCACTATAGCGCAGGCACCTGGGAAAGCAGCATTACCCGCAACGTCACTGAGACCCTAGGCCGCACCCTGCCAGCGGGCAGTGCGCCTGAATATGGTTACGAGGCCCAAGGGGGCGAAGATCGCCTGCTGGAAAACCGCGACATTATCGTCGACACCAAGTTTGTCGCCCCCATTGGCGATCATATTGCAACCATTGGCGGTCAGTACATTGATGCTGAATTAGAAGATGGCGCTGCAGGCAACCAGCCGTTTGAACAAACTAGCTGGGCGCTGTTTGCCGAAGATGAGTGGCTGTTGCGCGACGACCTGGCGCTAACACTCGGTGGCCGATATGAACACCACGATGCCTTTGGCGGCCACTTTAGTCCACGCGGCTATTTAGTGTGGAACACCACACCTAACTGGACGCTGAAAGGCGGCGTAAGCCGTGGCTATAAGACGCCGTCGCTTAATGACCTGCATGATGGCGTAACCGGTTTCACCGCCCAGGGGCGCACCGTGACACTTGGCTCGCCGACGCTAGAGCCAGAAAAAAGCACCAACTACGAAATTGGCGCCATTTACGACAATCAAAACGGCTTCTCTACCGGAGCTACCGTTTTCTATAACAAGTTTACCGACCGCATTGCCGATGCGGCAGACATTCCTAACTGCCAATTCGTGGACAGCAACGGCAATACGCCGAACGCCGGGCTGGCGAACTGCCTGAGCGTTGGTAACTTCACCCAGCAGGAGAGCTTTGGCCAGCTGACCAATATCGACGAAGCCGAAACCCGTGGTGTTGAGCTGAATGCCAGCTACCAAATTGCCCCGGCGTGGCGTATCAGCGGTGGCTACACCTTCACCGATTCAGAAATCACCTCGGGAAATAATGAAGGCCAGGTGCTGACCAACACGCCTGACCACAAGCTGACCGCCGATCTGACCTGGGCGATCAACGATCGCTGGAGCACCACGCTGGAAGGTGAGTACTACTCTTCCCGCGAGCGTTTCGTTGGTGATATCAGCGGTGAATCTGCCTCCTTGGTGGAACAGCTGGGCAACAAGCTGGATGGTTACGAGCTGTTTAACCTGCGCAGCTCCTACCGCTTCAGCGACAACGTGCGCCTGACCGGCACCATCTACAACCTGTTCGATAAAGATTTTACGGGTTCAGATACCTTCGAGCATAACGGCGAAACTCTACGCGCTTATCGCTTTACGCAAACAGGCCGTGCCACCGACGGTATTGCCCTAGATGGCCGCAGTTTCTGGGTCTCCGCCACTTACGAATTCTAACGTTTGAGGTTTCTTACTGCTTCAATGCTGACTTGATGCCCCGGCCCTGTGCCGGGGCTTTTTTATAAAGCGTCTCGTTGCCACACATCCGCCACAGTAGCTTCCCGCTATGGTAGCGATTCATGCTTTTAATCTATTTCAACGCATACGCTTAGGTAGTATGAGCAAGACGCACCTTTTGCTCGTCTGCGCCTTTAACCGCCCCTCACTTAATGTTAGGAAAAAACCTGTTATGACGGTGCCTCCGTTTGCCCGCCTCCTCTCTTTTTGGCTGATACTGTTTTTACTGATACTGGCCTGTTCGCTCTTCGCCAGCACTGCGCTGGCCCAATCCTCCCCACGGGTTGAACTGGCCAGCGTAAACCGTGAACCCATTTATCAAGAGCTTAGCTTGGTTGGCACGGTGAACTCACTTGAAGATGCGCTGCTCTCTTCGTCCGTGGCGGGGCTGATTAACGACATTGCCGTAAACCCAGGCGACGCCGTGGCGGCAGGCGACCCTTTGGTGGCGCTGGATGATGACCTCGCACGTTTTGAGCTTGCCGGTGCGCAGGCGGCGGAAGAAGAAGCGCGGGCAGCGCTTGCCGAGGCGCAGCGGCTGCTGCGGGAAGCGGAATCCGTAGGGGCTGGGCGCAACATTGCCGCCACCGAGGTCAGCGCCCGGCGCAGCGCGGTAAGCGTTGCCAACGCCACCCTATCACGCCTTAACGCCGAACAGTCGCGGCTCAATGCGCTCTTAGAGCGCCACACCATAACCGCCCCGTTCAGCGGCGTGGTCAGCGAACGCAGCGTCAACCTGGGCGAATGGGTATCGCCGGGGGATAGCGTCGCCCGTTTGGTGAACCTCAACGCGCTGCGCGCTGACCTTCAGGTGCCCGAAGCGTTTTTCAGCGCCCTTCAGGCCAATGCCCCCCTGACCCTTAAAGCAGGTAAACAGAGTGCAGAAACAACCATTGCCACTATAGTGCCCGTCAGCGCCAGCGGCGCACGCACCTTTTTACTGCGCGCCCACGTGCCTGAATCGCTTTCGCTCACCCCTGGCAATGCGGTGGAAGCCGTGGTGAAAGCCGCCGCTGGCCGCGAGGGGCTTACTGTTTCCCGGGATGCGCTGAGCCGTTACCCGGATGGCCGGGTCACGGTGTGGGTCGCCACGCCCGAAAGCGGCGACACCTACCAGGTGCGCGAACAACGGGTCGAGGTGGGCATCAACTTTGCTGAACGCGTCGAAATCACCAGCGGGCTTTCCGGCAGCGAGCGGGTGGTCGTTCGCGGTAATGAATCGTTGGTGGAAGGCGTCAGCGTTGAGGCTGTCTCGGCGGAGAACGAATAATGTTTGCTGCCCTGCTGCGCCAGCACACGCTGGTGATCGTGATTGCGCTGATTTTTATCCTGCTGGGCATCGCCGCCACACTGCGAATCCCGGTGCAGATGATTCCTGATATTGAAGCCCGCACCATTACCGTGGAAACCCGCTGGGCTGGGGCCACGCCTCAGGATATCGAAAAAGAGATCCTGATTGAGCAGGAGCAGTACCTGCGCAACGTTCCTAACCTTACTCGTATGACGGCGGTGGCCGAAAGCGGCAGCGCCGAAATCGAGCTGGAGTTTCCGTTCAGCGTGGACATGACCGCTGCGCTGATCCAGGTGAACAACGCCTTAAGCCAAGTCTCCTCCTACCCCAACAATGTCGATCAGCCCCGGGTGGTCTCGGCGGCGTTCTCCACCGATGCGTTTTTGCGTTTTCACGTGGGCACCCTGCCCGGCAACCCCAGCGCGCTGGATATCCAACTGATGAGCGACTTCATCGAAGACCGAGTGCGCCCGCGCTTGGAGGGCATCGAAGGTGTCTCAGAGGTGGGTGTGAACGGCGGCGCCCAGCGCCAGCTGCAAATTTTGGTCGACCCCACGGCCCTCGCCCAGCGCGACGTGTCGCTGCTGGAACTGCGCGAAGCGATTACCCAGCGCAACCGCGATATCTCCGGCGGCGAACTTGAAGCAGGCAAGCGGCGCTATCTGGTACGCACGCTAGGCCGGTTTGATAGCGCCGAGGCGCTGGCGCAGCTGGTAGTGGCTCGCGAGGGCGATAGCATCGTGCGGTTGTCCGATGTAGCGGAGGTGCGCCAAGGGCAGTCGCGGCTTAATCAGCTGTCGTTTTATAACGGCGAAGCGGGGATTGGGATGGACCTGCGCCGGGAGAGCGGCGCGAATGTGATCGACATCAAGTACGCGGTGCAGGACGAACTGGCGGCGATCAACGAGACCATTCTGCGCCCTGCGGGCATGGAGATAGTGCTGACGGCCGATGACGTTCGCTACGTAGAAGCCTCGGTAAGCAACGTGTGGAGCAACCTGCTGCTAGGGGCGGCCTTCGCGACCCTGGTGATGTATCTGTTTTTGCGCTCAGCCCGCGCCACGTTTATCGGCGTGATCGGCATTCCGTTTTGCACCATTGCCGCCTTTCTGGGGCTGATGCTGACCGGCCGCACGATTAACGTAATCTCCATGGCAGGCATTGCCTTCGCCATTGGCATGAGCGTGGATAACAGCATCGTGGTGCTAGAGAACATCGAGCGCTATCGCCGCCAGGGGCTGGATCGTATTGAGTCGGCGCTGCGCGGCGTGCAGGAAGTTTGGCCCGCCACGCTTGCCTCCACTGCCACCACCATTCTGGTGTTCTTACCGATACTCTTCATCGAAGAAGAGGCCGGGCAGCTCTACTCGGATGTGGCCATTGCGGTCTCGGCGGCGATTTTTGCCTCCATGCTGGTGGCGGTCACGCTGGTGCCTTCGCTCTGCTCACGGTTCAGCTTCTCTATGAACAACGTTTCCATGGATCAGGACAAGGAAGCATCGCCCAGCGAGCAGCGTACTTCTCGGCTGGGCGCGCTGCTGGAACGGCTGATTGCGACGCCGCTGCGGCGTGGGTCTATTTTAGTGCTCACGCTGCTGATCAGCGGCTGGACCATACTGGCCCTGACACCGCCCGCAGAGTACCTGCCCGAAGGCGAAGAGCCGAAAACCTTCGCACGCATGAGCCCGCCCCCTGGCTACAGCTTGCAGGAGATGGAAAGCATTGCCGAGCAGGTAGAAGCGTACTTTCTGCCCCACGTGCAGGCAGAGCCTGACGCTTTTTTAGCGGGCGATACCGAGGTGCCGCCGCTGGCCTATATGAGTATGCGGGTGGCCCCGACGCTGCTTTTTATCGTCGCCGAAGCAGCCGACCCTGGGCATATCGAAGCGCTGATGGAAGCGCTCACAAACTACTATGAGCGCTTCCCTGGCATGCGCGCCTTTGCCTCGAAAGGCTCGATTATTTCCAGCAACGATGGCGGCACGCGCAGTATCAACCTGGATGTGTCTGGCCCGGATCTAGCCACGGTGTACAGCGCGGCCAATACGCTCTACCGGGAAGCCCAGGCGCAGTTTGGCAACCCGCGTATCCAAAGCCAGCCTTCGTCGCTGTCGCTCGACCAGCCGCTGGTTCAAATTCGCCCCGACTGGGCGCGGGTCGCGGAGCTGGGTATTTCTGCCGAGGCTATAGGGTTTAGCGTTTCCGCACTGGGGGAAGGAGCGTATGTGGATGACTTCTTTCTGGACGATGAGAAGATCGATATTTACCTCTACGGCTCGCAGCCGTCGCTGCCGCTAGATCAGTTACCGAATCTGCCGCTGCATACCCCCGATGGCTACACGCTGCCGCTGTCGGCGGTGGCACGTATCGATGAAACCATGGATACCAGCGTGATTCGTCGCGTGGACAGTAGCCGTACGGTAACTTTAAACGTGATTCCACCCGCCAGCATCGCCCTTGAGGAGGGCGTTGAGCAGGCCGAGGCCATGCTGGAGCGGCTTCGTCAGGAGGGCGTGCTGCCCTCGTCGGTAGGTGTCTCGATCTCCGGTGCCAGCGACCAGTTGAACGCCACCCGCGAGGCGCTCACCGACAACTTCCTGATCGCTATTGTGATTGTTTACTTGCTGCTGGTGGCGATCTTCTCCCACTGGGGCTATCCGCTGCTGATCTTGACCTCGATACCGCTAGGCGCAGTGGGCGGCATTATGGGGCTGGCCACTATGAATGGCGTGGGCAGCCTGCTGCCGTTAATCGGCCTGGCACCGCTTAGCCAGCCCTTCGATATGATTACCATGCTGGGCTTTTTGATTCTGATGGGCACCGTAGTGAACAACCCGATTCTGGTGGTCGACCAGGCCCGGCGGCGATTGCATGACAAAACGCTCAGCGTTCAGGAGGCGGTGTCTCAGGCGGTACAAACCCGCCTGCGCCCCATCGCTATCACCACGCTGACCACTCTGTGCGGGCTCTCGCCGCTAGTCTTTTTACCCGGTGAAGGCACCGAGCTGTATCGCGGCGTAGGGGCGATTGTTCTGTTTGGCCTGTTAGGCGCAGCGGTGGTCACGGTGACGTTCCTTCCCGCGCTGATGATCAGCGTGCTAAACATCACAGAGCGCCGCTCACCCCGTTCGCAGGCATAACAAAACGCGGCCACCCAAGGGTGGCCGCCATCCAACGGCAGAAATATGTGTCCAAAAAAACCGGAACACAAATAGCAATTATTTTCATTCAATAAATTAAATGGCACAATAGCGCCTCCGTTTCTCCAGTGGCTCCGACTATGTACGATTTTGATGAACTTGCCGCCTTTGCCGACGTGATGACCACCGGCAGCTTGACGCGCAGCGCACAGAAGCTCGGGCTTGCAAAATCTACCTTAAGCCGCCGAATTAGCCAGCTAGAGGTTCGACTCAAGCAGCCGCTGCTGCGTCGCCAGGCAAATCGTTTGATTCCTACCGAAGCGGGCCTACTGTTTCATCACTACTGCATCGAGCTGCTGGCCATGGCCGCCCACAGCCAAGAGGCCCTGGCAGAGCTGCGCGAGGAGATCAGCGGTAAAGTCACGTTAGAGGTACACGGCGCCCTGGCTCGGGGGTGGATGGCGGGGGTAATGGATGCATTTTTAACCCGTTATCCCAAAGTCGAACTAACGCTGCATACCCGGGAAACGCCGCCGACGAAAATGCACAGCAACAGCGTGCACATTTGGCTAGGCGCCACCCATGAGTGCGGCCTGAATCAAGAGCGTTTAGGCCATCTCACCCGTGGTCTTTACGCCAACCCGCGCTATCTGGCTAATGCAGGAACCCCGCAGCACCCCAACGAGCTTGACGCACACGCTTGGATCGACCTGTTGGATACCGCCTCCAGCGGCCTATTGCTGCATCATCCAGAACACGCTGATTACTTCTTTAATGCACCCCGCTCGCGGCTGCGAGTGGATCTCACGGCGCTGCACATTGATGCCATTGCTTACGGTCAGGGGATCGGCTTGCTGCCACATTGGGTGGTTGAAGGACGCGAACGGCATCATCCCGGCGATTTGATAAACTGTTTGCCAGGTTGGGAGCCTGCTCCGCTCCCTGTCACGCTGCTGTACGCCTACGGGCACCACTCTAGCCGGGTAAACGCCCTACTGGCATTTTTGCGCGAGCAGGTACCCGCCGCGTGGCAAACCCGTACAGAAGCCGTTCACTCTGGTTAAAAGATTCGCCTTGCCAGTTAGCCGCCTAATTATCCACAATAGGCAGCCGATGATCGTCAAGGAACCATAATGCTCGCTGAACTCTTCGCCGTCATGGCACCCGTGCTGGCCGGTGCCGGACTGGGCTTTTTATGGGTTCGTCTCGGCCAACCCTACCCGGTCGATTTTGTGACGCGCCTCGTTTTCAATATTGGCACTCCTGCGTTAGTGCTGGCGTCACTCTCCGGGGCGGCCATCGATGCCAGCACGTTTGGGCAAGTGATGCTTGCCTCGGCCCTCGTCATTATGAGCATGGGCGCCGCCAGCTTTGCCGTCGCAAAGCTACTGCGCCGCGATTGGCGGGTGCTGATTGCGCCGATGATGTACCCCAACACCGGCAACATGGGGTTGCCGGTGGTGCTGTACGCTTTCGGCAGCGCGGGGTTTGCCTACGGTATTACAGTGATGGTGACGGTTTCGCTGTTTCAGTTCACCTTGGGGGCCGTGCTAAGCAGCAACGGTAGCCCGATAAAAACACTGCTCAGTACCCCAACGGTGTATGCCATCGTCATTTCTATGACGCTGTTGCTCACCGATACCTCACTGCCCCTGTGGATGGCCAATACGGTAGACCTTATGTCGGGCTTTACCGTGCCTCTGATGCTCATCACGCTAGGCGTGTCGCTGGCCAGTATTCAGGTGAAAAGCCTGCGCTCTGGCGTCGGCTTTAGCCTCATCCGTATTCCGCTGGCCGCCACGGCTGCTTGGTTCATTGCCGGCTGGCTAGGCCTACCGCCGCTGGCGCAGAACATTTTAGTAGTGCAGATGTGTATGCCGGTGGCGGTCTTCAACTACCTGTTTGCCCAACGTGCCCAGCGCGAACCTGCCTATGTGGCAAGCCTCGTCTTCTGCTCAACGCTAATGGCGCTGTTCTACTTACCGGCACTCCTGGCGCTACTAATGTAGCGACGGGAACCCCCGCCCGTTTAAGGCAGTCACTGCTAGACTACTACACTGACTCCGCGCTAACCGAGGACAAACGATGCCCATGCACACCATGCCAACGCGACACCTCATATCCGCTCGACCGCAAACGACACCGCGCTGCTTGTTACGTGTACTGGCAGCACGTTGGGTAGCCCCCTCGTTGGCGGGCCTACTCTTCGCCAATGCTGCCTACGCGGAGGTTGTGCACCGCGCGCTGGAAACCGATCACTTCGCGATCACCATAGAGCGGGTGGCCGGGGGGTTTGAGAATCCCTGGGCGGTGGCGTTTCTTCCCGACGGCCGCTATCTAGTGAGTGAACGAAGCGGCGCGTTAAACCTTGTACACGCCACTGGCGAATCGCAACGACTGGCAGGCATGCCCGACGTGAGTCAAAATGGCCAAGGGGGACTGCTCGACGTAGCGTTACACCCTGAGTTTGGCGACGGCGAGCACGACTGGATTTACTTCACCTGGAGTAAGCCGGAAGGCCGCCAAAGCCGCTCTGCCCTCTCTCGTGTTAAGTGGCAGGGGGATTCCCTAGGCGACGTTGAGCACTTGTTCGAGCAGGATCGCGCTTCCTCTCCCGGTCGGCATTACGGCTCCCGCTTGGCCTGGCTTCAGGATGGCACGCTGCTGATGAGCATTGGCGACCGTGGCGTCGACCCCTCCCGCGCTCAAGCCAGCGATGACCACGCAGGTTCTACGCTTCGGCTCACCGAAACCGGCGAAGCCCCGGACGACAACCCGTTTGTGGATGACAGCAACACGCTGGATGAAATTTACACCCTGGGCAATCGTAATATTCAGGGCATGACCGTGCTCAGCAATGGTGAACCCTGGGCCACCGAACACGGCCCGCGCACCGGCGATGAGTTGAACCAGATCGTACCTGGCAACAACTATGGCTGGCCAGAAGTAAGCTTAGGCAACGACTACGCTACCAACGAGCCTATTGGCGTGCGTTCAAAACCCGGCATGGAAGACCCGGTGTACCGTTTTGAGGGTCGCTTTGCCCCCTCCGGTCTTGCCGAAGTCACCAGCGATGCCTTTGGTCCCTGGCAAGGCAGCCTGCTGGCGGGTGGCCTCGCTAGTGAAACCTTGCTGCGTCTGCAACTAGAAGGTAGCAACGTTGTAAGTGAAGAGACCCTTCTTGACGGCCACATAGGCCGCATACGCGATGTGCGCCAAGGGCCGGACAATGCCCTTTACTTGCTAACCGATAGCAACCAGGGCAGTCTTTATCGCTTGCACGTAGCGAACTAACTATTTGCCACGCTGCGCTTGAAGGCAAGGCAAACACTGTTTGTACGCGCTATCTTTAAGCCCTATTTTAAGCTCTATGTTATGGTCACCCACCCGAACGCGGATGCATAATGCGACTACGTAACTTAATTATCTTAACGGTGATTGTTCCGCTGTTTGTCGTGTTGGTGGTGTTTAGCCTCGTGGCTATTAAGTCACTGGAAGATAACGTGCGCTCTAAGCTACAAACGGAAGTCGACATTATCACCCGGGCGCTAAGCTCCTCGTTAAGCTATGCCGTAGCGCGAGATAGTGGGACGCCGCTAGAAGAGGCACTGCAGTCTGCCTTCGCTTTTCATCGCATCTACGGTGCCTACGTATTTGATACACAAGGGCGAGAGGTCTACGGGCTGGGTTTGGGTAAAAACCTGTTTACCCCAGAAGAGATTCGCCAGGTTATCGAGAGTGATGACCTTTACAGCAGTTATCGCCAGCAAGAAGGATGGACATACTACGCTGCGCTAACACCGCTGCGCGCTCAGGATGGCACCGTGCAAGGCGTGCTGCAGGTAAACCGTCTCAATACCGGCATCGAAAATTACACGGGCTTTATCAGTGTTGTCGCGGTGCTGGTGTTTGTGATTGGCGCGGCAGGTATTGTATTCAGTATTTGGTGGGGGTTTCGCCACTATATCGAACGGCCACTTAACCGGCTGCTCCGCGTCATGCTATTAGTAGAAGGCGGCGATCGCAGCCAGCGTGCCACCGTTGACGGGCCGATTGAGTACCGCCGTTTAGCCTCTGGGCTTAACGGCATGCTAGACGCCATGGCAGAAAAAGACCGCGATATAGATGCTCGCCAGCGGCGTGAGATCGAGCTAGAAAAACGCCTGCGCAAATCTAAAAAGCTTGCCGAATTAGGCGTACTTGCCGCCGGGGTTGCCCATGAAATCGGCGCACCGCTCACCGTCATTAACGGCCAAGCCCAGCGTTTAGCTCGGCGAGAAGTGATTGGCGATGATGAGCGGGCAAAACTTGGCCGTATACGCGGTGAGGTAGAGCGAATTGTCGAGATTGTGCGTCAACTGATGGAGTTAGGCCGGCAACATAACGTAGAGAAAGATAACCAAGCCCTCGATCAGCTTATTCTAAGCGCCAGCGAGCTAGTCGAAGAGGAGCTTGAGCCGAGAAATATTCGTCTAGACGTTGATCTGCCTGCATCGTCCCCCCATTTGTTGGTCAATGGTCAGCAAATTGTGCAGGTGTTAACCAATTTATTGCGCAATGCTGCCCAAGCGCCTGGTGTAAGCCTTATTCAAGTACGTGCAGAGCAGCATAGTGAAGAGTTAACGCTTTGGGTCGAGGACAACGGACCGGGCATCCCAACAGCAGATCACCACAAAGTATTTGACCCCTTCTTTACCACGAAGCCCGTGGGGCAAGGTAGCGGGTTAGGACTATCAATGGTGCATCGCATTATTAACGACCACGGCGGGACGATTGGCGTATTTAACAGCAGCCTTGGTGGCGCTGGCTTTGAGATTACGCTACCCCTTAGTGAAACCGCATCCGCTTGAGGACAACGTTTGTGACCCATCAGGAACACCTTTTACCTTTGTTGGTGGTGGAGGATGACGCCGCTATACGTGAGTTATTAGAAGAAGAGCTCAACGACGCGGGCTACGAAACGCTAGGCGTTCCCAGTGCAGAAGACGCCCTGGCACTTCTTAGCCACACACCTGTGGCGATGATGATTACGGATGTACGTCTTCCTGGAATGACTGGCATTCAGCTCCTTCAACAGCTGCGTAACAGCGGCAGCGAACTCGGCATTATTGTGATTACGGCGTTTGGCACGATTGATCAGGCGGTAGAAGCACTTAAGCTGGGTGCAGATGATTTTCTTACCAAACCACTCGATTTAGACGCCATTCGCGAGGCCGTATTTCGTGTACTGGAGCGCCAGCGTTTATCGACTTCCCATGAAGAGGCCAAGCTTAGCCATTTCCATGGCATTGTCGGGAAAAGCAATATTATGCAGGCGCTGTTTCATGACGCCTCGCGGCTTGCCAAAAGCGACGCTCCTATTCTTATTTTAGGCGAGAGCGGTACCGGTAAAGAGCTACTTGCTCGCGCAATTCATCAAGAAAGTCCACGCCACGATGCGCCGTTTGTGCCGGTTAACTGCGCCAGCATTCCTGCAGACCTGATGGAGAGTGAGTTTTTTGGTCATGTTAAAGGTGCGTTTACCGGCGCGAATGAAGCACGCAAAGGGCTTTTCCAAAGTGCCCAAGGCGGCAGCCTGTTTTTAGATGAAATTGGTGAAATGCCCATTAATCTGCAAGCTAAGCTACTGCGTGCCTTACAGGAAAAAACCGTGCGCCCGGTAGGGGGCGAACGTGAAGAAGCCGTTGATGTGCGTATTATTGCCGCCACTCACCGTAACCTAGACAAAGAAATTGAACAGGAGAATTTTCGTAGCGACTTGTTCTACCGCTTGGAAACCTTTTCGTTGCGGATCCCGCCGCTACGCGAGCGTGGAAGTGACATCGAACACCTTATTTTTGCGCTCATCGACAAGCTTGCTGAGGCCCAGGAAAAGCACATTGAGCAGATTGAGCCAGAAGCGCTTAATAGCTTGCTCAACTACCCCTACCCCGGAAATGTACGCGAGCTTGAAAATGCCATTATGCGTGCTGTCACGTTAAGCGAAGAAGGCGTGATGCAGCATCAGGATCTGCCTGAACGGCTACGCGAACAAACCAGTCAGGAAAGCGTGAGTGAAATGGCACCGACGGTAAGTGGAGAAGTGTTACCCGGCAACCACGTGCCAGCACCGGCTCCCGCACGCTGGCCTAGCCTGGAAGAGGTGGAGAAACGTTATATCCGTAAGGTGCTAGAAGCGACAGGGGGCAATAAACGGCGCACAGCCGAAGTGTTGGGCATTGCTCGCCGCACGCTTTACCGCCGCTTGGAAGATAGCGAAGAGTAGTGGCGCTATCGTAATAGCAGTATGCCGGTCGTCGTTGAGCGACCGGCAGTGGCTTGTTTACTCTGTCACACCACCAGGCGCTTCTCCGGGCGTCTCTCCATCGTTAGACATTGGCCCTGTATCCATGGGCTCTTGGGGATCATCAGAGATCAAATCCTCCGAATCTGTCGTGGGAGGGGCTTCTGCTGTATCACCGCAACCTGCCAACACTCCCGCCATTAGCAACGCGCTAAACAGTAGCGCTAATCCACGTACGTGGCCTAATCGTGACATCATGTCATGCTCCTTCCTTTGTTGGGGGCTAACTACTTTTTCACATAGTGGCTGATAGAGCCTTTTACCAAACTTACCCTGTATCGATGCACTCACGGTTTGTGCACGTGATTATGCTAGCAACAAAAAAACCCCCGCGGGCGCGAGGGAAAAGGATGATAAACCGTGTGGAGCAGCCGCAGGGAACAGACAGCTGGGTCGGTTTATCATCGTAGGGAGTGATAAACGGTTACTGGCCTTGCATGGTCTCATCATCGTCTTCGTCGGCACCGGGCATAGGCTCTGCGCCTTCACCAAAACCTGGCTCTTCCTCAGGATCAGTGGTGCCCATGCCCGCTGTTTCATTTTGCATAGGCTCTTGTGAGGCCGCTGCGTTTTCATCTAACGCAGAATCATCCATTGCCGGGTCTTGCATACCTGGGTCATCTGCCATGGCAGGTTCTTCACCCAGGGCAGGAGCCTGCTCTTGCTGGGTCGTCGCATCCTGCTCCATTGGCTCTGGCTGTTGCGCTGGTGGTAGCTCATCATCGTTATTACCACAGCCTGCAAGCGCTAGTGTGCTTACGGTAGCTGCCAACATGCATAGCGTTAATACGCGCGGGCGCTTGATAGCAGGTTTTGCTTGCTTATCCATAAAACTAGCCTCCGTTAAAACTGGTTTACATCGCTAATGCAGGGTGGGCAATTTTGCTGACTGTTTATCTCGCTAGGTGAGTGGCTGTTTCCACACCACTCTCAACACGGTCATGCAGCTTTTTGCATTTAACGTTAAACAATTGACATTTAAATACCCTTTACACTAGCCACTACCTTTCACGCAGCATGCCAAAAGACTTAAAAAAAATAAAAAACTTTTAAAATCATAATTTTAATAAACCACACACAGGCCGTTTTGACCTTTATGTGAAGAAATCGGTGGGTTAATTTTGGCACATGTAGCGTTTAACGCCCTGCCTGCCGGGCCTTTGTGACACACCACCCGCACTTATGTATAATAATTGTTAATACATTTATGCATTCAACATTAATCTCTACTTATAAACCAACGCCTGCCGTTACTTTTTAGAAGGTTCGCTGTCAGGCGATTCATATCCATAAAAGGCATCGTTAATGGAAGAAACACGCCCTGTCAAAATTCAAGTGCGCGGCTTAAGCAAGGTATTTGGCAAACAGCCCAAAAAAGCCCTTGAGCTTCGCGATCAAGGTTTAAAACGCCCTGAAATTCTTGAGAAAACTGGCCAAACCCTTGGCTTATCTAATATCTCCTTTGACGTCTACGAAGGGGAGTTATTGGTAATCATGGGGCTGTCAGGCTCGGGTAAATCCACCCTTATCCGTTGCCTAAATCGCCTAATCGAAACCACTGAAGGCGAAATCATCATCGACGGCGAAAACATTCCGACGCTCGGTGAAAAAGCGCTACTGGAATGTCGCCGCCGCCACTTTTCAATGGTGTTCCAAAACTTTGCTCTTTTTCCACACCGAACGGTGAAGCAGAACGCCGAGTTTGGCCTTGAAATTCGTGGTGTAGAAAAAGTAGAACGTCAAAAGATTGCTCAAAATGCGCTAACGCAAGTCGGGCTTGATGGTTGGGAAGATGCGTATCCCAACCAGCTATCTGGCGGTATGCAACAGCGTGTTGGTCTTGCACGGGCATTGGCGAATGACTCCAGCGTACTATTGATGGATGAAGCCTTCTCAGCCCTTGACCCGCTGATACGTAAGGACATGCAGCAAGAACTTATTCAGCTGCAGTCAAAAATGCAGAAAACTACCGTCTTTATTACCCACGATTTGGATGAAGCGCTCAACATTGGCGACCGCATCGTGCTACTCAAAGACGGTGAAGTGGTGCAAATCGGCACCCCTGAAGAGATTCTGACCAAGCCTGCCGATGACTACGTACGTCGCTTCATTGAAGGGGTCGATCGTTCACGCATTCTGACCGCTGAAAGCGCTATGCGGCCCGTGCGTACCACTGCCCGCGACAGCGACGGCCCTCGTACGGCACTGCACCGTATGCGCGACCATAGCATTGACTCCATTTATGTCACCGATCGAGATCGCCGCCTAATAGGTTTGTTAGAAGCCGAGGCCGCAAGTAAGGCTATCGATGCTAAGTCTGAAACGATTACTGACTACCTAACTCAAGACTTCCGTAAAGTGCCTCCTGAAGAACCGCTGCAAAATCTATTCGCCATGTTTAGCGATAAAAGCTTCCCGATCTCCGTGGTTGATGAGCAGCAGCGACTGCTTGGCGTGGTGGTAAAAGGCGCGGTTTTGGATGAATTAGCACGAGCAGGAGAGCAGTAATGGATATTCCCAGCATTCCCCTTGGTGATTGGATTGAGAGCGGCCTGTCTTGGCTAACCAGCGAGTATTCATCCGTAACCCGAGGAATATCACGCTTCACACAAACCGGGATTGACGTATTAAACGATAGCTTGATGTGGTTACCTGAGTGGGCACTACTTGGCTTAATTGCCCTACTCTGCTGGAAGCTAGCGGGCGTCCGCTTAGCTATTGGCGCCGTGGCCGGGCTCGCCTTGATTTGGAACCTGGGCCTCTGGAACCCGATGATAGAGACGCTCACACTGGTTGTCTTCGCGACGCTGGTGGCCGTTATCATCGCCTTGCCGGTAGGCATTGCCGCGGCGCTATCTAATCGGCTTTACCGATTAATCATGCCGATACTGGATTTCATGCAGACCATGCCGGCCTTTGTCTACTTAATTCCAGCGATTCCATTTTTTGGTATTGGCTCGGTATCGGCCATCTTTGCTACGGTTATATTTTCAATGCCGCCCGCGATTCGCTTTACCACGCTGGGTATTCGCCAAGTGCCGGTAGAACTTATCGAAGCGGCGGATGCGTACGGCGCCACTCGTGGTCAAAAGCTGTTTAAGGTTCAGTTACCGCTCTCATTACCAACGGTGATGGCCGGCATTAACCAAACCATCATGCTGGCGCTTTCTATGGTGGTGATCGCCGCCATGATCGGTGCTGACGGCTTAGGCAGCGAAGTATGGCGCGCTATTCAGCGCTTGCGCCCGGGCGATGGTTTTGAGGCCGGCATTGCGGTCGTAATACTGGCCATGCTGCTGGATCGCTTAACCCAATCACTGCGCAAAACGCGCCGTGAAAGCTAGTAGCCTGATATCGACATAATGCAAGCACCAAAGGGTTGAAAGAGCCCGATGGCCAAAACCATCGGGCAAAATTACCTTTACGTTAAATAAGAAGGAGTAAGTGTATGAAAAATCGCACACTGAATCAGCGTATTCGTCTCGCCTCATTAGCGCTTGTTGCCGGCACCGGCGTTGTCGCTGGAAGCCTCGCCCAGGCGCAAGATAAGGGCACCGTCAATCTTGCCTATGTGGAGTGGTCTTCTGAAGTTGCCTCTACCAATGTCATTGCTGCAACGCTTGAACAGGCGGGCTTTGACGTTGAACTAACGTCGCTTTCCGCAGCAGCCATGTTCCAGGCGCTCTCCTCAGGCGATGCCGACGCTATTGTGGCCGCTTGGCTACCCACTACCCACGCAGACTATATGGAACGCCTGGGTGGCAATGTTGAAGATCTGGGTATGAACCTTGATGGCACTAAACTTGGCTTAGTAGTGCCCGCCTACACAGATGTCGACTCGATTGCTGACTTGAACGATAACGCCGACAGCTTTAACGGCGAGATCATCGGTATTGACCCCGGTGCAGGCTTGATGTCGATCACCGAAGAGGTCGTGGATACCTATGACCTCGGGCTGAACCTGCGTAGTGGCAGCGGTGCAACCATGACCGCAGCGCTTTCCAGCGCTATCAACAATGAAGAAGACATTGTGGTTACCGCCTGGACACCGCACTGGATGTTTGCTCGCTTTGACCTTAAGTACCTTGAAGATCCAGAGAACGTCTACGGCGGTGCCGAGCAAATTCATACCGTGGTGCGTAAAGGCTTAAAAGACGATATGCCTGAGGCCTATGCCATTCTGGATGCTTTCGAATGGACGCCAGAGCAAATGGGTGAGGTCATGCTGATGAACCAGGAAGACGGCAGCGATCCTTATGAAAACGCCCAACAGTGGGTAGAAGATAACCAAGATGTCGTCGCACAATGGTTGAGCAACTAATATCTTCCTGGCTAAATAAAGTTTATTAGTAGAATGATCAATGGGCTGAAGCTGCACTTTGCTTCAGCTCATTTGTTGCATATGCTGCAAGCAACTGTTTTCAACCAACGATATAGCTTTAATTAGTAAGGTAAACCCATGCTAAATAGAGCCATATGAGGAGCGTACTGTGTTTAAGAACATTATGGTACCAGTCGACCTTGCTCATTTAGAGCTACTGGAGCCTGCCTTAAGCGTAGTGGCAGACCTTGCGAAGCAATATGATGCTCATATCACCTACGTTAGCGTTACCGCTAATACACCTACAAGCGTTGCCCGCACACCCCAAGAGTACCAGCAAAAACTTGAAGCTTTTGCCCACGAGCGACACAAAGTGCACGGTCAACCGGTAAGTATTAAGGTTTACAGCTCGACGGATCCCGTTGCTAATGTAGATAAGCAGCTTGTCGAGGCCGTCGAGGAAACAGGGGCTGACTTGGTAATGATGGCCACCCATCTACCCCGCCACCTGGACATTATTATGCCCTCCCATGGCGGTAAAGTAGCCACCCACACAGACGCCTCCGTTTTCCTGATTCGAGTGACCCAGTAAACGCGCTCTTGCGCTGTAGAAGCAATGCGTTGACAACTCGCGCTTAACAGCACGTACTTTACATAATGATGGGAGCAAATTTGTGGATAAAACGCCGCAAAATCGACCACCTGAAGAGCCGGTCTCGGAAGGCATTCCTGCCCCCGAGGGCGCGGCAAACTTGATCGATACCGATTACGTTATTGGTCAAGACAATATAACCACCAGCACCATGGGCGTTAACCTTGACCTACACGGCAAGGTTTTCACTATCTCGTCAATTCTGGTGCTGCTGTTTGTAATATTAACGCTCGCCTTACAAGACACCATTGCACCGATTTACAATGCTGTCTTTGGCTTTTTAACGGGCAACCTGGCTTGGTTTTTTATCCTGGCTGCCAATGTGTTTGTCATTCTTTGCCTGGGTCTGATTATCTCGCCCCTGGGTAAAATTCGTATCGGTGGTGCTGACGCTAAGCCCGACTTCACCTATGTCGGCTGGTTTTCAATGCTGTTTGCTGCGGGCATGGGCATTGGCCTGATGTTTTTTGGCGTTAACGAGCCATTGACCCATTTTGGCACCTCACTGGATGGCGGCAGCTGGGCGCCATTAGCCGGTGCTGAAGGCGATACTGCAGGCGCGGCTGCGTTAGGCATGGCGGCCACCATCTTCCACTGGGGTTTACACCCGTGGGCTATTTACGCGGTTGTTGCCCTTTCATTAGCACTGTTTTCGTTTAACAAGGGGCTTCCTCTCTCCATGCGTTCAGTGTTCTACCCAATTTTGGGTGAGCGCGTATGGGGCTGGCCTGGACATGTGATTGATATTCTTGCGGTATTTGCCACGCTCTTTGGTTTGGCAACTTCGTTAGGACTAGGCGCCACCCAGGCAGCTGCTGGCTTAAGCTACCTGTTTGGAGCACCAGAAACCGACATCACGATGATTTTACTCATCATCGGCATCACGATTATTGCCATCGGTTCCATTATGGCGGGTGTCGATAAGGGTGTTCAGCTGCTATCGAAAATCAACATTGCAATGGCGGCACTGCTGCTCTTCTTCGTGATTGCCGTTGGCCCAACGCTTCTGATTGCGACGGGTTTCTTTGAAAATCTGCTCAACTATGCAATACACCTGCCAGCGCTCTCTAATCCATTTGGTCGCGAAGATGCTAACTTTAGCCAGGGCTGGACAGCCTTCTATTGGGCATGGTGGATCTCCTGGTCTCCGTACGTGGGTATGTTTATTGCGCGCGTGTCCCGTGGCCGTACCGTTCGTGAATTCTTGATTTCGGTATTGCTGGTGCCTTCCGTGGTCTCGGTATTGTGGATGACCACCTTTGGCGGCACCGCCATTGACCAGTACGTTAGCCAAGGGATTGAAGCTGTTCGCGATGCGGGCGTGGATCTCCAGCTGTTTATCATGCTTGAGCAACTTCCGCTGTCACAAATCACCTCGTTTGTTGCCATTCTGTTGGTGATTATTTTCTTTGTGACCTCTTCGGATTCCGGCTCACTGGTGATCGACTCTATTACCGCAGGCGGTAAGGTCGATGCACCCAAACCTCAGCGGGTATTTTGGGCAATCATCGAAGGCGCTATCGCCATTGCACTGCTGCTTGGCGGTGGTTTGACCGCGCTTCAAACAATGGCGGTTTCAACAGGCTTTCCGTTCACGATTATTTTGTTAGTGGCGTGCTATGCCATTATCAAAGGGTTAATGACGGAACCTAAAGCCGTATAACCGCCGATCATTAGCGTAGGTGAAACCCAAACGGGCAGCCAATGGCTGCCCGTTTTGCGTTTGCCGTTCATCGCAGTATTAACACCACAGCGCTTTCAGTGGCGTATCCGGGTCATAACGGTGAGCAATCTGTGCCTGAAATAGCTCTGCGGTCGCCAGCGCATCTAACAGAGCATGATGGCCCTGATAACCAGGCAGACCATAACGGGCGCGGCTAGCGTTTAAACGAATAGAGACGGGCGGCTGGCCTAACCAGCGGCGAAAACGCGCCCATAGCGTTTGACGGTGCAAGCGTGCTTCAAGGGACATGGTATCAATCATCGGAAACATAACCCCCTCCCCGCGCCTATCTTTTACCGCTGCATCTAAAAACGGCCGCTCAATATTGCGAAAGTGTACAACCACCAGCCGGCCTGCCAGCGTTGCTAATAGTTCATCGAGCACCGCATCTAAATCAGGCGCATAGGCGATCTCTGAATGCGTAATATGGTGATACGCGATAGACGCTTCATCTAGGGGCCTCGGCGGCTTAATCACCCAGTAGCGGCGCTGTGCTAGCTTGATGCGGTTTAACGTAAATGGCACCGCCCCGATGCTGATAATGCCGTGGCGCCGCTCGTCAAGCCCGGTTGTTTCCATATCCAGCGCCACCATGGGCACGTCTGAAATAGGCGTGCTGGGATCAGGAAGAGGCGTTTCAAAAAACCGCTTTAACGCACCGTCATGAGATCGTCGGGCGCGCTCAGCCATGTAGCTGATCCAATCGGCTTGCACGAGTTTTTGGCGAGGTCGAATTTCATACATCTTAACGGCCCTGCCGCTGTGCAGGCATTGGGTAACGAAACTTCAAAAACTTCTGCGCATTACTTAGCACTTGAAAGGCGTCTTTCAGTGTATGCCGCTCACTGTCCTCGACATTTTCAGGCTCGATATTATTGTCTGGCATGCGATCTTCCTCAAGATCAATCACCTGATGTCGGATTCGTGACATACACAAAAACTCAAGCGCATAGCTGAGCTTATCACTGACCCCCGTGGCTAATAGCTGCGTCTTGCTAATATTATCCAACCGTTGAAACGAGTTTTGCGCTTTTGAACCACAGGCTAACGCATGCACACGAATAAGGTCGACCATCGGGGCGGTACCGCGGCGCTTCAAATTAATCGAGTTATTGTGCTTACCATCCTTTTCCATCACGAACGTGCGGAAGAAGCCTAGCGGCGGTGTGCGATTGAGGGCGTTGCGCGCCATAGCAGCCAAAAACAGCGGCGTTTGTGGAGCCGTCTCGGCGATTAAGTCCTGCAGCGCTTCTACGAAGTGATCCTCTCCGTAGATACTGTCTAAATCAAAAAAGATAGAACTGTGCAGCAACTTTTCGGGGGTTGGGTTTGCCATCCAGTCTTTAAAGTAGCCTTTCCATACCCGCAGCGGTTGACGCCATTGGCGGTTAGTGGCCATCACGTCGCCTTTACAGTACGTATAACCACAGGCATCTAAGCCATCGCTTACAAATGCGGCCAGCGCGTGAAAATAGGCGTCATGTTCTTCTGGATTAAAGTCATCGGACAAAATAAGCGCGTTGTCTTGATCGGTAACGATACTCTGCTCGTTCCGAGCCATGGAACCATTGACCATAAAGCAGTAAGGCACGGGGGGCGGGCCTAGTGACTCTTCCGCCAACTCTAGCAGCCGCCGGGTAAAGCTACGTCCAATGGTTGATAAGGCGCTGCCCACCATTTGCGAATTGGCACCCTCTTGCACCATACGCACAAAGGCGGCACGCACATCGGGTAATAGCTTAGCTAGCCCCTGAGCGCTGGATTGATTGAAGATATTACTTACCAGGTAGAGCCCGCTATGGGTTTCATAGCGAATGATGTCAGAGAGATGCACCACCCCGACGGGGCGCTGACGGTAGAGCACCGGTAAATGGTGCACATTGTTGCGTAGCATCGTTAACATGGCTTCATAGATGGATGCATCTGACTGAACGGTTATCAGCCGCTCAGACACCACCTCACCAATCGGCGTTTGCGGCGACAGACCTTCTGCAACAACGCGAGTACGGAAGTCACTATCCGTGAGGATGCCGCACATCTGCCAAGTTTTGCCTTCGCTATCTTGAAAGCTATAGCGGGGATGACTGCTGCCTTCATCAATGACCAGAACGGCAGACGCTTGGGCAGCGCCAATTTGTTTGGCAGCTTCTTGGACGCTTGTCGTTGACGGCACCATCACTGGATAGCGGCTTACCAGTTTGCGGATACGCGAGACCATCATGTCGTTAGATTTTTTTTGCTGCTCTGCCGCTGTCTCTAAACGTGGGCGCTCCAGTTCTACAAAATCGGCAAAGTTGTCATCCTCCTCGCAGAGGCGTTTAAAAACGGTGCCGGAAATAAAATAAATCAGGGTGTCTTCTATGGCGGTAGCGGGCAACCGTACTTTATGGTTTCGCAGTAAGCTAAAGTGGCCAAATATGTCCCCTTCGCCTAAGCGATTATACAGCTCTCCCTGGCGGCGATAGACCTCCACCGCGCCGCTGCGGATATAACAGAGCTCATCAAGCGTTTGATCAAGCGTCAGAATCTCGCTGCCCGTTTTGAAGTAGCGAACTTCAACTTCCGTGGCAATGGCATCCAGTAGCTCATCGGATAGGCCGTCAAAGGGTGGGAACTGTCCCATATGCTGACGTATCTCTAACAGTTCTACCTCCATGCAACCTCCTCTCCCTATCCGGGCACCTTTCAAAATTCACCTTGGCTATATCAATCGCCTATTTCTACTTGAAGTTTGGCGGGGTTAGGGGGCAGCGTAAACCCTGACAGCCAAAAAAAGCCCGGCACTTATGTGCCGGGCTTTGGTGACAGTAAAGATTTAGTGGGCAGATACTTCGCTGGTTAAGGAAAATCTGTCACTATCTTTACGTGTCTGTCGTTACGTTAGTACTAATATTTTAGTACCGAGCTTTTAGGACAAAGCTTTTTAAGCAGCTACTGTCCTTAGGATTGCTCCTTAGGATTGACCAGCCATCTCTTGAACACGCTGCATCATTTCTGGGTCTTGCTGAATAGACTGACCAATGGCATTGAAGGTGTCCACATCTAAACCGCTATCTTCAACAATATCAATCATACGATCGTTGGCCTCGGCACGAACTTCCTGCTGTGCAGCTTCACCCTCTGCTTCCTGCAGACGCTGCGTGTACTCTTGCGAGATCACGGCAATTTCTTGGGCAGCATCGGCAAACTGCTGTAACTGCTGATCAGAGAAGTCCTGAGCTGGCGCTTGCTGTGCCGCCATCGGGTCTTGTGCTGGATCTTGGGTCTGCTGGGCATGTGCAGTACCTGCAAGAAGGCCGGTAGCAAGAAGAGCAGCAGAAAACAGAGCAGTCATGCGTTGCATAATAAGAAACCTCATTGGCGCTTTATGAATGTGGCCCTGTGACGCGTTGTTCAGGCTCAAGTTCAAATTTTAGAGTGATTTTAAGTAACAAAAAGTAATCAAACAATCACCAGGGGGCTAATCGAGACCTTATGTTCAATTCTTTAAAAAACATCAATCGTATAAACGTATCCTCCCTTGGCCTGGCGGCCATGCCCATCGTGTTTGTTTTACTTTGGAGTACCGGCTTTATTGGCGCAAAATTTGGCCTGCCCTACGCGGAACCTTTCACGTTTCTCTTTATCCGCTTTGTCTTGACCCTGCTGGTACTGATTCCTCTTATTCATTTCATGGGTATTTCTTGGCCCACTTCACCTAGGTTATGGGCGCATATCGGGGTTTCTGGTTTACTGGTGCATGGTACGTACCTGGGCGGGGTGTTTTATGGCATTTATCTGGGCATGCCCGCCGGTCTTGCAGCGCTTTTAGTGGGTTTACAGCCGCTACTAACCGCCGCCTGTGCTGGGCCGCTGCTGGGTGAACGCTTAAGTATCCGCCAGTGGATGGGCCTGTTACTTGGGCTTCTCGGGATTAGCTTGGTACTGGGAAGTAAACTGGAGCTGGGCAGTTCGCTGTTTGATGGGTTCGGCCTTGGCGCCCTTTTTAGCGTTATTGCCGCGTTGTTAGGCATCTCCCTGGGCACGCTTTATCAAAAGCGCTACTGCACCAGCATGCCGCTACTGTCAGGAGCGGTGGTTCAGTACATGGCGGCTGGCACGCTGTTGGGCATCGGAGCGTTGCTATTTGAAAGCCGAGACGTGCAGTGGGGTACAACATTTATTCTTACGCTTGGTTGGCTGGTGCTGATTCTCTCAATTGCCGCTATCCTGCTGTTAATGGCCTTGATAAAAAAGGGGGAAGCTTCGCGAGTAGCGAGTCTTTTTTATCTAGTGCCACCGGTTACCGCCCTACAGGCGTGGTGGCTATTTGATGAACGTTTGCCACTGCTCGGACTGATAGGTATGGCGGTCACTATTGCGGGAGTGATTTTGACAGTACGGCCAGCCACAAAATAAGTAATTAATAACAGCAATGAAACTTCTAAGGTTTGGACAACCATGACAGCACAACCTCACTGCGCCAGAGTGAACGGAGTCTGCAACCGTTGTGACACTAAGGTTCCTTTTGCCTTCACCATGGCATTTCAACCCATTGTGGATGTTGAAAAACGCCGCATCGTTTATTACGAAGCATTGGTGCGAGGCCTCAACGGGGAGTCAGCCTTCTCGATTCTTGAGCAAGTCACCGATGAATTGATGTATCGCTTTGACCAGGAGTGCCGAGTAAAAGCAATAGAGCTTGCCAGCGCACTCGGCATGCAGGAGCGGCTATCGATTAATTTTTTACCTAACGCGGTCTATGAGCCGGAGGCCTGTATTCAGGCAACGCTTGAGGCGTCACAACGGGTAGGCTGGCCAACCGAGCGCCTTAACTTTGAAATCACTGAAACTGAGCGAGTGGTTGATCGTGAGCACATGCGCTCAATCATCGAGAGCTATCACCGAATGGGTTTTAGCACCTCGCTGGATGACTTTGGCAACGGCTACGCCAACCTTGACTTATTGACGGATCTCCGCCCGAACACGCTAAAAATCGACCGCGAACTGGTCATGGGTTGCAACGCTAGCAAGCGGCGGCAGGCTATCCTGAAAAGCTTGGTCGCTCTCGCAGACGCATTGGGCATACATTTGGTGGCCGAAGGTATCGAAACACGTGAAGAGTCGCGCTGCTTGCTGGCATTAGGCATTCCGGTTCAGCAGGGCTATTACTTTGCTCGTCCTCAGGTGGAGAAGTTGCCGAAAGTCGCCGACGAAAAATACGATTAAAGCTGCTCCAGATAACGCGTGCCGCCAAGGTTGCGCATTTGCTGACGTATCCACTGGCTGCGGCGCTCTACCTGAGCATCCGGCCGAGAGGCGCTGCGCGTACGTGGGCTGGGAAGGATCGCCGCCAAAAGACTTGCTTGACGCTCGGTCAAGGCACTGCCAGAAGCACCAAAGTAGTGGCCAGCTGCCGCTTCCAAACCAAACACTCCGGTGTCCCATTCGGCGACGTTTAAATACACCTCAAGAATGCGCTGCTTACTCCACAGCATTTCAATCAGCAGCGTAAACCATGCCTCAAGACCTTTGCGTACCCAGCTGCGGCCGCTCCATAAAAAAACATTTTTCGCGGTCTGCTGGCTGAGCGTACTGGCCCCGCGTAATCGTGAACCGTCACGGCTCGCTTGCCAAGCACGGCGCAGTTCAACAACGTCAAAACCGCGATGAAGGGGGAAACGCTGATCCTCAGCTGCAATCACCGCAAGTTTGGCATTACTGGACAGATCATCCCAACTGCGCCATTGGCGGTTGATAGTGATCGGCTCACTGTTTACCCAGCTTTGAATTTTACGCTCCACCATCACCATGGAACCCGGGGGAGGCACAAAGCGAAATAGCAGCACGAATCCCACAGAAAGCACGACAAACGCCAACGCGGTACGCCAAACAAGACGCCATAGCAGGCGAAGAAAACGGCGCAGCGCGCAATTGAGCATTTCGGTATCCTTAGCGCTTCATGAGGTGTTCCGCATGATAACGCAAATGATCCTCAATGAACGAGGCGATAAAGAAGTAGCTATGATCGTAACCAGGCTGGCGACGCATCGTAAGCGGGTGATCATGCTCTTCGCAAACGGCCTCTAAACGCTCAGGCATTAGCTGCTCTTCTAAGAATTGATCTGCTTCGCCTTGGTCGATAAACAGCCGCTGTCGGGAAGCACCGTTAGCCACCAGTTCGCAAGCATCATATTGGCGCCAGCGGGACGTATCATCGCCCAGATAGCTGGCGAATGCTTTTTGCCCCCAGGGACAGTTCATGGGATTAACGACAGGAGCAAACGCCGAAACCGAGCGGAATCTGCCAGGGTGGCGCAGCGCAAGAATCAACGCCCCGTGCCCCCCCATTGAGTGGCCGCTGATCGATTCGCGTCCGTTCACCGGGAAGTGCTGGCGCACGACCGAAGGCAACTCTTCGACTACATAGTCATACATGCGGTAGTTGGACTTCCATGGCGCCTGGGTAGCATTAACGTAAAAGCCTGCCCCTGAGCCGAGATCGTAGCTATCGTGCTCACCTGGCAAGTCGGTACCCCGCGGGCTGGTATCAGGGCACACAATTGCCACGCCCAACTCTGCGGCAAGACGGTGAGCACCCGCCTTTTGCATAAAGTTTTCGTCGTTACAGGTCAAGCCCGACAACCACCAAAGTAGCGGTACCCGCTCGTTTTCGGCCTGTGGCGGTAAGTACACCGCAAAGACCATGTCGCAGTCCAGCGCGCGGGAGTAGTGGCGATAGCGCTTATGCCAACCACCAAAGCTGCGGTTAGCCGACACCAGTTCTAACGTTTCGCTCATGCTCATGGGCAGGCTCCTTTAAAGATGAAAACGCGGCAGGTTACCCTACCGCGTTCGTTTACCCGGTACGCTTTAATAGATAATACTCAGTAATGCAGCACGGTACGAATGCTCTTGCCCGCATGGAGCAGCTCAAACGCCTCGTTAATCTTCTCAAACGGCATATCGTGGGTAATAAAGTCGTCTATATTGAGCTCGCCGCTCATATAACGGTCCACGTAGCCCGGCAGTTCACTGCGACCTTTTACGCCGCCAAACGCTGAGCCTTTCCACACGCGCCCAGTGACCAGTTGGAAAGGACGCGTTGAGATTTCCTCTCCGGCACCGGCCACGCCGATGATGATCGATTCGCCCCAACCTTTATGACAACACTCAAGCGCAGAACGCATTACGTTGACGTTACCGATACACTCGAACGAGTAGTCGACGCCGCCGTCGGTCATGTCGACAATCACCTGCTGAATAGGATCGCTGTACTCTTTCGGGTTCACAAAATCGGTGGCCCCAAACTGCTTAGCTAGTTCAAATTTATCAGGATTAACATCGATAGCAATAATCTTCGACGCCTTGGCCATTACCGCTCCCTGAATCACCGCCAAGCCAATGGCGCCCAGGCCAAACACGGCAATGGTCGATCCCGGCTCTACTTTGGCAGTGTTGAGCACGGCCCCAATACCTGTCGTGACACCGCAGCCCAATAGGCAAATTTTATCCATGGGCGCTTCTTTGGAGACCACCGCCAGCGAGACTTCCGGCAACACGGTGTACTCACTGAACGTGGAGGTGCCCATATAGTGATGGAGCATTTTACCGTCAAGGGAGAAACGCGACGTGCCGTCAGGCATAACGCCCTTCCCTTGGGTCGCACGAACGCTGCCGCACAGGTTGGTTTTACCCGACAAACAGAATTTGCACTTGCCGCACTCGGCGGTGTAAAGCGGGATGACATGATCACCCGGTTTGACACTCGTGACGCCTTCGCCCACTTCTTGAACAACGCCCGCCCCTTCATGACCGAGTACCGCAGGGAAATTTCCCTCAGGGTCAGCGCCAGAAAGCGTGTAAGCATCCGTGTGGCAAACGCTGGTAGCAGCCATCTTGACAAGCACTTCACCCGCCTTCGGGCCTTCCACATCAATTTCAACCAGTTCAAGCGGCTTGCCTGCTTCTAATGCAACGGCGGCACGTGATTTCATTGTGCTATCTCCTAAACAGTATCAATCAATGTCGGATATTTAATTTGGGTATCAACCTTGGTGAGTTGCAGTGTAGGTCAGCTAGTCGACTCGGATAAAGCGGGATACACTCATAAGATTATTGTCACTGAGCAACAATAACCGTTTATCAGGAGCGTCCATGCAGCGCTGGGACCGCATCGAAGCCTTTGTAGAGGTGGTGAGACTAGGCACATTTTCAGCTGCCGCTCGGCATTTAAAAGTCTCCACCTCGCATATCAGTCGACTCGTTAGCCAACTTGAAAATCAGTTGGGCGTGCAGCTTTTATATCGCACCACCCGACAAATTCGCTTAACCGATGCAGGCGCTATTTACGTCGAGCACTGCCGCCACTTATTTGACGGCTTGCGGGATGCCGAACAAGCTATTAGCGAGTTACAGGCCAACCCACGAGGGCTATTGAAACTGACCTCTGCCACCACGTTTGGCGAGCGCTACATTGCGCCACTGGTCAATGATTTCCAACGCTTGCACCCTCAGCTAGATGTACACATGCATTTTACTAATCGCCCTGTGGAGCTAATCGAGGAAGGCTACGATATTGCTATACGCATGGGTGTACTCAAGGACTCTAGTTTAATTGCGCGCAGGCTCTGCGAACGGCGGGAGTATATCGTGGGGTCGCGTGCCTATTTTCGCCAGGCGCCTAGGCCGCATACCCTTTCAGAATTGAGCCAACACCGCTGCTTGATTGGCTCGCGTCCCAGCTGGCTTTTTGAGGTTCATGGCCAGCGCCGCGAGGTGCGGGTGGAAGGCTGCTGGAGCGGAAATTCCGGCCCCGCACTGCTGGATGCCGCGCGCAAAGGGCTGGGGCTAGCCCAGCTACCGGACTATTATGTGGCCCCCTACCTGGCCAGTGGCGAGCTGATCTCGGTACTGGAGCCCTTTCAACACAACGATACCGCCGTGTGGGCGGTTTACCCTCGCCACCGCCATCTATCACCCAAAATCCGCCAGTTGGTTGATTATTTGGTCGACAATATTACGGCCACGCTGCCATCTAACTCGCTGACTTAACACTCAATGGCATTGACAGCCAAGCCCCCCTTGGAGGTCTCTTTATATTTATCCTGCATATCGCGACCGGTATCGCGCATGGTGCGTATGACCTTATCCAGCGAGACAAAATGGTCGCCGTCGCCGTGAAGCGCCATACGCGCTGCGTTAATGGCCTTTACGGAGGCAATCGCATTACGCTCAATACAGGGCACCTGTACTAACCCCGCCACTGGGTCGCAGGTCAGGCCCAGATTATGTTCAAGGCCAATTTCGGCCGCGTTTTCCACCTGCTTTGCTGAGCCTCCTAATACCTCTGCTAACCCTGCCGCCGCCATGGCACAGGCAGAGCCCACTTCTCCTTGGCAGCCAACTTCAGCGCCGGATATCGAGGCATTTTTCTTGCACAAAATACCGATCGCCCCTGCCGCCAATAAAAAGTCCACGACGTCCGCATCGCAGGCGTCAGGCTCAAACTTACGGTAATAAGCCAATACCGCCGGCACAATGCCCGCCGCGCCGTTCGTAGGCGCAGTCACCATACGCCTTCCGGCAGCATTCTCCTCGTTTACTGCAAGGGCAAAAAGATTGACCCAATCCATCACCGTAAAACTAGACACAATTAGCCGCTGGTTAGCGGGTGGTGAGAGCAGCTGTTGATGCAATGAGTTGGCGCGCCGCCTGACGTTAAGCCCGCCCGGCAGGTAGCCCGATGCTTTTAGGCCATTATCAATACTGTCGCTCATGGCCTGCCAAATTGTTAGTAGCTGTTGACGAATTTCCTCTTCACTACGCCACACTTTCTCGTTTTCCAGCATCAGCTGGCTGATTCGCAGCTCATGAGTCTGGCATAGCTCAAGCAGTTCATTGCCGGTTTCAAACGGGTAAGGCAGTCTTGTTGCATCCTCCTCAATACCGCCTTGATCGGCACTTGCCTGATCAATGTAGAAGCCGCCGCCTAAGGAGTAATACGTATTTTCAGCCACCACGTGCGCCCCTTGATAGGCGGTCAGCACCATTGCATTGGGGTGAAAGGGTAGGCAGCTCTCGTCCCACTCAATATCACGCTGGCGATCAAACGTTAGCGCCTGACCGCCCGGCAGTGATAACGGAGCACCTTGGTCAAGCGCCTTCAAGCGTGACTCGATGGTATCAGGGTCAATAGTCTCCGGCGCTTCGCCCATCAGCCCCATAACAACCGCTCGGTCGGTGCCGTGCCCAATACCTGTCGATGCTAGAGAGCCATGCAGCCGAACCACCAGACGGCTTAGCGGCTGCTTTTTTAATGACCCCGCGAACGCACTAGCGGCGCGCATTGGCCCAACCGTATGAGAGCTAGAGGGCCCAATCCCAATTCTGAAAAGATCAAATACACTAATTGCCATGTCTTTAACGCCTCACCACGTTGTTTATACCTACCTGGGTAACATGTTGTAGCGCCGACGACTAGATGTCGCGTTAATAAGCGCAATATCGACGTGCGAACATATAAGTGTGACGATATAATGAACATTCACCTATGCATGTATCACATGCAGATAATGACTCAGCCTACATACAAAGGATGTTGGTATGCCTTCTCCCCCTGCTTGGCCGATAGGATTTCAAACTATCCTCGTGCGTGCAGTGCTATACGTTTTATTTATTGGCGCCATTGCCCAAGGTGCTTATCTTGAAGCGCTTTACCTTCCCAACGTGCGATTTTCAGAGCTAGGTTTTACTGAGTTCACCCAAACACTAGTGCTGGCTACGTGCTGCGCAATGCTGATTTATATCCGCCATATCCTTAAGGTGTGGCCCACTGTCACGCTGCTACTGTTGGCTTTTGTCGCTGCTTCGCTGGTGCGTGAACAGGATCACTTTCTTGATACCTACGTGGCTCGGCACATGTGGAAGATATTGGTTGCTCTCATTATCGTTCCCTCTTTGGCTTGGGTCATTATTCATCGTCGTCGCTTTCTGGAAGAGTTCGCTCACTATAGCAATACATTTGCCTTTGGCTTGTTCACTGCCGGCGTGCTGACGACCTATATATTCTCACGCCTCTATGGTCGGCAAGACTTTTGGCGCGCAGTGCTTGAAGAGAGTTATTCGGGAACCTTCAAAAGCGTTGCTGAAGAAGTCGTTGAACTCCTTGGATATAGCTTAATTTTGATCGCCACTCTGGAATTACTGCTACTCGCCCTGCGCATTCATAAAGCTCGCAACGCCGCTCAGTAACTCTTTCCTTAGCCGTCTATACCCGCCGCCTTTATTCGGTTTAACAGCCCGCATAAGGCGGCATTTCATTTTTTATATGTCGCTATACGCAAAGCCATTTGCGCGATCCCTCGCTTCAACGTAGTGTCGCGCGCTAGGCCTTATGGGCACTTTTACTAAAAAACCCCACACTAACGACATAAACCCTATGACAAACCTAAAAAATCGTGAAGAAAACCTAAAACGAGGGGCCTTTACACGCTTTCTCGATAGCGTCGAATGGCTCGGCAACCTACTGCCCCACCCCGTCACCCTGTTTGCCATTCTCTGTGTAACGGTTGTCATCGCCAGCGGTATTGCTAGCGCATTAGGCGTTTCGGTGGCCGACCCACGCCCCGCAAATGAGGGGGAGTGGATTGCTGTTAATTCGCTGCTAAACGCTGAGGGCCTGAGACGCCTAGTGACCGAAATGGTGACGAACTTCACCAGTTTCGCGCCTCTCGGCACAGTGCTGGTCGCCATGTTAGGTGTGGGCGTTGCCGAACACTCTGGCCTGCTATCTGCCAGCATGCGGGCGCTGGTGCTGAACCGCTCACCACGCATCGTGACTTACGCCGTGGTGTTTGCGGGCATTATGTCCAACATGGCAGCTGAGCTTGGCTACGTGGTACTGATTCCACTAGCGGCGATGATTTTTCACTCACTGGGGCGGCACCCGTTGGCGGGCTTAGCGGCAGCATTTTGCGGCGTCTCCGGTGGCTACAGTGCCAACCTTTTGATCGGCACTGTCGACCCTCTGCTCTCGGGCATTACCCAAGAAGCTGCTCGTCTTCTCGACCCCGCCTATGTGGTGGGCGCTGAGGCCAACTGGTTTTTTATGTTTGCCAGCACGTTTTTCGTTACGCTGATTGGTGGCTTGGTTACCGAGCGTATTGTGGAACCCAAGCTGGGCAAATTTGACTCTGCCTACGCGGACAGCGATATCGACCAGCAGCGCATGGAAGGCCTCACCAGCACCGAAAAGCGTGCACTGAAAGGGACGGGGTTAGCCACCTTAGCGCTCATCGCACTGGTTGCCGTTATGGTCGTTCCGGAGAACGGCATTTTACGCAACCCTGACACCGGCTTAATTAGCGGCTCACCTTTTTTACGTGGCATTGTCGTCATCGTCGCCATCTCCTTTACTGTATTAGGCTTCACCTATGGCCGCTTAGCCGGCAGCATGCAAAACGATCGCGATGTGGTCGACGCGATGGCAAAGAGCATGAGCAGCCTAGGTCTTTATATTGTTCTGGTGTTCTTTGCGGCTCAGTTTGTAGCGCTATTTAACTGGAGCAATTTTGGCACGGTCACCGCCGTTGCTGGCGCCGACTTGCTACAATCACTCGGGTTACGTGGTCCGGGCCTGTTTGCGCTGTTTATTATTATGTGTGCCTTCGTTAACTTGTCGCTTGGCAGCGCGTCAGCACAGTGGGCAGTCACGGCCCCCATCTTCGTTCCCATGCTAATGCTGATGGGCTATGCGCCGGAAGTCATTCAAGCGGCTTATCGTATTGGCGATTCGGTGACCAACCTGATCACACCGATGATGAGCTACTTTGGGCTGATTCTTGCCGTGGCAACCCGTTACCGTAAAGACATGGGTATAGGCACCCTGGTTGCTATCATGCTGCCTTACACGCTGTTTATGCTGGTTGGCTGGACACTGCTGTTCTTTATCTGGGTGTTTGTTTTCGGCTTGCCGGTCGGCCCTGGGTCTGCCACACACTACACGCTATAAGCGCTTAAACGGCATAACACAAAAAGCCCGCTGTTCTGAGAACAGCGGGCTTTTTGGTCTTAGCAGCTAGTTGTTGCTACCAGCTATTTACTGACTACTCACGCATCACTCATCCAAGAACGAACGCAGCGGCTCTGAACGGCTGGGGTGGCGCAGCTTGCGCAGCGCTTTGGCTTCGATCTGACGAATCCGCTCGCGGGTAACGTCAAACTGTTTACCCACCTCTTCCAGCGTGTGATCGGTATTCATATCGATACCAAAGCGCATACGCAGGACTTTCGCTTCGCGGGCGGTCAGGCCACCCAGAACGTTACGCGTGGCTTCAATCAAGCCTTCGCCGGTCGCCATATCAATCGGTAGCAGCATCGTACCGTCTTCAATAAAGTCGCCCAAGTGCGAATCGTCATCATCACCAATCGGCGTCTCCATGGAGATCGGCTCTTTGGCAATTTTCAAGACTTTGCGTACTTTGTCTTCCGGCATTTCCAGGCGCTCACCCAGCTCTTCAGGGGTCGGCTCGCGGCCCATTTCCTGAAGCATCTGGCGAGATACGCGATTGAGCTTGTTAATCGTCTCAATCATGTGTACCGGAATACGGATGGTACGCGCCTGATCCGCGATAGAACGCGTAATCGCCTGACGAATCCACCACGTCGCATAGGTCGAGAACTTGTAACCGCGACGATATTCAAACTTGTCGACCGCTTTCATCAAACCGATGTTGCCTTCCTGAATAAGATCCAAGAACTGCAGGCCACGGTTGGTGTACTTCTTAGCAATCGAGATAACCAAGCGCAGGTTCGCCTCAACCATCTCTTTCTTGGCACGGCGCGCTTTCGCCTCACCAATGGATAGCTTGCGGTTAACCTCTTTAAGGTCAGCCACAGAGAGCTGCACCATGTCTTCTTCGAATGCGATCTTGCGCTGTGAGCGAGCGATATCGGCACGCAGCGGCTCTAGACGATCGGCATATTTAGGCTGTGCTTCCTGGAAAGCGTCTAGCCATTTACGGTCAGACTCGCTGCCTGGGAAAGACTTAATAAATGTCTTACGCGGCACCTTCGCTTTCTTAACGCAGAGCTGCATGATCGCTTTTTCTTGCGCACGCACCTGCTCAACGCTGATGCGCACCTGACCTACCAAGCGCTCGAAGTGCTTAGGCACTAGCTTAATCGGTGAAAACAGCTCAGCTAAGCGAGTCTGCTCAACCTTGAGTTCAGCACTGCCACGACCATACTTGGCAAGCGCTGCTTCAACGGCGGCATTCTGCTCACGGATCTGCTCAAAACGCGCCTTCGCTTCCTCGGGGTCAGGGCCACCCTCGCTTGCGGTGGAGTCATCATCCTCGTCGTCGGCATCACCCTCGATGTCGTCGTCATCACTCAACTCAGCGGTGACTTCTGGCTCGGGCACTTCTGCTTCGGCAACGCCGGGAATCCCTTCATCCGGGTCAATAAAGCCAGAGAACAGGTCTGATAAACGCCCTGGAGCCTCTTCATCCTGAGTGGCATCGTAGGCTTGAAGGATAGAGGCAACCGCGCCCGGCAAATACGCCAGCGCTGACATTACTTCACGGGTACCCTCTTCAATCCGCTTGGCGATTTCAATTTCGCCTTCACGGGTTAAAAGCTCAACCGTGCCCATTTCGCGCATGTACATGCGCACGGGGTCAGTGGTGCGACCCACGTCGCTTTCCACGGCGGCGAGGGCCGCAACGGCCTCTTCCGCAGCGGACTCGTCCGCGGAGTGATCCGACATCATCAAAGTGTCTTCATCTGGCGCTTCTTCAGCGACACTTATACCCATGTCGTTGATCATGCCAATGATGTCTTCCACTTGATCCGGGTCGGCGATATCCTCGGGTAGATGGTCGTTGACCTCGGCATAGGTCAGGTAGCCCTGTTCCTTGCCGCGCGCGATCAACTCCTTCAGACGTGACTGCTGCTGCGCATTTCCAGCCATAGAAACCCTATCTCGACGAAGAAGAATGAAACACCTGGGGGCGCTGAATCGTTTAAACTCAACAAGCCGATTAGTATAGCGTAAATAGCTGGTTTTTTTCCAGCAGAACGTATTTGCGCGATCTTTCAGGTGTGTTAGGTTATTCGGTTAGGCCAGTGTTTGGCGACTGACCTTTATGTGGTATCAAAGACGAGGAATTCAACCCCCTCAACCTCAAATACCGCTAATGACGTTGGGCAAGCTCCATTACCAAGCTTGCTAGACGCTGCCTTTGAGCATGATCAAGCTTTTGACCAGAACGCTCTAGATTAATCAGCGCTTCATACTCTTCCTGAGGCGACCGCTTGCGCTGCCTATCCAACAGATGCGCAATCAGCCCTTCAAGTTCCGCTTCCCGCGCCGCTTTCGGTATCAGCAGCTCACGCTTTGCCAGCGCCGCTAACACCTGCCCCTCATGACTCCCTTGAAAATGGGCTAACACCACTTGAGGGCTTCGATAACGGCCAGCACGCAGTAGCGCGATCAGCTCTCGACACAGCGGTGTTTCCTCATCCTCAGGCAACCAATCCAATGTATCCGGCAGCGCTGCTACCAGCGTTGGCTCATGCAGGAGCAATTGCACAATCCGCCCCACCGTAGAGAGCACCTGCGACGCGCCGTGACGACGAGAGCGAGCACTGAGGCCTGGGCTAGCAACAGGCACGGGGGCTGTTGACGACACCTCCACAGGCTCCCAATGCGCCTGCTCGTTCCGCTCTTTGGCACTAGCACGCTTTGCAAGCAACTCCTGAAGCTGTGCCTGCGCCAGGCCACTGCGCTTGGCAAGCGCTTCAAGCAGCAGTGACTTCAGCATGCCTTCGGGAATTTTGCTCAACGCCTCAAGCACGTGAGTCGCAAACCGCTCACGGCCTTCCACTGTATTGAGATCACGCCCTTGGGCAGCTTGTTCAAAGAGAAACTCGGAAAGCGGCATGGCACAGGTCACACGATCCTGAAATGCCTGGGTGCCTTCACGGCGCACCAAGGAATCAGGGTCGTCACCTTCTGGCAAAAACAAAAACCTCGCTTCACGACCATCAATCATTTGCGGCAGCGCGGTTTCCAGCGCCCGACTAGCTGCCTGCCTACCTGCGCGGTCACCGTCAAAGCAGAAAACCACGCGACTCACCAACCGAAACAAGCGGCTAAGATGATCTTCTGTGGTGGCGGTGCCTAGCGTCGCGACGGCATTATGGATGTCGTATTGGGCTAGGGCCACTACATCCATATACCCCTCGACAATCACCAACTGTTCCAGCTTACTGGACGCTTGTCGCGCTTCATAAAGGCCGTAAAGTTCGCGCCCTTTATGAAAAACAGGCGTTTCTGGCGAATTGAGGTACTTAGGCTGCTCATCGCCCATTACCCGGCCACCAAAGGCGATCGTTCGGCCACGCAGATCGCGAATCGGAAACATCACCCGGTCGCGAAAGCGGTCGTAGGTTCGCCCGGTATCCTCGCGATGAATCAGCAGGCCATACTCCACCTGGACTGGCTCGCTGATACCTTTAGCATTCAGGTGCTGTTTTAACGCTTCCCAGCCTCCCGGCGCATAGCCGATGCCGTAAGTGCTAACGACCTCAGGCGACAAGCCGCGTGACTGTAAATAGCGTTGAGCGCTCTGCCCCTCCTGCATTTTTAGCCGCTCGCGATAGAAACTGGCGGCCACCTCAAGCAAGTTGACGCCCTCTTTGCGCTTTTTCTCACGCTGTTGGGCGCGCGGATCATCAGCGCCCTCTCTTGGCACCTCGATACCTAGCCTGCCGGCCAACTGCTCAACCGCCTCCGGAAACGGCAGCTTGTCGTACTCCATTAAAAAACGCAGCGCATTACCGTGAGCGCCACAGCCAAAACAGTGGTAGAACTGCTTATCTGCACTGACGGTAAACGATGGCGATTTTTCCTGGTGAAAGGGGCACAAGCCAGCGTAGTTTCGGCCCGCTTTCTTGAGCTGAACGCGCTCGCCAACGACCTCAACCACATCGACGCGGCCAAGCAAGTCGTCAATAAAACGCTGTGGGATCTGGCCTGCCATGAACTGCGGGCATCCTCGCGCGAAGCGCTTACAAGCGAGTTTAACGTCATCAGGCAGCGTGCCCGATCACCTTAAACAACGCAAAACACACGACCAACAATGAAAAACAAACGGCCACCTAGTGGCGGCCGCTTGGCATCCCTCTTGAGATAACCGGCTAACAGCGCTGGCTATCCCCAGGTACGGATCAATAGAGCCGTTCGAAACGCTTTTGTTCACGCTGGATCTTCTTAGCGTGACGTTTTACGGCAGCTGCCGCTTTGCGCTTACGCTCAGCAGTCGGCTTCTCGTAGTGCTCGCGACGGCGTACTTCAGAGAGAACACCGGCTTTTTCGCAAGAACGCTTGAAGCGACGCAGGGCGACGTCAAACGGCTCGTTATCACGTACTTTTACAGAAGGCATTAAGCACTCACCTACCTTAAGGAGTCTTGAGTTCGGATAGTACGCATACTGCAACATGCGGTATGCGACCCAGTTTTACAGCGCACAGTAGTCTAGTCGTGGTTGACTATCTTTGCAAATGCTAGACTACGCCGTTTAACGATTACTGACGCTTTTTACGACGATCTTATTCCGATTACTTCAACGACTATCTCAACGGGTGCCCTTGTTATGCGCGTATTAGGCATTGAAACGTCTTGCGACGAAACAGGCGTCGCGATCTACGACGCCACACAAACTGGCGGCAGCGGTTTGTTGGCCGACGCGCTATACAGCCAAATTGCCATGCACGCTGAGTATGGTGGCGTCGTGCCAGAACTTGCCTCCCGCGACCATACCCGCAAGCTGCTGCCGCTCATTGAGCAGGTACTGCGCGACGCTAAGCTCACTCGGCAAGACTTGGATGGCATAGCCTATACCGCAGGCCCTGGCCTAGTAGGTGCTCTTATGGTGGGCGCCAGCACTGCCCATGGCATGGCACGTGCGCTAGATATACCCGTGCTGGGCGTTCACCATATGGAAGGTCATCTACTCGCCCCCATGCTTGAAGATGAGGCGCCCGAGTTCCCCTTTGTAGCGCTGCTCGTTTCTGGCGGGCATACGCAGCTTGTTGAAGTACAGGGCTTAGGCCGCTACCAGCTACTGGGCGAATCGGTAGACGACGCCGCAGGCGAAGCGTTTGATAAAGCCGCTAAAATGCTGGGCCTTGCCTACCCAGGCGGCCCTCTGGTGGCCAAACTTGCCGAACAGGGCGACCCTAAACGGTTCCGCTTTCCCCGCCCCATGACCGACCGACCTGGCCTGGACTTCAGCTTTTCCGGGTTAAAAACTCACACCCTCACCGCTATTCGCCAGCTAGAAGCAGCGGGCGAGCTAGATGCACAGGCGAAAGCTGATGTGGCACGCGCCTTTGAAGAAGCCGTGGTGGATACGCTGGTCATTAAGTGCCGCCGCGCGCTGGATCAAACGGGTCTAAAACGCATCGTGATGGCCGGCGGGGTGAGCGCGAATACCCGGCTGCGGGAAAGATTGGCGCTGGAAACTGAAAAACGCAATGCCCGGGCTTACTACCCGCGAGGCCGTTTTTGTACCGACAATGGCGCTATGATTGCTTATGTGGGCGCTCAGCGATTAGCGGCGGGCGAGTGCGATAAGAGCGGGATAATGCAAGCAACGCCTCGTTGGCCGCTCGACACGCTGTCGCCACCTTCTCTTAGCCACGCAGATTAGGCTCTTCTCCTTGATGCAAGCGGCGAATATTTAACCAGTGGCGGGCCAACACCAATAGGCTGAACCCGCCCACCACGCTGACGTAATTAGGGGCTAACCAAAAACAGGCTATGGGCGCAATCACGGCACTCACCACCGATGCTGCGGCAGCGGTGCGTAGCCGCCATGCGAGTAGCGCCCAGCACAGGGCGCTCAGCAGCGCAACGCTGGGCACGAGCACCAAAAGCACGCCAAACGCGCTCGCCACCGCTTTGCCGCCACGAAATTTATGCCACAGCGGGTAGCTATGCCCCAGCAACACCGCCAACCCTACCGCCCCCTGTAACCAGACCGGCAGCGCAAGCAACTTAGCAGCCAACACAGTGGGCACCGCTTTTAGCGCATCCAATAACAGCGTCGCGGCCGCCAAACGCGGGCCATACAGGCGCAGCACGTTGGAAAATCCAGGGTTACAGGAACCGTTCACCCGCGGATCTGCCACGCCAGCTAGGCGACACACGCTAAGTGCCGCCAGCCAGCTACCGCTTAGGTAACCTAGCACTATCAAGACCATGATCTGCTCACGTTTAGCGTGACGGAATCCTCCACCGACACCTTGTTTATTGCCTTACTGTCGTTTGGTGCCATCCTCAAGTACAATCGCCCGCTTGTTGCCATGAGGGGAATGCCTGTGGATCGTATTTTGATCGAAGCACTCAATGTCGAGACCGTGATTGGTGTCTATGACTGGGAGCGCACGATAACGCAATCGCTGAGCTTAGATTTATCGCTAGCCACGGATATCCGACCTGCAGCGGCCACAGATGACTTACGCCTCACGCTTGATTATGCCGCTATTTGTCAACGAATCCAGCAGTTCGCAAATGAGCACCAGTTCGCACTAGTGGAAACGTTTGCTGAGCGCCTCGCGGCGTGTTTACGCAGCGAGTTTTCGATTAGCTGGTTACGGCTGACACTGCGCAAGCCCGGCGCTGTCCCCCAAGCTTCCAGCGTAGGGCTTGAAATTACCCGCGGCAAATTACCGGAGGCCATCGAGGCGACGCATCCATGAGCTTGGTGACCGTCAGTTTAGGCAGCAATATTTACCCCGACAAACATATCCGCCTTTGTCTCGATGCCCTTGAGGACACGTTCGGCCATTTACAAATATCGCGTATCTTTGAAAGCGAACCGGTAGGCTTTAAAGATAGCCGTAATTTTTATAATGCCGTGGTTGCCTTTTATAGCGACTGGTCAGCGGGTGAACTACAGGCGTGGGCCAAACAGCTTGAAATAGCCTATGGGCGCACCCCCGAAATGACCAAGTGTAGCCCCAGAGCGCTGGATATTGACCTGCTTACGGTGGGCGATGCCAGCGGCATAGTAGACGGCATCCCCCTGCCCCGCGCTGAAATCACTCAAAACGCGTTTGTACTGCAGCCGCTAGCCGAGCTGCTTCCTACACAGCGCCATCCAAGCTGTTCAACGCCCTACGCCACCCTGTGGCAGCGTTTTAAGATGGGCAAACAGCGCCTTTGGGCCGTGGATTTTTACTGGCGCGGCCGCTGGGTTTCTCAGGCAGACCCTCAGCCCCAAACCGCCCAGGCAAGGTAACTGCTAGGTTAAACAAGGGCCTCGGCGACCGCCTCCTGCCGCCTAGCACGCAGCGCCTCACCCAGCGCGCCGCCACGCAAGCCTTCGCTTACCAGCGCCTGGGGATTAACCGCCCTGGCGCTCTTCCAAGCGCGAAGCAGCGGCGCCTCGTGTTCGCTATTAAACTGACGAATCAGCTGTAGCTGCGCCTCAACCTGCTCGGGCTTTCGCCACCCATCTAAACGCTCCAACCAGTGCAGCACGCGCTCATCCGTTAGCGGTGCCGCCATCAGGTTAAGACTAAGCGCCGCGTGGCGAGCAAGTTGGGCCACGGCGTTAGGCAAGCGAAGCCGCTGAGCGATGGCATCGCGTTGTGCGTCATCCAGCACCGAGACAAGCAGTGCGTAGCGCCAATAGGCCAAGGGCGCAAGCGCCGGCTCTGGCGCTTGCGCCAGTCGCGTTAAGCCTGCCGACAGGTGGTCATGTAGCTCTGGCCACCACACGGTCAATGCGCCGCAGCGTTGCAGCGTTGTGAAATAGATATCGGGGCTTGGTTCAGCCAGTGCTTTTTCGGTTTCAACCCACACCCGCTCTGCTGCCAAGTGTTCAAGTTCACCGCTACGGCTCACTTGCTGCATTAAATCGAGTGTTTCAGCGGCGATGGTGAACCCCAGATTGGCATAGCGCGCCAGAAAGCGAGCGGTACGCAGCACCCGCAACGGGTCTTCGCTAAATGCTGGCGACACATGGCGTAGCAAACGATGTTGAATATCTTGCTGGCCATGAAACGGGTCGGTGAGCTCCCCGTCGGCTCGCTGAGCAATGGCATTGATGGTTAAGTCTCGACGCAGCAAATCCTCTTCCAAAGTAACATCGGGACTCGCGTGCACCTCAAAACCGCCATAGCCATGCCCTGACTTGCGCTCGGTGCGAGCTAACGCATACTCCTCCGAGGTCTCTGGGTGCAGGAATACGGGAAAGTCACGACCGACGGGCTTGAAACCCCGCTTACGCATCATGTCTGGCGTCGCGCCGACCACCACCCAGTCGTTATCATAAACCGGCCAGCCCAGCAGCTCATCGCGTACAGCCCCTCCTACCCGATACACCTCAAGCCCTTTTAATCTGGGGTCTTCCTTAAACACGTTAACGGCCTCCCGGTTGCTGGCTGGGCACACTGGTTCGCTCGCCAGTATCGAGGTTGAGCGCGGTCAGTGAACCACCCCAAACACACCCCGTATCGATGGCGCTAGCGTTAACCTTTGAACTCGGCGTTCGGCCTTCTAACGCCGCCCAATGCCCAAATAGCAGCTGCAGCGCGTCGCCTCTTGGGTACTGAAACCAGGGATAAAACCCTACTGGGGCACTATCCAGCCCCTCTTTTGCAGCAAAGTCCAGCCGCCCCTGGTCATCAATAAAGCGCATGCGCGTTAACACATTGACGATGCAGCGCAGGCGGTCAACGCCCTCTAATGCGTTATCAAAGCGGTCCGGCTGGTTACCAAACAGCTGGGTTAGGAATTCCCCAGAGCGCTCCCCCGTCAGCGCTGCCTGCACCTCTTGGCTTAGCGATAGCGTTTGCTGGGCGCTCCAGGTGGGTAAAACGCCGGCATGTGTCATCAGCGTATTACTGTCCTGGATAGCCAGAGGCTGGCTTTGCAGCCAATCCAGCAGCCCTTCGCGGTCTGGCGCGGTGAGAATATCGTTCAGGGTATCGTGTTTTTTTAGCGTGCCGCCCCCGCGGGCCACCACCAACAGATGGAAATCGTGGTTACCCAGCACGCACCTACTGCCCAGCGCTTTTGCCTCGCGTAGACAAGCAAGCGAGCCGGGCCCTCGGTTGATGACATCACCTACCAGCCAGAGCGCATCCTTGGCCGGATTAAAGTTCAGCTGCTCAAGCAGGCTGACAAATTCAGCATGGCAGCCGTGTAGATCGCCAATCACATACGTGCTCATAGGCGTCACCCTCTAGCAGATAATCAATGAAGCTGGCGCGGCACCGCTAGCCGAAAAGGCGCGACAGGCACGTCAAACGCGCGCTGGGTATAGGTGTTGAGCATTGTGTAGGCACCTTCCATGACCCCCACTGGCGTTTGCAGAATAGCCCGGCTGGTGTACCGAAAACGCTGACCTGGACCAATCAACGGCTGCTGCCCGACCACGCCTTTCCCACGCACTTCCTGGCTATCGCCACTGCCTTGGGTAATTTTCCAGTAGCGCGCCATTAGTTGCACACTGTGAGGGCTTTGGTTATGTACCGTGACGGTATAGCTGAAGACATAGCGCGATTCGGCATCGCTTGACTCGTCCAAACGGTACTCGGGAGCTACGCTGACCTCAATGGCTAGGTCACTCACGTGTCACTCTCCCCTAGGTTTTTTGCTTCATCAACCGCCACTTGGTTGGCGATAGCAACATACTCCGCCACGCTCAACGTTTGCGGGCGTCGAGCAGGATCAATCCCCAGCGCCTCTAAGGTCGCGGCACTTACGCGGCCTTTCAAATTATTGCGCAGCGTTTTACGCCGCTGACCAAAGGCAAGCTTGACCAGCTCGAACAGCAGCGCCGGGTCATCGGCTACGTGAGGCAAACGGTCGTGAGGTGTCAGCCTGACAATAGCTGAGTCCACTTTTGGGCGGGGAACGAAGGCCTCTGGGGGCACGATAAACAGCTGATCCACGTGACAGTAATATTGAGCCATCACTGATAGGCGACCCCAGTCAGTGCTACCCGGCTCCGCCGCCAAGCGCTCCACAACCTCTTTTTGCAGCATAAAGTGCATATCGGCAATGGCAGTGCCCATGGTCAGCAGGTGCACAATGAGAGGGGTGGAGATGTTATAGGGCAGGTTGCCTACCACGCGCAGCGCAGGGCCATCCCCTTTAAGGGCGGCAAAATCAAACTTCAGCGCGTCGCCTTCGTGAATCACAAAGTCGGGGTAGTTAAAGAACTGAACCCGCAGGCCGGGAATCAGGTCGCGATCTAACTCAATGACTTCAAGCTTGCCAGTCGCCTCCAGCAACGGGGCGGTAAGCGCCCCTTGGCCAGGGCCAATTTCAACGAGACGATCGCCTTCGCGAGGCCCAATTGAGCGGACGATACGCGAGATAATGCCAAGATCGCGAAGAAAGTTCTGACCAAAGCGTTTACGAGCGCGGTGCTGCTGGGGCACGTGAGACATCTAACAGTGATCCTTGGAAGTGATAGTTCGTGAAGCGGATGTAATGGGGCTGGGCGGATAGTTGGGTGAACACGCAAGCGGTATGGCTAACGTTATTAAGTCGCCAACTGGCGCTGGTCAGCAAGACGTCGCGCCAGCGTTAGCGCAACCGCAAGGCTACTGGGGTCGGCAACGCCACGCCCGGCGAGATCCAGCGCCGTGCCATGGTCAACTGAGGTGCGTACCAGCGGCAGCCCAAGAGTGATATTAGCGGCCTGCCCAAAGCCTGCATATTTTAGCACTGCAAGCCCCTGGTCATGATACATCGCCAATACCGCGTCTACGCCCGCTAAGTGCCTTGGCGTAAACAGCGTATCAGCAGGAAGCGGCCCCTGTATGTCCAAGCCTTCTGCGCGCAGCGCATCAAGCGCGGGCGTAATGATTTCCAGCTCTTCGCGGCCTAGGTGACCATCTTCACCAGCATGCGGGTTTAACCCACACACTGCGATACGCGGGGCAGCAATCCCAAACTGGCGCTTGAGATCTTGCGCTAGCAGGCGGCTAATACCTAACACCCGTTCATAGGTAATCGCATCTGCCACGTCGCGCAGCGGCAGGTGCGTAGTCACCAGCGCCACCCGCAGGTCGCCACTGCCTTGCCAGCTCTCGGCCTTAGCATGCAGAGCGGCATCGGTCGCTAATAGCATCACCACTTCATCCACACCGCAGGCATCCCGCAGCCATTCGGTGTGGCCTGTGAAGCGTTCAAAGCCCCCTTCAATAATCACCCCTTTATGCAGCGGCGCGGTGACCATCGCCGCTGCTTGGCCTTGCTGGCAGGCATCCACGGCGGCCTGCAGGGTACTCAGCACATAGCGTGCATTGGCAGGGTTTAACACCCCCGGAGTTGCAGGCACTTGCAGCCCAACGGGTAGCACAGCTAAGCGTCCCGCTGATGAAGCAACGCCCTGGCCAGGGTAAGCCTCAACAACCTCAACCTCGAGTGCTAGCAGAGCTGCCCGTTGGCGCAGCATGTCGGGGTCGCCCACGGCCAGCGTGCCTTTGGGCAACCGCCCCTGTGCCGCGAGCATTAGGGTTAACTCAGGGCCAATGCCTGCTGGCTCGCCGGTGGTGATTAGCAGTGGCAAGCTTGGTTGGCCAGGGCCTGTTTGACCCAGCATTAAAGACGGATATCCACAAAGGCCTGTTCACGAATTTCACGCTGCCAGGCCTGAAGCTCTTCATTTGCTCGGCGTTGAAAAATCGCTTGGCGCACTTGCTCGCGGCGGCTCTCCTCGGTGACATCCTGACGGCGACGCTCCAGCACCTCAATAATGTGGTAGCCAAACTGTGAGCGAACTGGCTCAGAGAGTTGGTTGGGGCCCAGTGAGCCCATCGCCTCTTCGAACGCGGGCACTGTTTGGCCTGGGCGCACCCAGCCCAGCTCACCGCCGTTCATGGCACTGCCTCGGTCGTCGCTAAACTCTCGGGCGACCGCTGCAAAATCGACGCCTTGCTGCAAACGTTGACGCGCTTGCTCGGCCCTGGCGCGTGCTTGGTTTTCATCACGCGTTGGCGTCAGCTCGATCAATAAATGGCGGGCGCGCGTCTCTTCGATAAAAGACTGACCTTGCTGCACGCCCTGCTGATCTAGAAAACGCTCGACGTCGCGTTCGCTGACGGAAACGCGCTGGCTGATACGCCGCTGCTGAACTTGGCGCATCAGCATTTCACGACGAATATCGTCACGCACCTCCGCCAAACTCATGCCATCGGCTTCCACGGCATCAGCAAACTCATCCAGCGACATGCCGTTAGATTCTGCAATCGTGCGCAGCTGGCGATTGAGCTCGGTATCATCAATGCTCAAATTAGCTTGACGCGCCATCTGCAGCTGAATTTCATCCATGACCATGCGCTCAAGCACCTGCTGCGCCAGCTGAGAACGGGGCGGCAAGTTACCGCCTTGCGCTTCTGCCTGCTGCTCCACTTGATTAATACGGTCATCAAGCTCGCTGCGCATAATCACGCCTTCGTTCACGACAGCCACCACGCTATCCAGCATTTGACGCTGCGTGGACTCAAAATTCTGCGCATGCAGGGTGATTGGCACCAGCGCTGCGCTGGCGCCAAGGCAGAGTGCCATCATGCTACCCACAGAGAGCTGTTTTGCCCGTTTTGTAACGACACTAGTTAGCAGGGTGTTTCTGATCGTCATATAAAGTCTCTTTCACTCGCAAAGTAAGGAGGTCGTTAAAGGGGTGTTGGGCGATAGCCAGGGATCGCCCGCTCAAAGTAGCTGTCGGCATCCTGTCCAACGCCTCCCAAGCCACGGAACACAAAGCGTAAAAACAGCCCGCGGTCGTTGAAATCATCATTCACTCGGGCGGTGTCGTTATCGTCCACCCACTCACGCCACACCAATTGCACACCATAGCAGCAGTCGTTCCACTGCAGCCCCGCTAACTTTTCCAGTGAACGGTCATTGGTTTGATCGTGGAGGTAACGGCCTATCAAATCTATCCGAGGGCTGGCTTTCCAGGCAAATGAGAGATCCCACTCTTCGCGGTTGTAGTTGCGAAAGCCATCATCCCCAGGAACAACACCGGGATCGAACCCTTCGATCTCCCAACGGTAGCCAAGGTTCACCACATGCCCTTCTGGATGGCGATAGCGTAGGTCTACGCTTGAGCGCTCGGTCTGCTCACGGTGGTCATCAAAAAGCCATTCATAGCCGGTGCTCCAGCGATCATTAATCTGCCAATCCAACCGAGTCACCAGCGGTGAACGGTCTCGCGTGGCCTGATAACGGCGCTGGGGGTTAACGCTAGGGTCGTCTTCTGGCCGCGCTGGCAGCGTGTCGGGGTCTCCTTCGCTATCGATGCGACGCTCAGAAAAATACAGGCTCTGGCCCACCCCGAAGGACAGTCGATCACGCCCGGTACTGTCTTCAAGCAAGCGCGACTGCACCCCCACAGAGACGCGGTTTAGATCACCGACCCGGTCGGTACCCGAAAAGCGACGCGGCGACCATAGCTGATCCCAAGAAAAGACCCGCTCTCGGCTGTCAAAATCGGGCAGTTGCGTTTGGCTAGTGCGCGGCACGTAGGCATAGTTCACGCGTGGCTCCAGCGTTTGGCGGTAATCGCGCCCGCCCAGCTCAAGCTCTCGATCGAAGACCAAGCCGCTATCGATGGAGGTAATCACAATACTGCGGCTCGGCGATGTCTCGCGGTTAGTGACACGCTGACCGTAATCAAGAGCGTAGGCGGTTTGCCATAGCTCGGTACGCGGTTCGATATACCCCCACGACTGCTCGGCTCGCCAGCCAAACGTAGGGGCAAGGTGCAGACGCGTACCAATAGCCGCCTCACGCTCAGGCACTTGCCGCTCGTCTACATCACGCCAAAAATAGGTGGCGTTAGAGCGCCACTGGCTATAGAACCCGTTGCCAAACTGCCAGTCGGCATTCGCCGTTACGCTAGGCAGTCGGTAAAAGGGTTTATCAGTATCGCTCAGTGGATCTTCTAAACGCTGGAAGCCCTGGGCGCGGGCATCCAGCTGCCAGCGCTCGCCGCGATAATCGACCTGAGCCAGCCGCTCCATGCTCACTCGTTCGCTATTGCCAAATTCGCCACCAAAGTCATCAAAGTAGCGGCCATCGCTGGCGGCGCCATAGCGTAAGTTGTAACCACTGCGCTCATTAACTCGCCCGGCATGATACGTATCGATATACCAGCGATCTTCACCCTCAAAGCGGTTATTGCCCGTGCTGCTTCCCCCGTCGTTACTTAAAAAGCCACCCTCGACGATACCCTGGCTTTGCGCAAGCAAATAGCGGTACTCACCGTTAAGCAGTAAACCATGATCCGACATCCAGCGCGGGGTGATAGTCGCGTCGTGGTTGGGCGCGATATTCCAGTAAAACGGCTGGGTATAGTCCAACCCTTCACTCGAAAAGCCCACGGAAGGTGAAAGCAAACCGGTATGGCGTCGATCATCAATGGGAAAGCGTAGCCACGGCCAATAAAATATCGGCACATCTTTGACTTCTAAGCGCGCATGACGGGCGGTGCCAAACCCCTCGGCCCGGTCTAGCTTGATATCGCTGCCCACTAACTGCCAGCTATTGGCCCCCGGATCACAGGAAGTAAAGGTGGCGTTACGTAAGCGATACTGCTCTTCGCCGGTTTGCTCAAGCTGGCTGGCCTGCCCGCGCAGATGCTGTTCATAGAGGACATAATGGCTATTGCTTAACGAAGCACGATCTTCGTTAAGCATCAGCGTAGCGTGGTCGCCTCGCAGCAGCGCTTGACCATCGCGCAGGGCTAAATCACCCTGAACCTCGACCTGCTGGCGGTCAGCAGGCAAATAAACCTGTTCCGCCGTCAGCTCGGTATTGCCTCGCCGCAATACCACATCGCCCCGCAGCAGCGCTTCACCGTCTGCGGCGTAGTCCACCTCTTGGGTTTCAACCGAGAGCGTTTCGGGGTTCTGCTCCGCCGGCAGACGGTAACCAGGCATTACATAACGCCCACGACACACGTGTTGTGACGCCTCATCCTGCCCATACGGCTGCCAATCGAGTGCCTCAGCGGGCAGCGGTTGGCCTTGGGCCACCGCTGAAAAGGAGGCGCCCGCGAGCAAACTGCCCAACAGCGTGTGCGCGACCGGAGCGGTGCGCGAAAATCGCTTGCCCATGTTCGTTATCCTTGGCATCCAGAATCGGTATTATACAGGCCGCATGATGCCCGACCAGCAAGGAGCTTGCATGTCCTCTTCCAGGATCGACGCCCTCACTCAGTGGGCCGCGACACAAAATGGCCTTAACGTGGCCGATATTATGGTTGAACCCGCCGGTGGCGACGCCAGTTTCCGGCGCTATTTTCGGCTAACGTTACCCGACAACAGCACCCAAATTGTGATGGATGCGCCCCCCGCCCAAGAAGATTCTGCGCCTTTTGTGGCCATAGGCCAACGTTGGCATGCCGCAGGGCTGCCCGTACCTACGATTCACGCAGCCAACCTAGACAGCGGCTTTTTACTGCTAGATGACTTGGGCAACCAGCCGTTACAAGACGTTTTCACCGATGAGCAGAGTACGCAAAAAAGCCACCACCAAGCGCTCGATTTAATTGCCCAGCTGCAAAATCGTGCCAATCCACAGGCACTGCCTGCCTATGATGCGGCGCTACTCGGGCGCGAACTCGACCTCTTTCCCACGTGGTGCTTGGATAAGTGGCTTGGCTTGCCAACGCCCGACAGCTGGAAAGCCCTGCGTAGCGCATTAATCGAACAGGCGCTTGATCAGCCCGTGGTGAGCGTACACCGCGACTTTGATGCGATGAATATTATGGTGCTAAATCAGCAGCTCTATATGATCGACTTTCAAGACGCCGTCGCCGGCCCAATCAGCTACGACGTTATCTCGCTACTACGAGGGCGTTACTGCCGCTTTTCTAACGGACAGTTTAACCACTTCGCACTGCGTTTTTACGCACAGGCGCGTCAAGATGGGCGGCTTTCCTCCCAAACCAGTGAGGCGACATTTCTAACCCGGTGCCACGCCATGGCCGCTCAGCGCTCATTAAAAGTGCTTGGGATTTTCTGCCGGCTAACGCTGCGTGACCACAAACAGGGTTACTTAGCCCGTCTGCCCCACTTTTTAGACCACCTAGAGGATAGCTTAGCGGCACTTGAGCAGCATGACGACGTAAGCCGATGGATAAGCACAACGCTTCGCCCCGCGATTTTTCAACGCCTCGCGGAAAGCCCCCTATGAAAGCGATGATTCTCGCCGCCGGGCTAGGTAAACGGATGCGCCCGTTAACCGATCACTGCCCTAAACCGTTACTACCTGTGGCGGGAAAACCGCTAATTGTCCATCACTTGGAGCGCTTAAAACGCGCAGGCATCACCGAGGTAGTCATCAACGTGAGCTACCGCAGTGAACAAATAATGGCAGCGCTGGGCGATGGGTCAGCGTATCAGCTGCGCATCCACTGGAGTCATGAAACCACCCCATTAGAAACCGGTGGTGGTATACAAAAGGCGTTGCCACTGCTTGGTGACGCGCCTTTTATGCTCATTAATGGCGACGTCTGGTGCGACTACCTGCCTACTGACACCGCACTAAAAAAAGACGACCTCGCCCACTTGGTATTGGTGAATAACCCTGACCACCACCGGACTGGCGACTTTGCCCTAGACCACGGCCGCGTTACGTCTCACGGCTTGCCACGTTTAACCTTCGCAGGTATTAGCCTATTGCACCCTGCGCTGCTGGTAAACGAGCCACCGGGGGCATTTGCCCTAGCGCCGCTGCTCAAGCAAGCGATGGCAGATAACCGAGTAAGCGGCGAGCACTTTGCAGGCCATTGGGTGGATGTCGGCACTCCAGAACGTTTAACGGCCCTTGAGCACCACCTGATGCAGCTTAGGGAGCGATGAGGCAGTGCGCTAGCCGATAGAAATGTTATGCTGCGCGACTTACCTTTCGTCGCCAAGATGAGGAGAGCAACGTGAAAGCACGGGTAAAATGGACAGATGGTCGCCAGTTTGTCGCGGAATCAGGCAGCGGGCACAGCGTTGTGGTCGACGGCCCGCCTAACCATGGCGGCCGAGACACAGGCCCACGCCCCATGGAAATGCTGCTGATGGGTATGGGTAGCTGCACGGCGTTCGATGTCCTGAATATCCTCGACAAAGCCCGGGCGGATGTCACCGACTGCGTAGCCGAGCTTGAGGCTGAGCGCGCCGACGACGTGCCCTCCGTGTTCACAAAAATCCACGTTCATTTTGTGGTGACCGGGCGCAGCTTGAAAGAGAAGCAGGTACAGCGTGCCGTTGAGCTTTCCGCTGAAAAATACTGCAGCGCGTCGATTATGCTCGTGAAAGGGGGTGTTGAAATTACCCACTCGTTCGAGATCATCGAAGCTTGAACGGCGTTCAGCGCAACACCCACCCAATATCAAAAAAAATGGCGTGGTTGGATGCATCCCACGCTATGGGCGGGCATAATACGCCCGCTTGTTTTTATCCCTACTGCGTAGCACGTGCTTATGAACGCCACCTGACAAGCACGGTGACAAGTATTTATCGGTTCCGGCGCTGGCTCGTCGGGGTGTCTTCATCTGCCATAGGGAGGTTCGGACGTGTCAGATAATCTCCGACTCCACGGGTTTAACAACCTGACTAGCTCGTTGAGCTTTAATATTTACGACATCTGTTACGCCAAAACCGAAGAGCAGCGTGCGGCTTATATCGACTATATCGATGAGCTTTACAACGCCGAACGTTTGACGCAGATTCTTAAAGACGTCACGAACATTATCGGCGCGCACGTGCTGAATATTTCGCGTCAAGATTATGAGCCGCACGGGGCCAGCGTCACCATCCTTATCGCTGAACACGAGCTGGATGAACCGAGCCTTGAGCAGACCGAGCCTGGCCCTGGCCCGCTGCCCGAAACCGTTGTCGCTCACCTGGATAAAAGCCACGTCACGGTGCATAGCTACCCCGAGTCACATCCAGATAACGGCATCAGCACCTTCCGTTTGGATATCGACGTCTCTACCTGTGGCCATATCAGCCCGCTTAAAGCGCTAAACTACCTGATCCACAGCTTTGATTCCGATATCGTCACCATGGATTATCGCGTACGCGGTTTTACCCGCGATGTGGACGGTAAAAAGCTGTTTATTGATCACGACATCACCTCCATCCAAGACTACCTCGCAGAAGACACCAAGCAGGCTTACCAGATGATTGATGTGAACGTGTATCAAGAAAACATGTTCCACACCAAGATGCTGCTGAAAGATTTCGAACTGGATAACTACCTGTTTGGCACCTCACGCCGCGACATCACCTTTGAAGAAGCGCGGGACATCGAAAGCCGCCTGCGAAAAGAGATGCTGGAGATTTTCTACTCTCGCAACTTAGACTAAGCGCCGTCCCGAAACACTAAAAGCCAGCTTTCGCTGGCTTTTTTTATGGCATAACAAGAAGTTAAAGTCGCTTTGAGGCCTGCTCTCTTATGTCGCGGCGACGAAGCAGTCTCACTCATTATTATAGCTAAACCAATGACTTAGTAAAAACCCATCTCTCCTTCCGGGCGCGTTTTAAACCGCCGGTGAAGCCACAAGTACTGCTCTGGATGTTTGCGAATAGCACGTTCAATAAATTCATTAACCCGGGTAGCATCGGCCACGTCGTCCCCACTTGGAAAATTATCAAATGCAGGCAGGCACTCAATCGTATAGCTGCGGTTATCAGGATTGCGATGAAACATGATAGGCACTACAGGAGCCCCCGTCATACGGGCAATTTTGCCGGTTAGGCGAATAGTGGCTGCCTGCTGGCCAAAGAGCGGTGCAAAGACGCTGACATCGCGGCCAAAATCTTGATCCGGTGAATACCAGACAGTATGTCCCGCCTTAATCCGTCGTATGACGCCGCGCAGATCGTGGCGATCAATCGCCTGCCCAAACAGACGGGAACGCGCACGGGTCATAAACCGTTCAAACAAAGGATTATTATGCGGTCGATAAACGACATCCGCCGGCGTAAACAGCGTTTGTAAGGCACCGCCTAAGTCCAGCGTTGAGAAGTGAATGCCGACCACCAGCACCCCTTTACCCTGTGCCTTTGCGCGGATGAGGTGCTCCTGTCCATTGTACGCGACGCGATGGCGCAGGCTTTCCGGGTGTCGGCACCACCCCGTAGCGGTTTCCACCAGGCCAATCCCGTTGGCAATAAAGGTTTCTTTAACCAGCTGTCGCTGCTGCGCGGCATTTTTTTCTGGAAAGCAGAGAGCAATATTCGTGGCCGTAATCTGCCGGCGCCGTTTAACAAAGCGCCATGCTAATAGGCCAAGGGCTTTCCCGATGCCTAGCTTCAATGACCAGGGGAGCCAGGCCACAACGTACATTGAGCCGATGGCTAACCAGGTAAGCCAGTAGCGAGGGTGAGCAAATGACCGAGGGTATGACTTTTTTGACATACATATAACCGTTTAAACACAGAGCCCTTGGTAGCGGCGTGGGACTCTGGGCAATACTCCGGTTAGCAGGGTATAGCTGATCGTATCGCAGTACTGGGCTACTTCATCAACCGATAGTACTTCGCCCCCTCGGGATGCCCCCCACAGCACCACTTCACTACCAATCGCGGCATCGGGAATCTCGGTCACATCAATCGTTAACATATCCATTGAGACCTTGCCGGCGATAGCGCAGCGCTTACCGTTAACCAACACCGGAGTGCCATCTACCGCGTGTCGGTCGTAGCCGTCGCCGTAGCCTGCGGCCACCACCGCGATTGTCGACGGCCGCTCGGCACGCCATCGGCCGCCATAGCCCACCTGCTCACCTACTGCCAATTCACGCAGGGCAATAATTTCCGAGCGCAACGACATAACTGGGCGTAGCTGCTGGGTAATTGCATTTGCGTCTTCCAGCGGGTCGCTGCCGTAGAGCATTATGCCTGGGCGGTTCCAGTCACCGTGGGCGGTGGGCCAAGCGAGGGTGGCCGGCGAATTAGCTAAACAAAGAGGAGCGTTCAACAGCTCGGCCAGCTTTTTTAAGATCGCCATCTGCTGGTTGAAGTAACTACCTTCACGGGCATCTGCCGTCGCAAAGTGGCTCATTAAATGCAGGGCAGTTACCTGTGGTGCGTTAACCAACCGCTGCCACACCGCTGGAGCCTCTTCTGGAGAGAAGCCTAACCGGTGCATTCCTGAGTCGACTTTAAGCCACACCGGGATGGGCTGGCGAGGTGAAAAGGCCAGCAATGCGGCGACCTGCCACTCACTGTGCACGCTAACCCAAAACCCATGCTGGTCAACCAGTGCCAGCTCATCGGCACTAAAAATCCCCTCTAAGAGAATAATCGGCTTTGTAATACCACCTGAGCGCAGGCTAAGCGCCTCTTCGATGCTGGCCACAGCAAAAGCAGGCACATCGGCTTCCAGAGCACGGGCACACATAAGTGCACCATGGCCATAGGCGTCAGCTTTAATCACCGCTACCGAACGGCTTTGGGGTGCGCAGTGGCACGCCAGCCGGTAATTATGACGCAGAGCGTCTAAATCAATATGGGCCACTAGCGGGCGCATTACGTTTCTCACTTACCGTTATTCAATGTGTATTCATAAACAGGCTGAGCCTAAAAATAGCGCACCGAGTGATCGACTCGGTGCGCTATTTGGTGCTGTTTTCATCAACATGGCCTTATCAGGCCTTAAACTCTAGCGGTTAGCTCTCGAAGATAGACGCGAGAGATAACCCCTGCTTTTCAAGCGAACGACGAAGCTTCTTCAGGGCCTCTACCTGAATTTGACGCACTCGCTCTCGGGTTAGGCCTATTTCCGCGCCTACCTCTTCTAACGTTGCGGCCTCATGGCCTCGTAGGCCAAAACGACGCACGACAACTTCACGCTGCTTTTCACTTAACTCATCAAGCCAATGGTCAACGTGTTCACGCACATCACCATCAACTAATCGCCCCTCTGGTCCCTGCACGTCATCGTCGGCCAGCGTATCAATTAAGGGCTTATCGCTCTCTCCACCCATGGGGTAGTCTACCGAGGAGACACGCTCATTGAGGCCCAGCATTTTCTTGACGGTTTCCACGGGCTTATCAAGATGGTCAGCAATCTCTTCTGCAGTGGCTTCGTGATCCAGCTTCTGGGTCAACTCCCGCGCTGCACGCAGGTAGATGTTTAACTCTTTGACGACGTGAATTGGCAAACGAATGGTGCGCGTTTGGTTCATTAAGGCGCGCTCTATGGTTTGGCGAATCCACCAGGTCGCGTAGGTTGAAAAACGAAAACCCCGCTCAGGATCAAATTTTTCAACCGCACGAATAAGCCCTAGATTACCCTCTTCAATCAGATCTAGAAGCGTCAAACCGCGATTAAGGTAACGTCTAGCAATCTTAACCACCAGCCGCAGGTTTGACTCAATCATCCGAGAACGGCCAAGGGCATCGCCTTTGCGTGCTAAACGACCGTAATAGACCTCTTCCTCAGGCGTCAACAACGGCGAGAAGCCGATTTCATTGAGGTAAATTTGCGTTGCATCCAAGCTTTGAGTCGATTGACGGTCTTCACGGCCTAAGGCTTTCTCGAAGGCTTCCTCCTCTGCGGTAATATCATCATCAGGTTCGTCCACCGCCTCTTCTACCGCGTTTAGGTCAATCTCCTGCAGATCCTTCTCCAGCATACTCATAGTCTTAACCCCCGTTGTTACACCTTCCCGCCATTTAAAGTGAAAGTGGTTGTACTCCCTGTACGCGTTCACCGTTGTTGTTATATGACGCCTGATTTGACTAATCAGGTATTACCCGCTGGCCAATTGCCTAGCATTTGCTATGTTTACTGCATCTCTTTTTATACCGCGGCTTGACCGTTAACGGAACTGATTCGTCGTTAACGAACCAAATCCGTGGTTAGCGAGACGGTAAATAGTTCAGCGGATCTTGAGGCTGCCCATCGCGACGCACTTCGAAGTGAAGTTTAACGCTATCGGCATCGCTATCCCCCATCGTAGCGATCACCTCGCCCGCCTCAACCACATCATTCTCTTTGACGTTTATGCTGTCATTGTGGGCATAGGCGCTAAGGTATTGGTCGTTGTGCTTCAGCAAAATCAAATTGCCATAACCACGCACACCACTACCTGCATAAACAATAATCCCCGGACCGGCCGCTCTAACAGGTTGCCCCTTTTGCCCAGCGATATCAATCCCGGCAGTAATGGCTCCCCCCTGGCCAAACTCACCGGTTACCTCGCCATCGGTAGGCCAACGCCAGTTAATATTCTCAACGGGTGTGAAGGTGCGCGAGGAGCGGTCAGTTTGCGCCGTCTGAGTCGGCTGTTCGACCACAGGCTCGGGTTCAGGTGCACGCGGAGGCTCAGGCTCAGCGGGCGTAGGCTCTGGTACAGGTTCCTGAGCTGAAGCTTGCTCTTGCGCGGCGGGCTGGGAGGCTTCAACGCTTGATGCTTCTTCTACAGCGGAGCGGCTAGGGGCTTCACCCTGAGCGACTTGCTCGGCGGCCTCTACCGCTGAGCGCTCTGCAGTTATACGTTGATTGCGTTCAATCGCGCTTTCATCAGGTAATAACCAGTCCATGTTTTGATCGTTGGTAGCAACAGCCGTCGCTTGCGGCCTCAACCCCGTTGCTACTGCGCCGGAGGCTGGTCGGCTAGCGGCAGCCCCTGATTGATTAGCGGCAACGTCTGCCCCTTCACGCAGCGCAATAGTTTGCCCTGGATGGATTTGATAAGGCGCCGGGATGTTGTTAAGCGCAGCCAGCTGCCGATAATCAAGATTATGCTCCCACGCGATACCATACAGCGTATCTCCCGCCTTCACGGTGTATTGCGGCGAGCTATCGACTGCGCGGCGTGCGTCGCTTAAATCACGTACTTGAGGGGTATTTTGGTGTTGGTTTGCACAGCCACTAATAGCCAGCGCCAACACAGACATCATGAAAACCTTACGCATGCAAACCCTACTCCTTTTCAACGCCGCGTGCGTTATCTGTTAAATGGTGCTCGGCAGCGCTCTTTTCAGATGTTACGCCGTGAACCGCTGCGCGGCGATTAAGTAATACTACCAAGAGCGCACCAACGGCCATCAGCGCCACCACGCCGACAAGTTGTGCTGAAGCCCCGGTCAGCACTGCGTAGTCATCCGGCAATAAATAGCGGTGAGCGAGCGGAATCATTTGTCCTTCAGGGCCAATTTGGTAGCGTACCAGTTCTCTCCAAGGCCAAAGCACTGGTAATGAACCGATAATAAAGCCTAGCAACAGCTGCAACGTGGAGCCGTGGTGGCGGCTCAGCAGCCACGAAAGCAGCCGGGAAAATAGCGCCAGCCCCACGATGCAGCCCGCGCCAAACAGGGCGATGATGACTATATCGAAACTGCGGATAGCGCCCATGATGGTGCCGTAGAGTCCCATCGTGAGCAATAAAAAGCTACCAGAAACGCCGGGCAGCAGCATGGCACTGATAGCAATGGCACCGGCCAGCATGACCACCAGCGCTTCATTGCCGACCAACAGAACCAATGGCATCATCGCGGGCAAGGCTTGCGCTAAGAGTAAGCCAACCGCTAACGGCAACAAATACCAGATTTTCCAGCCCTGCCCCGCTTTGCCAACCACCAGTGCAGAGGCCGCTACTAAGCCAAAAAAGAAGCCATCCAGCAACAGTGGGTAAGCCTCCATGAGCCAGAGCGCTAAATGAGCCACGCTGAACAGACTGACCGCGATGCCTAAGAGCAGCGGAACCAAAAAGGTTAAGTTCAAGTGCTGGCTTAAGCCCGCCCAACCTTGGCGACGCCACGCAAACAGCGCACTGGGCCCAAACTGCTTAATCGTATTGATCAGCTCTTCATAAATACCGGTAATAAACGCAATGGTGCCGCCCGAAACACCGGGCACCGCGTCAGCAGCGCCCATTCCAGCGCCTTTAAAAAATAGACCTAAAAATCGCCGCTTCAATCCACCACTCCTTGCAAAAGGGGTACAAAGCGAACGGGTTCAAGCCGCCGCTTTTCAAAGGCGCCACCAATGCGCTTCACTTGGGTAAGCCACTGGCTGCCATCAGGTTCTTCTAACGGAGCAATTAACATTCCATCGCGGCTAAGCTGTTCAAGCAGCGCTTCTGGCAGCGACTGGGCGCAGGCGGTTAATAAAATAACGTCAAACGGTGCTGCCGTCGGCCAGCCATCGCCACCATCGGATACCGCAAGCGCCGCTTCTGCATCTAACCGCCATAGCCGCTCTGCAGCACGCTCGTGCAGGGCGTAAATACGTTCTAGGGAGTAAAGCGAATCCACTAACCGCGACAAAATAAGCGCTTGGTAACCAGAACCGGTGCCCACCTCTAGCACACGGCGCGGCTGCGCGCGCAGCACAAGTTCTGTCATTCGTGCAACGGTCAGCGGCTGCGAGAGCGTCTGACCAAATCCAATGGGCAGCGCGGTATCTTCATAAGCGCGGTGAGCAAGGGCCTCATCGACAAACAGGTGCCTAGGCTCGCTGGCCATAACATCCAAGACACGCGTATCACGGATCCCCTGTTGAACAAGGCGCTCAACCATGCGGTCGCGGGTTCTCTGAGAGGTCATCCCCCGCCCGCGCAGCTCGCCAAGTGATAATTCAGGCAAAGGCATCCAACCAATCCTGCACATCACTGCGCGCGGGGTGGCGCGTTAGATCAGTTTGGAGAGGGGTAATCGAAACGTACCCCGCTTCAATCGCTGCAAAGTCGGTGTCTTCTCCGTCGTCAGCGTTCGCCGCCACCGGCGCGATCCAGTAGCGTGTACGCCCTCTGGGGTCTTTGAGCGGCACAGGCTTTTCTGCCGGCCCGCGATAGCCCAAACGCGTCACTTTAACGCCTTTGATCTCTTCCCACGGCACATCCGGAACATTCACATTTAGCAGCGTGCGCGGCGGCAGCGAGAGCTGCTCGGCAGCCCCAATTAAACTGGCCGCCACTTTGGCTGCTGTCGCAAAATGACGCTCACCACACAGCGACATGGCGATAGCCGTCATGCCTAAATTACGCCCCTCCATTGCTGCGGCTACGGTGCCGGAATAGAGCACGTCATCACCCAGATTACTTCCGTGGTTAATCCCCGATACCACTAGGTCAGGCTTCTCATTCCAAACGCCGTTAACACCCAGGTAGACGCAGTCCGCTGGCGTGCCATCGACACTGTAAAAGCCGTTATCTAAGGCGGTTAATGAGAGCGGCCGTGACAGCGTAAGCGAGTTACTGGCGCCGCTGCGGTCGCGGTCGGGGGCCACCACGCGCAGGTTGGCATGGGCCGCTAATGCATCATGCAGTGCTCGTAACCCCGGCGCATGGACACCATCATCATTGGAAAGCAGCAGTCGCCGCATCAGCGTCTCCTTAAGATAAACCGTGTTCAGTTTTGCCCTGGATGATGCGTTACGCAAAATCAGGATGTTCAATCAACTCGCTGACCACTGCCGTCGCAAAGCTACCCCGTGGCAGTGCGAAGGAGAGCACTGCCGCGTCTTGCTCTCTACGCAGCTGAGGCGCCAGCAGCCTAACCCGCAACGCTCGCTGGGAACGCTTAACGCCGCTTTTTTCCAAGCCTTCACATAGCTTGGGGTGTTGCGCCAAGAGCCGTGACTCATACGCGGCTCTCTGCTGCTGTGCGCTTTCGCCGACACCCCACAGTACGCCGGTTGGGTGAATATCCAGCGCTCTCGCGCGTGCGACTAAGCTATCATCAACCTCATCCACACTAAACACGCTCTGGGTGCCGTCAAGCATTAGCGTATCGCCAGATAAGGGCTGGCACCACGTGCCATCAATTACTCGGGCACTTAATAACTCGTTAAACAAGAAACTGCGCGCGGTTGAAAGCATCATCCCTTGGCGGTCATCACGCTTGCGCCAGCCCTTGGCGAGCAGTGCTTGTGCACGCTGCAGGTTACGCCCACCGGGGCCAAAACGCTGGGGGCCAAAGTAGTTGGCTACGCCGTCGGTACACAGCGCTTGCCACCGCTGCTCAAAATCATCGGCCTGCACCGCTTCACCGCTCAACATCAGCGTAAAGTGGTTGGTGCGATGAACACCGCGTTTAAGCTTTCTGGGGTGGCGCACCTGCTCCAACACCTTAATACCCAAGGCATCCAGCGCTGTCGAGAGTTCCGCCGGCGCCTCTCGCCCAGGTAAGTGAACGCTTATCCATTGCCGAGTGACCGCAATACGGTCTTTCATACCGGAGTAGCCGATGTCTCTAGGCGTGACACTGCATAGCCGACTAACGCTTTTGACCACATCTAACGTGGTTTGATGCCGCTTTTCAAGCCGCAACCACAGGTGCTCCCCATGGCCTTCAGGGGTAAAGTCGAGCTGCTCGTCGACAATAAAATCTTCTGGCTGGGCGCGGTACTGACCCGGCTTAGGCGCCCCCAAATAGCTATCCTGCAAGCGCTGCCAGGGCGATAAATTAAGCATTCAACGCCTCTAACCGCTCGACTAACACCACGGCTTCAGCGGCAATTCCCTCACCGCGTCCGGTAAAGCCTAGCCGTTCGGTGGTGGTGGCTTTTACATTTACTTGCCCTACGTCCACGCCTAGATCTTCAGCAATCACCCTCCGCATGGCATCGATATGCGGCGCCATTTTAGGTGCCTGTGCCATCAGCGTGGCATCCAAGTTAACCACACCAAAGCCCTGCTCACGCACAAGATGCACCACGCGGCGCAGTAAGTCACGACTATCGGCACCCTCCCAGGTGGGGTCGGTATCGGGGAAATGGCGGCCAATATCGCCTAATGCGCAGGCCCCCAGCAACGCGTCGCTGACCGTATGCAACAACACATCACCATCGGAATGGGCAACAAACCCCTGTTCAAAGGGTAGCTTTACGCCCCCAATCATTAGGTGGTCGCCAGGCCCAAAACGGTGTACATCGAATCCATGACCAATTCGCATTAAACGCTCCTTTCAGTCACACAGGCCGCTTGCGACGCCATGATCGCGTTAGCAAGGTGAAGATCATCGGGATGGGTAACTTTTAGATTATCGCGCCGCCCGCTGACTAATTGTGGCGTTTTACCCAACGCCTCGACGGCGGAGGCTTCATCGGTGACCACACAGCGCGTTTCAATGGCATGCTCAAGGGCGGTGCGTAGCAGCTCATAGCGAAAGCTTTGTGGCGTTAACGCGTGCCATAGCCCGTCGCGTGGCTCGGTGGTCATGCTGCGCTGCGCTGCATTGGCACGCTTCATGGTGTCGGCCACCGGCATCGCCAGTAGCGCGCCGTCAGGATGCTCACTAGCGGCCTGATAAAGTGCATGCAAATCAGCGCTGGTGATACAGGGTCGCGCTACATCATGCACCATGACGAGGTCGCTGGGGTTGGCCGGTATCGCCCGCAATGCATTCAATACACTGTTCATACGCTCGGCACCACCGCTAACCCGCTGCCACTGCTTGAACGGCACACACGCTGGGTCAAACCATGGGTCATTGCTGTTTAAGCAGAGCACTAGCTGTGCTTCAGGAAAGGCGGCGTGCAGACGATGAAGGGTATGTGCCAGTATGGTTTTTTCGGCAATGGTTAGGTACTGCTTAGGCTTATCGGCGCCCATACGCTTACCCTGCCCCGCGGCCGGCACAATTAGCCAGAGTGAGCGATTCATTGGCCTCCCTCTTCATCCACCAGGGATGGCTGCGCCACTAAGCCGGCATTAAGACCGATCAACTCAGCTTCAATGGCCACACCGGGCACCCAGAAAAACTGCTCGTCGCTGCGTACCATGCCCATGTCGCTGCGCGCACGCTCCTCAATAGCATCCAGGCCCGTTTTCAGGTCGGTGACTTCAGCCGCTAGCCGAGCATTGCGATCGCGCAGGGGAACATTGGCCGCTTCTTGCACGGCAACGCGCTCTTCTACCTGCTGAAGATCCTGCCAGCCGCCGTTACCTAGCCACAGCTGGTATTGGAGCAGCCCCAGCACGGCAAGTAGCGCAACCACGAGCCATTTATGCATCACCGAGTTCCTTTTTGACGGCCTAAACGCCGCGCATTATGCCATTAAGGTGGACTGCCCAGCGAGCATGCCAAGCGCTAAATAGCAGATTAAGACAGGGTTGTCCCAACCGTTACTTAAACGGCAGCGCCTGCGCTGCGGCCTGACGGTAGGCCTTGATATGCGCGGCTTCCTGCTGACAAAACTGAGCCACGCCGGCTGCTAGCCCCGGGTGCGCTATGTAGTGCAGCGAACGCACGCGCTGAGGGGCAAAACCACGCACCAGCTTATGCTCGCCCTGGGTTCCTGGGTCAAACAGCGTTAAGCCATTCGCCAAGCAGTACTCAATGCCCTGGTAGTAACAGGCTTCAAAGTGCAGGCAGTCAGCCACTACTTCGCTCCCCCAGTAGCGGCCATAAAGCGCTGTTTCACTTCGAAAGCAGAGCGCCGCGGCTACCGGCTGTCCATCCAATAGTGCCTGCACCAGCACCAGCGCTTCAGGCATGGTATGGCGTAAGCGCTCAAAAAAGTCTTGGTTTAAATAAGGAGGCCTGCCGCGCTCGTGATAGGTAATGGTGTAGCAGCGATAAAAATGCGTCATGGCGTCTTGGGTAATAGCGCGCCCTTCTAAGCGCCGCATGGTAAACCCTTGCTCTGCCACCAAACGGCGTTCTCGTTTGATCATTTTGCGGCGCTTAGAGGTAAGGCTCGCCAGGAAACCGTCAAAGTCATTAAATCCCCGGTCACGCCATTGAAACTGAACCCCTTCTCTAGCCATCAACCCCGGAAACTGACGCTGCCAAGCAGCCACTTCCTGCTCTTCAGCAAACAGCAGGTGCCAGCTTGAAAGCCCATACTCTTCACATTGGGCTTGCCAGGCCGACGCCAACTGCTCGCGTACTGCATCGGCATTCACATCTCCGGCAACCAAGCTGCGCGGCCCCGGCACCGGCGTAAAAGGGATAGCGCTTAGCGCTTTAGGGTAGTAGTGCCCTCCGGCACGCTCTAACGCTTCAGCCCATCCCCAGTCAAAGACATATTCACCATAAGAGTGATGTTTGCGGTACATGGGCAGCGCCCCCACGAGCCGGTCAGCCTGCCAAACACTTAAATGACACGGCTCCCACCCGGTTACGCTGCTCACCGAGCCGCTGCCCTCTAGGGCTTGCAAAAAAGCGTGGCGAAGAAATGGCTGTTCGTTACCCACCAGCGCGTCCCATTGACTTGCCGCGACAGCCTCAATGGCGGGTAGAATAGCGAATGATAACGAGCGTGCTGGCATGGCGTCCCTCAAGGGCGTCGGCTAAAACAGCCGGCAGTCAAAACGCAAAACAACCGACAGTGTTTACGCCAACACTCTACCATTACCCATAGCGCTCAACGACGATGACTACGCGATCTCTTATTTATTTTTGCTATGGCGTATCTCATCGTGCGTTTATCAAGGAGAGGCCATGAAACGCGATCTAACCGGTGTATTCCACGCTCAGCAGCATGCCGTTGAACAGGACCCCTTCCCTACCCTTAGCGTTCGCCGTGAACGGTTGGCGCGTTTAGCCCGTATGACTAAGCGCCACCAGCACGACATTGTGCGCGCCATTCAGGCCGATTTTGGCAAACGCAGCGACGCCGAAATTCGCCTCGCTGAAATCAGTAGCGTCCTACACGCCATTAGCTACACCCGTCTGCGGCTTTGGCACTGGATGCGACCTAAGCGGGCAAGCATGCCTTGGCGGCTACTGCCCGCTAAAGCACGCATTGTGCCTCAGCCACTGGGTATCGTCGGGGTGATGGCGCCGTGGAACTACCCGTGGAGCTTGGCCATCATGCCGGTTATCGATGCCTTTGCCGCAGGCAACGTGGTCATGCTTAAGCCCAGCGAACATACACCGCATACCAGTGCACTGCTGGCCCAGTTGATACCTCAATACTTTACTGAAGAGGAGTTGAGCGTCATTGAAGGCGGTGTAGAGGTAGCAGAAGCGTTCAGCGCCCTGCCGTTCGACCACCTCCTCTTTACGGGCTCCACCCAGGTAGGCAGAAGCGTCGCCCTTTCAGCCGCTGCCAACTTAACGCCGGTGACTCTTGAACTTGGCGGTAAATCGCCCGCCATTGTTGCCGCGGACGCTGATCTCGAGCGCGCCGCCGCCGCCATTGTGTTTGGCAAAGGCATGAATGCCGGGCAAACCTGCATCGCACCCGACTATGTTTTGGTAGAAAGCCGCAGTCTGGACGCTTTGATTAAAGCGCTAAGCCAAGCCATCGCCCAGCAGCGACCCAACGATAAAGAAGCCACTTCTGCCATTAACGAGCGTCATCATCAGCGCCTTGATGACCTGCTGGAAGAAGCCCGCGACCACGGCTGTCGCATTATTGATGCAGGCCCCCATGCGCCCGTGCTGATTATTGACCCCACCAAAGACTTAGCGATGATGCGCGAGGAGATCTTTGGCCGCTGCCTGCCCGTCATTGGCGTTAAAACCATCGATGATGCCATCGCCTATGTGAATGCTCGCCCTCACCCACTGGCGCTTTACGCATTTACAGACGATAAAGCACTCCAGCTAAGGTTGCGCCACCACACCCGCTCTGGGGCGCTAGTATTTAATGAAACGCTGCTTCATCACTCGGTTTCTTCGTTACCTTTTGGCGGCGTAGGCGAAAGCGGCATGGGGGCTTACCACGGGCGTCATGGTTTTGAACGCTTTAGTCACCTGCGTGGCCTTTTTTATCAAGCCAAACGACCCTCTAGCCGGCTTATTAGGCCACCCTATCGTCGCTGGTTGATGAAGTTACTCAGGCTTGGTTAACGATAATTGTTAAAGCTAACGGATAAATCCCCGATAATGCTAAGGCGGAACCGTATCTTCATTATATTTTTGGAATCACTATGCAAGCCGCCGATCTACCTGATAACGAAACGCAGCGCCTGACGGCTTTGCATGCGCTCCATGTGCTTGATACTCCCATAGATGAAGCGTTTGAGCGCATTACGCAGCTTGCCCGCGATCTTTTTGACGTGCCTATTGCACTGGTTTCCCTGGTAGATAAAGAGCGCCAGTGGTTTAAATCCCATAGCGGGCTAGACGCTTGTGAAACTCGCCGTGAGATTTCATTTTGCGCCCATGCTGTCGCTCAAAACGCACCGTTAGTGATTGAAAACGCACTGAATGATGCGCGCTTTGCCGATAACCCACTGGTAGAAGACGCCACTCAAATACGCTTTTATGCGGGGCACCCTTTGTGCCCTAGTGAGGGTTTACCCATTGGCACGCTGTGCTTAATTGATAGAAAGCCACGCGCTTTTAGTCAGCGAGACCGCCACCTGTTAAAAAGCCTCGCGGGCCAAGTTGAAGAGCTGCTGCGCCACCATCAAATGCGCCGCTCCCTGGCGCAAACCACCCGACGCTATGAAGCGCTGTTTAATGAGAGCGCCACCGGCATTATTCGTATCGACCGAGTCGGCAAGATATTAAGCATTAACCCCTTTGCGCTCACCATGCTGGGATATGACCACCACGAAGTCATTGGCCACAATGTTGCCATGCTAACCCCTGCCGCTATTAGCGCACGGCACGACGGCTTTATTAGCAATTTCTTAGCCGGTGGCGCACCCAAGGTGATTGGCCGAGGACGCGAAGTGGAGGCGCAGCATAAACAGGGCCATGCCATTCCGGTGCATTTAGCCGTCAATGCTATCCATAACGAGCACGGCGACGTTGCTGAATTTCTAGGTATCTTGACCGATTTAAGCAGCGTCCATGACGCCACGCAGCGCATACAAAAAGAGCAAAGCCTATTAAAAGTGCTCCACCAGGGTATTACGGATTACCAAGCATTAATGTCTGGCGAACGGCTGTGGACATTCTTAATGGAAGCGCTGCGCGAACTTACCGACAGCGACTACGCGTTGATTGGCGAAGTGCTGCCCACCGACACCACCAACGCGCTTAAAATTCATGCGATTACCGACCTTTCCTGGAACCCGGAGTCGCGCCATTTAATGGGGCAGTTACGCAGCGGAGATATGATGTTGACCAACCCCAGCTCGCTGCTGGGCCGTGTGTTTGCACACGGAGAAGTCATCATAACGGACGACGTGTATGGCCATGTAAAGCGCGGCGGGTTTCCCCCCGGCCACCCTCGCTTGACCAACTACCTGGGCGCACCGATTTTCAGCGGCGAGCGCTTAATTGGCATGTTTGCCATTGCCAACAGCAAGCAGCCCCTAAATCAGGCGCTGTTGGAGTGGCTCCAGCCGTTTACGGACACCTGCGCCCTGCTGATTAATCTGTATCGGCAAATGGCCGAGCGCGAACAGGTCACCCGGGATTTAGCGACCGCCCGGGATCAGGCAGAGCAAGCCAATAAAGCCAAGAGTGAGTTTCTCTCCTCAATGAGCCATGAGCTGCGTACCCCGCTCAACGCCATTATTGGTTTTGCACAGCTATTAGCTAAAGGGCGCCGCGAGCCGCTGAGCGATAAACAACAGCGCCAGGTCAGCCAAATTGAGAAAAGCGGCCAACACCTATTAAGCTTAATTAATGATGTGCTCGACCTAGCCAAAATAGAAGCAGGCCTGACGCCGCTCTCCCTCGAACCACTCCTTATTGCTAACGTGCTGGATGATGCCTGCAGCACGTTAGAAGCGAACATTGATGCCGCTGGCATTACCTTAACCCGAGCCCCCTTTTCCTGCTCCTGGCAGGTAATTGCCGACTACACTCGCACCAAGCAAATTCTGCTTAATCTGCTCTCTAACGCCATCAAATACAACTGTGCTGATGGCGCAATTACGATTGAGGCTGAACAGGATGGCAATGTGCTGCGTATTAGCATTACTGATACCGGCTGCGGTATTGCAGTAGCGCGCCAGCACGAACTTTTTGAGCCGTTCAACCGGCTCGATGCCGAGTACAGCACCATTCAAGGCACCGGCATTGGGCTGGCCATCACAAAACAGCTTGTGGAGCGCATGGACGGACAAATTGGCTTTAAGAGCCAGCCAGGAAAGGGGTCTTGCTTTTGGTTCACGTTGCCCATTACCGATCAGGCAGCGCAGCCTGCTCACGTTACGGCGACCAACGATAATGGAACAATCGACAGCAGTGCATCCACTTACACGCTGCTCTATATCGAGGACAACCCCACCAACCAGCGGCTGATGGAAGATATCATCGAGGACTTTAAACAAATCCAGCTGCAAACCGTTACCAGCGCAGAGCTGGGGCTGGAAATTATGCGCCATTCCCCGCCGGATTTAGTGCTCATGGATATTCATTTACCAGGCATGAATGGCTACCAGGCGCTCAGCGCCATGCAACAAGATCCTCAGCTGCAGCACATCAACGTGGTGGCGCTATCCGCCAACGCCATGGCCCGCGATCTAAAATATGGCTTAGCCGCCGGTTTCGCCGACTACCTCACGAAGCCCATTGAGATTGAAAAATTAACCGCAACGCTTAAACGGTTTCTTGCGGTGACGCTCAAGGAGGAGCCATGAACTTCCTGCAAAAACATCTACTGGTGGTCGATGACAACAGTATCAACGTCGAGCTTCTCCTCGACCTGCTAGATGATCACGGTTTCGCCAACACACACGGCATCAGCGATCCTCGCCAGGTACTTGCCTACTGTCAGCAACAGCTGCCCGACTTAATCCTGCTGGATATTCGCATGCCGTATTTAGACGGCTATGCGGTCATCCACCAGCTACAGAACCATTTTGCTCACAATGCCCCACCGGTTATCGTGCTGACGGCACAGATCGATGACGAGACGCGCCAACGGGCTCTTAATCTTGGCATACGCGATTTTGTGACCAAGCCGTTTAAGCACGATGAAGTTTTACAGCGTATTCGTAATGCCTTGAGCGTCGAACACCGTTACCAAGTGCGTGATCAGCAGGCCGAAAACTTAGAGCGCATGGTGGCTAAACGCACCCAGGAACTTGAGCGCCAGTCCCGCACGGACCCGATAACTCAGCTTCCCAATCGGCGAGCTTTAAGCGAAATGCTGCGCAAAGCGGCAATGGCGGGCAACGGCACCGGGCTACTGTTTATTGCCCTGGATCACTTAGACGACGTGATACGGCTACACGGCTACGACGTTGCCGACCAGCTCATGGGGCATATTGCTCGTCAGCTGTCGACTCGGTTAACGGCGCACTGCGCCCTAGGACTATGGGGGGGCAGCGAGCTTTTAGTGATTGCCGATAGTGCCGAGCTCGATGAGCTGCGTAAACTAGCGGCAACGCTACTGGGCTGTTTCGATCAGGATCAAGCGCTGGGAGATTTACTGCTGCCCCTTAGCGCCCGTATTGGCATCAGCCGTGCCGAATCACACTTTGAAATGGCACGCCTTGTACACATGGCCGCCCTTGCGCTTCCGCAAAGCGGCACCCTGCAGATTCAATGCTATAACGAAACGTTAGAAACCAAGCAGAGACACCGGCTGCACTTGCAGCAAGCAATACGCGGTGCCACCGAGCGCGGCGAGATGTCCCTCGCGTTTCAGCCTAAACTCTCGTTAACCACACAGCGCATCATAGGCGCCGAAGCGCTGCTCCGCTGGCACCATCCTGAGCTGGGTCAGGTATCGCCTGCCGACTTTATCCCGCTGGCCGAAGCCAGCGGTGATATCCTCGCCATTGGCGAATGGGTGCTCAATGAAGCCATGAGACATATCGTGGCATGGCGTGAGCAAGGCCTTCTTAACGACGATTTTCACATCGCCGTCAACGTCGCTGCCCGCCAACTTGCGCGAAAAGATTTTGCTGAACAGCTGCTCGCTCGGCTCGCCGAGCAAGCCATTCCGCAGCGTTTTTTCGCCCTAGAAGTGACGGAGTCGGGCATAATGAGCGACATGCACAATGCCCGTGCGCAGCTTATGCAGCTGGCAGAGGCCAATATCGACGTCGCCATTGACGATTTCGGCACAGGCCACTCATCGCTGGCCTATGTAAAAACGCTGCCGTTTAAAACGTTAAAAATTGATCGCGCCTTCGTCATGGACCTGGAAGGGGACGCTGTCGACCGCCAGTTAGCGCTCACTATCACCCAGCTAGCCCATGCTGTCGGCTGCGATGTCGTTGCAGAAGGCATAGAAACCGCCGTGCAGGCAGACTACCTGCGCTCAATTGGCTGCGAAGCAGCACAAGGGTATTACTATGCCCGCCCACTCGCCGCTAACGAATTTGTTACCTGGTGCAAGGCGTGGTCACCTCGCCGGCACCCGGCCACCGACATGGAGTCCATCAATGGCACATGACCTGATTGACCGAATACGCCAGCGTCTGGAAGAGTTGAACCGCTCGGAACGCAAAGTCGCCAACGTGATTCTTGAAGACCCCGCGGCCGCGACCAGCCTGAGCATAGCCAGCCTCGCCCAAGCGGCCAGCGTCAGCGAGCCTACGGTCAACCGGTTTTGTCGCAACTTTGGTGCGAAAGGTTTCCCAGATTTTAAAATCAAGCTTGCCCAAAGCCTAGCAGGCGGAACGCCCTATGTTACCCGGGCAGTGGAGCCTGGTGACTCCGCAACCCAATACACGCATAAGATTTTTGGCGCCACTATCGCCGCTTTAGATGAAGCTCAGCGGGAAGTGGATATGGCGGCCATTGAGCGCATGGTTGACTACCTCACCCAGGCGAAGCAGATACATTTTTTTGGCCTTGGCGCCTCTGGTGCCGTCGCGCAAGACGCCCAGCACAAATTTTTCCGCTTCAACCTGCCGGTCATGGCCTATGTGGATGTATTAATGCAGCGTATGGTAGCCGCCGCCTGCCATACCGGCGATGTAGTGGTGGTTATTTCCTACACCGGCCGTACGCGGGAGCTGGTCGATATTGCTAGGGTAGCTCGCGAAGCAGGCGCCGTAGTGCTGGGCATTACCGCTCCTAATTCACCGCTTTCACAAGAGTGCACCGCCACTCTGGAAGTGGCCACACCAGAGGACACCGATCACTACATGCCGATGACCTCACGGATGATTCAGCTGACCCTCATTGATGCGCTGGCAACCGGCGTTACTCTGAGGCGTGGAGAAGACTTTCTACCCCACTTAAAGAAGATTAAAGACAGCCTACGCGACACTCGCTTTCCTATTGAGAAAGCCAGCAAATAATCGGCAGGCCACCATAAAAAGCTGTGTTAGTGGCTAACAGCTGCAGTAACCGTAATTTCTACTTTTAGCTCATCAGCGGGTAGCGGCGCGCATACGCAGGTGCGTGCCGGTGCATAGCCTTCCGGCACCCAGGCATCCCACACGTCGTTCATCGCAGCAAAATCGCTGCCATCTTTAAGATAAATCGTCGCGCTTAACAGTTGCTCTCGGCTGGAACCAATCTCTTTAAGCAGCGCATCTACCCGGGCCAACATGCTTTCGGTTTGCGCTGTAATGCCTTCATTACGCGCTTCAGGGCCTGTGACTTGGCCACATAAATAGGCCACTCCCTGATGGATCACGGCGCGGCTCATACGTGCTTTTGTATCATGGCGCTGAATTGTCATGGGATAATCTCCTAAGCATTCCAAAAAAAGGCAGTGTAAACCGCTATTACGCGATTGCCTACGCCTTCATTATCGCGAGTGTTCCGTGGGCACCGGGCGATGTTCAAATACGCGCCGCAACACAAAGCTTGTGTGGGCGCCGGTCACCCCTTCAATACGGTTAATCACGTGAAGCAAGAGGTGCTGATAATCATCCATATCCCGCACTAGTATCTTGAGCTGAAAATCAGCGGCCTGGCCGGTAATGATCAAGCATTCGATCACATTGGGGATTTGGCGAATATGGCGCTCGAAGTTATCAAAGCGCTCGGGGGTATGTTTATCCATGGAGATGTGCAGCAGCACCATGAGCTGATACCCCAACTGACGCGCATCCACATCGGCACGATACTGGGTAATTAACCCATGCTCTTCCAACGCACGCACGCGGCGCAAGCAGGGCGATGGTGAGAGGCCAATGCGCTCTGCAAGCTCCTGATTACTGATGCGGCCCTCTTGCTGAAGCACATTCAGAATGCGGCGATCAAAACGATCAAGTTCCAGCGGCATCACCGGCATAAAAAGCAACTCCTGCCAACATAAACACTATTAACGACATTAATTGCTCAATACTGACCAAAAAACCCTATATTAGCAATAACCTTTCGCCGAGATTCGCATAAACTGGTTTTACTGCCAAAAGCAGCGCCAAGCGGTGCTTTATCTAGGCACCACAACATGCGGCCAATGCCACAAGCGGCCGCTCTTAACAACGCTGACTAACAGGAAGTTCACCATGCCCGCTTTTGATCATCGCAAGTATCGCCCCGCCCCTCGTGTTCCCGCGTTTAATCGCCAATGGCCCGACCGCGACCTTACCCAGGCGCCGATTTGGGTTAGCGAAGACCTTCGCGACGGCAACCAGGCGCTACTTGAGCCGATGACCGTTGAGCAAAAGCAGCGTTTTTGGCACCAGATCATCAAGGTAGGCATTAAAGAGGTGATGGTTGGCTTTCCCTCGGCGAGTCAGCCCGACTATGACTTTGTACGCTGGCTGATCGAAGAGGATCAAATTCCAGACGACGTTACCATTGCCGTGCTGGTGCAGTGCCGTGAACACCTGATCGAGAAAACCTTTGCGTCGCTGGTGGGCGTCAAGCGCGCCATCATTCACCTATACAACTCCACCTCTACCATCCAGCGCGAGCGGGTGTTCGAGATGGACCGCGCCGGCATTACCGATATCGCCGTGCAGGGCGCTACCTGGGTAAAAACCTATGCCGAGCAGTATCCAGATGTTAACTGGCGCTTCCAATACTCGCCGGAGAGCTTTTCCAGCACTGAAATCGACTTCTCGCTCGCTATCTGCGAAGCCGTGATGGATGTCTGGCAGCCAACGCCTGACAACAAGTGCATTCTGAATCTGCCCACCACGGTAGAAGTAGCAGGGCCGCACCATCATGCGGATCAGATTGAGTACTTCTGCCAGCATATTAGCCGCCGCGACAGCGTGATTGTTTCCGTACACACCCACAACGACCGGGGCGGTGCGGTGGCTTCTGCGGAGCTTGCGTTGTTAGCCGGTGCGGATCGGGTTGAAGGCACGCTGCTGGGTAACGGCGAACGCACTGGCAATATGGATATCGTCACGCTGGCGATGAATCTCTATAGCCAAGGCATCGACCCCGAGCTTGATCTCTCGAACCCCGATGAAATTGTCCAGGTCGTGCATGAGTGCACCGGCATTACCGTACACCCCCGCCACCCTTGGGTTGGCGAAATGGTCTACACCGCCTTTTCTGGCAGCCACCAGGACGCGATCCGCAAGTCGCTCAAACACCAAAAGCCCGACGAGCCGTGGCAAGTGGCCTACCTGCCCATTGACCCTCACGATATTGGCCGCGACTACCAAGCCGTTATTCGGGTGAACAGCCAGTCGGGCAAAGGCGGCATGGCGTTTCTGCTGGAGCGGGATTACGGCATTAACCTGCCCCGCTGGATGATGCTCGCGCTAGCACCCTACGTGCAGCAAGAGAGCGAACGGCGCAATAGCGAGCTTTCCAGCGCTATTATCCGCCAGGTAATGTTTGATCACTTTGCTGTTGAGACCCCGCTTGCACTGGCTGACTATCAGCTTTCCAAAGGGCAGCACGAGGGCATCGACATTACGCTTTGGCAGGGAACCGAAACGCTGCGGCTTTCCGGCACGGGCAATGGCGCTATGTCATCGTTCACCGATGCATGGAAAAAACACTCAGGAAGCCACGTGGCGATTATTGACTACAGCGAGCACTCCTTGGGTGGCAGCAGCGAAGCCAACGCCATTGCCTTTGTGCAGCTCAACATCGACGGCCAGCGGGTATGCGCTGTAGCAGAGGATAGCGATACCGTAAGCGCTTCGCTAAAGGCGCTGTTATCAGGTATTAATTCGGTTTACCCATCGGCTACTCAGTCCCAGCGTGAAAGTGCCACGCAGGAAGCTTAAATAACGTTTGCAAACGTGCGCGTTACTCCGCGCATTCGTACACTTCAGCACCACTGGGTTTGACGTGAGGCGTTTGGCACCACTCCATTCGCCCCACGTAACGCACTCGCCAAAGCTCTCCTGATCAATGCCGGATTGCGGAAATGTCCACCTCAGGGTGATTCATCTAAGCCTCCTCTTGGCGTCAGCGCAGAATCAGCACCGGCACCTGGGCATTACGCAGCATTTGGGTGGTGGTGCTGCCTACCAGCAGGTGGCGAATACGCGAGTGACCGTAGGCGCCCATCACCAGCAAATCAATACTCTCCTCTTTCTTATAGGCGCGTAGCGTCTCTTCTACCTCGCCGGCACGGATGGCTCCTTTAGCCGTATGGCCCGCTACTTCAAGGGTTTCGGTGGCCCACGCAAGCTGCGAGCGATTTTCGGCGGTTTCAGCGCCAACAATCACCACATGGCAGGTGGCTCCTTCAAACAGCGGGCTTTTTGCCAGCATCTCCACACCTTTGCGGGCAGTTTTACTACCATCAAAGGCCATCATCACGTTTTGTGGCTGCGTAAACGTTTTAGGCACCATCAAGATTGGGCGGTGCATTTCACGCACCACGCGCTCCAGATTAGAACCTAAATGGCCGCTTGCCTGATGAGCGGTTTCGCCACGCTTGCCGACTACTAGCAAACGCACTTCTTTTTCGTTCTCTACCAGTGTTTCTACCAGCGTACCGTTGCGCTGTAAGCATGCAGGCTCCTCAATGCCTAACGCAGCAACCCGTGCCTTAGCAGCATCTAACATCAAGCGTCCCTGCTTGCGGGACACTTTAGCGTGCTGCTCCTCGATCTCTGACAATGTTTCAAGCAGGTGCTCCCGGGTGCCTAAACCTACGTTTCCGGTCAGGTCAGGCTCCGCAATGCGAGCGTGGTTGTCCACAGTGTGAATAAAGCGCAGCGGTGCATCCAGGGCCTTCGCGGCCCACGCCGCATAATCACAGACGCCTTCTGAAAACTGCGAGCCATCAATGGCCGCAAGAACACAATCAGACATACAAGCTTCTCCTAGAGCGGGTGCATCAACGTTATTGTTATTCTCAATCCTTTTACACGAACTTATCGACCAGTGACACCGGTCCACGTTCTCGCCAATGCCAGGCGCACTACCCAAAACGCTGCAAACAGCGTGATACACTTGCCCCCTCTCAGCAAGCCAGTTAACGAGGCGAATATGGGGCACGGCTTTACCGGCGTGTTATTAGTAGCGATAGGTGGCGCACTGGGTGGAATGGGGCGTTTCGCTGTTTCCAATTGGATAACCAGCCGTTACGGTAGCCATTTCCCCTGGGGCACGTTGGCGGTCAATGCCAGCGGCGCGCTCATTGTCGGCTGGTTTTATGGCCAGCTCGGACAATCTGATACGTCGCCTTCTGCGCTCTGGGTATTGGCCGTCATTGGCTTATTGGGCGGCTATACCACGGTTTCCTCGTTCAGTTTACAAACCCTTGCGCTGTGGCAACGCGGCCAGTGGCTGCGTGCTGGCCTGAACATAACCGCTACCCTCGCGCTCGGCATGGCTATGGCAGCAATGGGCTTCTCGCTCGCCGGAGGCGTGCTATGAGTTGGCAAGCATATCTTGCGGTAGGGGTTGGGAGTGGCATTGGCAGCGTGCTGCGCTATAGCGTTTCGCTAGCCTCTATGGCGGCATTGGGCAGTTATTTCCCCTGGGGTACGCTGCTAGTTAACGTATTAGGGTCATGGTTGATTGGCTGGCTGGCTGCCACCGTGGTCAACCACCCAGCTGGCAGAATAGCGCGCTTACAGCCTCTGCTGGTTGCGGGTTTCTGCGGTGGGTTCACCACGTTTTCACTGTTTAGCGTCGAAACCCTACACTTCGTTAACCAAGGCCAAGCGGGGCTCGCTCTGGTTTATATGGCCATGAGCCTGCCACTTTGGCTACTGGCTGCTTACTTAGGTAGCCGCCTAGCGTTTCCTCGCCCGTCTAAGCATTCGGGCGCCTAATGCGCGAGCAGCTCGAAAGGCATCAATCTTGGCTCTACCTGGGGTTTATTAGTTTAGGGCTTGCGCTGGGTGTTTTAGCTCCCGTACGGGTAACCGCCCTTGAGCCGTTGCTATGGCCGCTACTTGGTGTGTTGCTCTACGCTACCTTTACCCAAATACCGCTGCTGCATATTAAACAAAGCGTTGCTGATGTGCGCTTTATGACGGCACTGCTCTTAGGCAACTTTATTGTCATCCCCGCTTTATTATGGCTTTTGGTGCTGTGGTTACCGCTTTCCCCGCCGGTGCTCGCCGGCATACTACTAGTGCTACTAGTGCCTTGCACCGATTGGTTTATTACCTTTACGCATCTAGGCAAAGGCGATGCCGCCCGCGCTATTGCGGCAACGCCGCTATTGCTATTGGCACAGATGGCTGCATTACCCGTTTACCTCTGGCTGTTTTTGGGCGGCGAGTGGTTTCAGCTAACGTTTTCCACGAACCTGCTCAGCGCGTTTGCAGGGCTTATTTTGCTGCCCTTGATGTTGGCATGGCTAACCGAGCTTGGCGCCCGGCGTTACCGCGCCATTGAACGCACCATTCATCAGCTTGGCTACCTGCCGGTGCCGCTGCTGGCATTCGTCGTATTAGTGATTGCTGCCACACAAGTTAATAGCGTGCTGTCACTTTCCCATGTGCTGGTGCAGGTCGTGTTTATTTTTGCGGGCTATTTGGTGGTTGCGGCAATGCTAGGCAAACTGCTGGGCAGGCTATTTAAACTGCCTACCACAAGCGCTCGCACCCTCATCTTTAGCTTTGGAACGCGTAACTCTTTCGTGATGCTACCTATTGCGCTTGCCCTGCCAAGCGGATGGCAGGCTGCGGTAGTGGTAATTGTCTTTCAATCCTTAGTAGAGCTATTTGGCATGGTAGCGTATTTACGCTGGGTGCCTAAGCTGCTGCCTGATGATAGCCACTAAAAAGCCGGCTCACTCAAATGGTTGAGGGCCGGCTGCGGGGTAAACAATTGCAAAAGCGCGCTAATGGTTAAGCGCTGACTCTTAGTCGTCAGCGGGTGTCGGGATTAACGCAAAATCAGCACCGGGATCCGGCTATTGCGCAGCATGGTGGTGGTAGTGCTGCCCACCAGCAAATGGCGAATGCGTGAATGGCCGTAGGCGCCCATCACCAGCAGGTCAATAGCATGCTCTTTTTCGTAGGCTTGCAGCGTCTCGTCTACATCGCCAGCACGAATAGCACCTTCGGCTTGGTGGCCTGCGTCACGAAGCGTCGTCAGCGCCCACTCAAGTTCGCTGCGGTGCTCTGCAGTGTCAGCACCGACGATCAGAACATGGCATTCTGTACCCGCAAATAATGGTGAACGCGCCAGCATTTCCACCCCTTTACGGGCAGTTTTACTGCCGTCGAACGCCATCAATACTTTTTCAGGCCGCTTGAAGGTTTTGGGTACCATCAGTATTGGGCGATGCATTTCACGCACCACACGCTCAAGGTTAGAACCTAGATGGCCACTGGCTTGGTGAGCGGTTTCGCCACGCTTGCCTACGACCAGCAGGCGCATATCTTTTTCTAGCGCTACCAAAGTTTCAACCAGCGTGCCATTAAGCTGGCGGGTAATAGGGGCATTCACCCCATCTTCCACGGCCCGCGCTTTGACAGCTTCCAGCATGAACTTTCCCTGCTCGCGGTTTATCTTAGCGCGCTGCTCGTCAAGCTCGGAAAGCTCTTTCATCAAGCGCTCACGGGCACCAAAGCGCAGGTTACCCGATAGGTTTTGCTCGTCGGGCACTTGGGAGTGGTTATCCACCACGTGCACGAAGCTTAATGGAGCGCTTAGTGCCAAACTTGCCCAAGCGGCGTAATCACATACGCCTTCTGAAAACTGGGAGCCATCAATTGCGGCAAATACGTGTTCACTCATTTCGCTCTCCTTGCGGTGGTTAGTGGCCGCCCATCAATTTTTCAACAGCTTCTGGGTCGTTGTGTACTGCATAACGGTCAACAACGGTGGCGCTGGCTTCGCTCAAGCCCACCAGTTCTACCTCAGTACCCTCACGGCGGAACTTAATCACCACGCGGTCAAGCGCCTGTACCGCGGTAATATCCCAAAAGTGGGCGCGAGACAGATTGATCGTGACCTTATCAATGCTCTCTTTAAAATCGAACGCCGCGATAAAACGCTCAGACGAAGCAAAGAACACTTGCCCAATCACTTGGTATTCACGCTCTTTACCGGGTTCGACTTCTTTCGAACCGATGTACATGATATTGCCAACTTTATTAGCAAAGAACATGGCCGCCAGCAGCACACCCACAAACACGCCAATGGCCAAGTTGTGCGTTGCCACTGTCACAATCACCGTGGCGAGCATGACTACGTTAGTGCTCATAGGGTGCTTTTTGAGATCGCGAATCGACTCCCAGCTGAAGGTTCCAATCGAGACCATGATCATCACCGCCACCAGCGCCGCCATGGGGATTTGCGATACCCAATCAGAGAGAAACACCACCATCATCAGTAGCACAACGCCGGCAATTAATGCTGAAAGACGCGTGCGGCCACCGGACTTAATATTGATCACCGACTGTCCTATCATCGCGCAACCTGCCATACCGCCCAGCAAGCCTGAACCAATATTGGCAATCCCCTGACCTTTACACTCGCGGTTTTTATCGCTGGGTGTATCGGTTAAGTCATCCACAATTGTGGCGGTCATCATCGACTCAAGCAGACCCACCACCGTCAGCATTAACGCGGTTGGGAAAATAATCATCAGCGTTTCTAAGTTGAGCGGTACGTCTGGCCACAAGAACATAGGCAGCGTATCGGGCAGCTCGCCCATATCGCCGACGCTGCGAATCTCCATACCGGTGACCATGTAAACAACGGTGAGAACAACAATACATACCAATGGAGAGGGAATTGATTTACCAATCACCGGCAAATAGGGGAAGAGATAAATAATGCCTAAGCCCGCCACTGTCATGGCGTAAACATGCCAGGTCACGTTGGTTAACTCAGGCAGCTGAGCCATAAAAATCAGGATCGCCAGCGCGTTGACAAAACCGGTGACCACCGACCGGGACACAAAGCGCATTAGCTCTGCAAGCCTTAAGTAACCGGCAATAATTTGCAGCACCCCTGTTAGCAACGTGGCCGCCAGCAGGTACTCAAGGCCGTGCTCTTTTACCAGGGTAACCATCAGCAGCGCCATCGCCCCGGTCGCTGCGGAAATCATACCGGGGCGACCGCCGGTAAACGCAATGACTACCGCGATACAGAATGAAGCATAAAGCCCTACTTTCGGGTCAACGCCCGCAATAATAGAAAAGGCAATCGCTTCAGGAATTAACGCCAACGCGACGACAATACCTGAGAGCGTGTCGCCCTTGATGTTAGAAAACCACTCTTGCTTACTGAAAAGGGTCATTCAGGGAGTCCATGGTTAAAGGTTTAAAGACATTGCACGCCACAGCCGCACCAATGGCAGCGAAGAACGCGCTTTGAATCGAACTTGGGAAAAGTGCTATCTATCGAAGACGCAAAAGCGCCAGTCGCCAAATAACGGCAACGGGATATCGTAGCGCCGGTATAACGCGAAAAGCGTTACAGCGCTGATAAGGAGGGAAAACCTAGGGTGGAGTCATCAGCCCTAGTATTGGCAGAGCCATCGCTGCCATAGCAGTGGTCATAAACGTTACACCTTCTTTCTGTCATTATGACTGACTATCATCATTATTCAGGCGGGTGAGCACCGGTTACGTTTAGTGCTTTCTCATCACCTGAGCACGGCATTCTACCAGTAAAGCATCCTCGCCGCACCCGTCACCCTAGACGTTTAGACGACGGCCACAGGATGACCTATCACCTTGGCATGGCTTACCATAAGCCACCTTATAGATAGAGCAATGCTCAGCATTTGGGCGAATGATTTTACGTTAGAGGAGCAGTATATGAGCCAGTCAATTGCAGTGATTAAGGGTGATGGCATTGGTCCCGAAATTATGGACGCGACCCTGCAAGTGCTGGACGCCCTAGAGTGCGGCCTAGAGTACAAATTTATTGATGCTGGCTTGGCCGCTCTTGAAAAGCACGGCACGCTGATTCCTCAAGAGTCGCTGGACGCCATTGAAAAATATGGCCTCGCCCTTAAAGGCCCGCTAACCACGCCCATTGGCAAAGGCTTCTCCTCAATCAACGTGCAGCTGCGCCGCCATTTTGACCTTTACGCCAACGTGCGCCCCGCCATTAGTTTCCCCGGCACAAAGTCGCGTTACGACGATATCGACATGATTACCGTGCGGGAAAATACCGAAGGTGCCTACCTCTCTGATGGCCAAGAGATGATTGATGATGGCAACACCGGCATTTCAGTCATTAAGGTCACTCGCCAAGGCTCTGAACGCATCGTGCGTTATGCCTTCGAGCTAGCCAAAACCAATGGCCGTAAAAAAGTCACCGCCGTTCATAAAGCCAACATTATTAAAACCAGCTCGGGGCTGTTTTTAGAGGTGGCGCGGGAAATTGCCAAAGAGTATCCAGAGATCGAATTCCAGGAAATGATCGTGGATAACGCCTGCATGCAGCTGGTGATGAACCCCCATCAGTTTGATGTAGTGGTCACCACTAACTTGTTTGGCGATATTCTTTCTGACCTGTGCGCTGGGTTAGTGGGCGGTTTAGGCTTAGCGCCCGGCGCTAACATCGGCGAAAAGGCCGCGATTTTTGAAGCCGTACACGGCTCAGCACCGGATATTGCAGGCCAAAAAATTGCCAACCCTTGCGCCCTGCTCTTGGCTGCAGCACAGATGCTTGACCACTTGGGGATGAACGCAAAAGGCGACGCTATCCGCCAGGGTATTCGTGCCGTACTGGAAACCCGCCGTGATATGGTTACCCCAGACATGGGCGGCACCGGCACCACCGATACCTTCGCTCAAGCATTGGTAGAACACATCAACGCGTAAGCGAAACGCCTGAAGCACCGCTATCAGCGCAATACGCTGATAGCGGTGTTAGCCGTCAAGCTAACGCCAATGCTTAACAGGTCGTCCTGCCTACGCACTCCTGTCTACGAGCTAAGCCCACGTAAAATGTGTGCCACCTGCTGTTCGGCCTGTGGCTGGCTAGCGCCACTTTTCAGCAACAGCCTTAGCCCTGACATGGAAAGCGTTAAAAAATAGGCCAAACTTTGCGCATCGCGCGCTGCAGGAATGGCTCCCTCTTGTTGCGCTTGCTCCACTACGTAGACAAAAAACTGAGTAATCGCCTGCACGCTCTCTACAGCGGCATCCGACACCGCCGTTCCTGTATTACCAAGCTCGGTGGCTGAGTTAAAAATCAAACAGCCCAGCGCCGCCTGTTCGCTTTCTGCTTGCTGTGCCGTACGCTTCAGCATGCTTTGAATAAATGCCCAAGCACTCTCTTCTTGCCTTAGCGATTCAGCCAGCCGATCAAGCAGTGCTTCGCGATAACGCGCAAGCACACGCAAAAATAGCGCCTCTTTATTCCCATAAGCTTGGTAAAGACTACTTCGGGAAATATGCATCGCGTCCAGCAAATCGCGCATAGACGTATGGTGATATCCTGAACGCCAAAACGCATGCATCGCGGCAGACAGCGCTACTTCGGGTTCATGTTGCAGTGGTCGACCAAGACGCATGTTCACACCCTCAACACCGGCATTTAAGTTAGCGGGGTAATGTATCATATCCTCCTTGTGCCGCCTCAATGATGCCGCGCCCACCACAGTGAGCGCGACGTATGACCGCTATGGCGTATTAATTCAGCAGCTCCCGCACTTGCCTTATCCCATCTCGGGCAAACTGCACCGGCCGCGAATCGCTAATGGTCCACGCGGCCATTGAGCCATCGTACATCGCAATGTTGCTAAAACCGGCCACTTCGCTGAGTACAAACCAGTCGGTAGCGGCCCAGTGCCCCGTATTACAGAACGCGATCGTACGCTCCTGGTTATCTAAGTCGGCTGCATTAATACGTGACTGCAAGCCGTCCGTGTCTAAGTAGTAAGCACCATTTTGATTATTGAGATGCGTTTGATGAGGAAGGCTGCGTGCGCCCGGTATCGTGCCCGCCACCCTAGCAGCAGGGGACTTAGCATCGCCCATAAAATAGTCCGTTGGCCGCGCATCAACTAGCTGTGCCTGTGTGGTACGAGCGGCTTCAACGTCTTCGGTAGTAGCAATCAGTTCTTCACGCAGCGCAGCCGCTGTAAACTCGGCTGTCTCAAACCCTTCAGGTTCACCGCTAGCGACTTCAAACCCTTGCTGCTGCCAGCCTGTAAAACCGCCGTTTAAGATAGCCACCTCGTCATGACCAAGCACTTTAAGCGTCCAGTAAACCCGCGCCGCGCTGCCAAAGTCAGTCGCCCCTGTACCGGCGGGCACGATCACGACGGCACTATCGTTCGCCACCCCCAGGCTGCCAATCAATCGTTCAAGCTCGCCCACCTCTGGCATTAAACCCGCGACACTATCGCGGGTTTCACGCCAGCCGTCATCGGTATAGCTGGTGTAGCGGCTACCCGGTATGCGCGCCTCGATAAAGCTATCTTCATCGCCACCATTATCGATCGATGATCGAACATCAATAACTACCAACGCCTCGCTATCAAGGTGCTCATTCAACCACTGGGCATCCACTAATGGCGTCAACTCAAGTGCGTGGGCATGGGCCGCTAAGCTGAGTACGCCCAGCCAGCCCACTGCCCATTTCAGCGGCAACTTCAATAATAATGGCATCATGATTGTTACTCCCAGAAAGTGATGGCGTCACGCCATCATGACGGTTGGCCTGCATTTAAAAAAACCAAAGAACGACTGGTACATTATTATCATGATGCGCTATATAGTGAGTGACTGACAATACAGATTAGGCTTATTCATATAGCGATCATTACTTGCCAAGCACCTGTTTGTAGGCTTTTTTTAAAACACAACGCAAAAAGCTGTAAGTAATTCTCCACCCGCACCACTGAAGGTTATAACAACGCCCAAGGAGACTAACGATGCCCACCTCAGCTTCTAGCCCACCGGCCTCAGCGCCTGCATTTTGGCTAAGCGGCAAACGCCATGCCGAGCAGGATCACTTTTTTCGCCAAACGCTGGAAGCACATGGCTGGGCAGAAGGTGACGAAAAGCATTGGCAAGCCGCCTGGGTAACGGGCATGCCGACCAACACAGCGTTTAAAGCTGCCTCTCCTAGCGCCAAGATGAACCACATTCCTGGCAACGCATCGTTAACCGTTAAAAGTCGGCTTCACTCCAGCCTCAACGCGCTACGCGAACGGACGCGGTGTCACTTTGGCAATGATCACCCCTTCACCCAACGGCTGGCTTTTTTCCCTCGGGCCTATGAAATGCCCCACGATTACCCCGCTTTAATAGAAGACGCAGCGGCTAACCCTGATAAGCGCTGGATTTTAAAACCCACCAACGCCTCAAAAGGCCAAGGTGTTCAAGTACTTAAAGACCCCGCCAAGGCGCCTCTTTTAGCCAACTGGCTAGTGCAGGAGTACGTGGCTAACCCACATACCATTCGCGGGCATAAATACGTATTACGACTTTATATGCTGGTTGCCAGTATCGATCCGCTGCGTGTCTACCTGTATGACCAGGGCTTTGCCAAGCTGGCCTCTGAACCATGGGACCCTGACGACGTCGACAACCCGTTTAGCCAGTTAACCAACCCGGATATCAACGCGCTCAACCTGAATGCCGAGATCCCCGTGGAGTTTATTGATCTGGAACGCTACCGCCACTGGCTACGTGAGCAAGGCCATGATGACAACGCGCTGTTTGACCAGCTGTATGACTTAGCCACGCTCACCGCCCTGTCTGGGGTAGACGCCATGCGTACGCGTTCTCAAGCAGCAGGTGCAGACCCGCGCGGCTGCTATGAGCTGATTGGCTTGGACTGCCTGGTAGATGATCAGTTAAAGCCCTGGATTTTGGAGTGCAATCTAAGCCCTTCACTGGGGATATGCGCCAAACCAGAGCACGGTGGCGACATTGAAAAGAGCGTCAAAGGCGGCTTGGTGCGCGATATGATCGAGCTCGTTGGCTTGACGCAACCAGCACATGAGGCTGAATTTGATGCAGCAGCACTGGCTGCAGAGCACCAGCGAGCCGGTGGCTTCGTACCGCTCTACCCAGCACATAACCCGCTGCTTACCCAAGCGTATCTGGCGGTTATCGGGCTACCTAGCCTGTTAGATTATCGCTTAGCCCACGCAGCAGCGCGCCAAGCGATGTCGTTCCGCGCCAACGACGTCAGTGAACTCATCGACGATGACCGCTTGGCGCTCTACCACCATGTTAGCGGGCTTTATTACCAGCTTAACGACAGCGCAGCGCTTATCTGGCTGTTAGTGAGTGAAGGCGAGCCGATTGACAGTATTGTTAGCCACTTGCATGCCGCCAGTGGCGGCCAAGCTACAACGGCCCAATTGGAAAGCGATCTCTGGGCAACGTTAACACCGTGGTGGAAACACGGTCTGCTGGCGCCTAGTCACAGTACTGAAACAGCCGCCCAAAAGCAGCAAGCGCGTGAAATGCCAGTCACCTGGCACGGCCAGCTGACCTTCGACCAACGCCGTTGGCCGATTACCGCACCGGCAGGCCCTGTTGCCGAGCGCATCACATCGGCGCTTTCTCCGCTGCTTTCTCCACCACTTTCTCCACCACTAACCACGACCGATGCCACCCCACTAGGTGAGTCGTTGCACCTTTTAGAGAGCGCTAACGGCTACTGTTTAACCACCGACAGCCATGTGGTTAGCGCACGTTTATCTATCGATGACATTCTGCCGGCCATCACCCGTTTCTGCTTACGTAGCGCCGCACGCCAAGAGCATCTTGTGCTGGATGTTGCCCTATTAAGTGACGACCAGCAGCATATCGTCTGCCTGCTACCCGAGGGTGATGCCTACCTCACGGCCATTAACGCCCTGGGTGAAGCCGCTGAGCAGCAAGGGCTGACGCTTTCGCGTGGCGCGCGTTTAGCGCTTAACACGCCCGGCGTTATCGAGCCGCTTAATCTGCCGCTCGCCGATACCCCTTTAACGCCCTCACGCACCCAGCGCTTTGCGGGCATTCTATGGCTAAGCGACGCAGCAGCACCCGGCTCAAACGTGCCCAGCTTCCTTGACCTATTAGGCGCGCTACTGCCCTTTGCACAAGAGCAGCAACAGCGTTTAAGCCCTGCCGCCTTAGAAGCACTGCGACAGCTTTGCCAACAGCCGCAGCGCGCACACTTGGGTAACTCAACGCTCACCATTCGCCAAACATTAACGCCCTGGCTTAATCCATCACCTCATTCAACCCCTTCTCGCGCCGCCGTATAGCGGAGAAGTTGCGCCATTCGGCGCCATCAAACGCCATGATTCAGGAGAAACATCATGTCTCAACAAGAAGCCAAACGTCGTCTACTTAGCCGTTTAAGCCGCCAATTTGGTTACACCGCACCGGCGCTTGCGCTAGTGGCTAGCGGCCTTGCCTTTCAGGCACACGCTGACGAGCCCACAGACGCATTTACCAATATGCAAGAAGCGCCGTTGATGCTGGCTGAAGCCCACCATGCAGAAGGTGAAGCCGAGGGAGAGGGAGAAGGTGAGGCTGAAGGAGAGGCCGAGGGTGAAGGCGGCGCTGAAGCCGGTTAAATATCCCCTTTTCCTTACACGGCCAAGTGCCCTGTGCCGGTTTAATCGCCGGCACAGCTTAACAGGAGCCCGTTATGCCCTCGCCGACACCGTTAAAGTCAGGTTCAAGCGCCACGGCGCTGCTGGTCGATGAAAACCTGCAAGCGCTGGAACAGCTCGCCAGGTTACTGGAACGCACCCCTGCGCCAACCTACCAACGCCTAGTGGGCAGCAGGCAAACGCAATCGCTGGGTAAGCATGTCCGCCATATATTGGAGCACTATCAGACGCTGATAGATGCGCCAGAACTTTCTCCAGCCCCCTCCCTAGAAACCTCTCAATCCACGGCATCGTTGGATTATGAACATCGCCAGCGGGAAGCGGCTCTGGAAAACAACCCTGTTCAGGCACGACAGCGTCTACATGAGCTGCAGGCAGGTTTAAAAGCTCTGTCAACAACGCCCCACGATACACTGCTGATACTTTGCTACCCCGTCGAAGAACCAGGGCATACGCCGCCTGTAAACGCGCTGCCGCTGCCCTCTAGTCTAGGTCGCGAGCTTGCGTTTTTAACCAGCCATAGCATTCACCACATGGCACTGCTGAGCCTGCTCTGTGACCAACTGGATATTGTGCTCCCCAGCGACTTCGGCGTACATCCTTCTACGTTGCGCTTTTGGGAACAGCAGCGCACAGCGCTTTAGCGATGAAGGCACCACCGTCAAATAGAGACACAGCGCTACGTTGTGTTGAATAACGAAAGCACCTCCAAACGCATGAAGGTGCCTACAGTGCTCTCATTATCTAACTGTTGCCTGGCTTACTCTTTGATAAATATCCATACTCGCCGCTTCTTCTTCGCGTTCATCCGGCGCTTGATGAAATGACGATAACGCTGCTATTTGATCATCCGGATTATCAAATAGCGCCTGTAACTGACGATCATCCAGCTCAGCGAGGCTGTCCTCAGACGCCAACAGCCGCAAGCGAAGCATCGCTTTCAATGCATCAACACCGACCTTATCGCTATCAACCGTTTTAAAGACCTGCACATAGGCTTCGCCCTCTTCACTGGCCCCCACTTTGACGGGCTGGTCAATAATGTTGACCTGGGTGCCGCTGGGCACGTTATCAAATATTGAGCTGATATCCTCTGGGTACATGCGTATGCAGCCTCGGCTAGCGCGCATGCCAATACCATCAGGCTGATTAGTGCCATGAATCAAGTAGCCAGGAATATCCAATAAAATCGCATGCTCACCTAACGGATTGTCAGGGCCAGGTGGCACCACCGCCGGAGCAGGGTCTCCCCGCTCAGCGGCTTCCTCACGCATAGAGCGGGGCGGATACCACGCCGGATTCTCTAAGCGAATGGTTGTTTTGGTAATGCCAAGTGGCGTGTTGTAGCCTTCACGACCAATCCCAATAGGGTAGGTTTCAACCCAGGGCGTTTCTCCTGGTTTGACCTCAGGATAGTAATATAGCCTGAGCTCTGCGACGTTAATCACAATCCCCGTACGCGCCTCGTTAGGTAAGATATGGCGCCGAGGGATGGTCACAGCGGTCCCCTCTCCCGGCATCCACACACTTACTTCTGGGTTCGCAGAAAGAATCTCCTCATAGCCCACGTTATGTGCACGGGCAATATCAACGAGCGTATCGTCTTGATTGGCTACTACCTGATAATCTTGGCCGATAATATCGCCCTTTTCGGGAAGAGGGTAATGGTTGTCAGGCATATCCTCCTCACTGCCTTGTGCTAATAAGGGCCATGTCGACACACTCACGGTGGCTAAACCGCATACAGCGATCACGCTCTTTTTTAAAAAAACACGGCGCGTACTGGTGTTCATTAAGCTCATCATGCTTAAGCTCCTTTAACGCTAGCAACAGGCTGGGAACGCGACCATACGATCAGTGCCGCCCCACCCAGTAACATAGGTAGTGTCAGTAAATGGCCCATCGTGACCCACTCAAAGGCGATAAAACCCAAATGCGCACCGGTGAGGCGAACAAACTCCACGGCAAACCTAAAAATGCCGTAGGCAAGTAAGAAAACACCCGATATCTGCTCGACACAATTATCCTTACCACACACTGCGGCTTGCCGAGTTGCCCCTTTAGCCCAACAAGCCGCCTACCACGCATGGCTGTTTCCTGCTAGTTATCGCAGTGGCCGTCCGCTTCCCCCGCAAATTTTTGCTGGATGCTCACCACGTAGGCTGCCAGGGCCGCTAACTCGTCCGACTCCCAATCGAGTGGCTCTGCTTCCATGGGCGCTACCATACACAGCTGCACCATCTCATCGGCATGCACTGTTTCCATACCAAACATATTGGTGCCCATCGCAACGGCATGAGGATAAGGCTGATTAAAGGTGTCCTGATAGCCCGACTGACCATCGGCACCGTGGCAGCTGGCACAGGAAAGACCATTACTGCTCAAGGAAGAATCGTTAAAGAGCGCTCTCCCCCGCTCGACCAACGAGACGGGGTTATTACCGCTTTCGTCGTAACCGGGCACGTAGCCACCCGGCCGCGACACGGCTTGTGTACGCGCATTGGCTGGCGCGCCAGCCTCGGCCTGGGCTTCACCTTCTGCCTCACCTTCAGCTTGCGCTTCACCTTCACCCTGGGCGTCACCTTCAGCCTCTCCCTCTGCTTCCGCCTCGCCTTGGGCCTCAGCGTGATGGCTAGCCAACAGCAGCGTTGTAGGGGCTTCGCCATAGGCATTCACCGCCTGGCTGTTGGCAACGGCTTGTAACGTCACACCCCCCGCCACCAGTGCTAAAACAGGCGCGGTATAACTCATTTTCAGACGCAGTTTACTGAGTAACTTACGGCGTTTTTGCTGTTCTTTAGACATGGTACCCACCTCTTATCGCTGTTTTTATTTGAGCGCTAATCCACACCGCCGCCGCTCTATTTATTTTGTTGCTTATCATTGTTGCGTGTTGTTGTTGAGTAACACCTATTGGTGACTGCCAAGGCAAAACCCTTACACCCCCATGGCTTAAAAACTGCCCAATATAAATAAAACGAAAAAATTGACCATTGCTATTTTTGCACTTAACGTTCCATAATCAAACCAAGCCAAACGGCTGAACACGCAGGGGCATAACCCAACATTCAGAAGGAGATTGAATAAATGACTGATTTTACACTGCACACAATCGATACCGCGCCAGAAGAAGCTAAAGCGAACTTGCAGGCGGCAGAGAAGAAAATGGGCTTTCTGCCCAATATATTCGCCAAAATGGCGGAAGCACCAACGCTGCTAGAAGCCTACTTGGCACTCGATGGGATTTACGCTAAAACCAGCCTCAGCCCGGTAGAGCAACAAGCTGCTTTATTGGCTATCAGCGCCGACAACCACTGTGCTTTTTGCGTTGCCGCCCACACCGGCGGGATCAAAAAAGCCGGTGCTGATGACGCAACGATTAAAGATTTACGTGCTCGCGCTACGCCTAATGACACCAAGCTGGCGGCAGTGACTCGTTTTGCTCGCCATTTAAACGCCCAACGGGGCTGGGCCGAACAAGCCGAGTTAGATGCGTTTTTGGAAGCTGGCTTCACGCAACAACAAGTACTCGAGCTGGTTATCGCTTGTGCGTTGAAAACGCTTTCAAACTACACTAACCATGTTGCTGGCACCCCGCTCAACGAAGAGCTTAAGCCACTCGCCTGGGAAGTCCCAACGTCATAACGTAAGCGTAGCGTCCAATGGTCGTTAAGGCGGCCATCTGTTGTATTTAAAACACTCGACTGAGTGCTCTTCTGGGGACGCATGTGAACACTGACACTCTTTCCATTGAACGCCATATCGCCGCCCTAAGGCCGAAACTGATTGCGTTTGCACGGTTGCAGTTGCGAGATAGTGCTGCCGCTGAAGACACGGTTCAAGACACCCTCATCGTCGCACTGGAGAAGCACGACGCTTTCGCTGGGCGTTCGGCGTTTGAAACCTGGGTATTTGGCATTTTAAAAAACAAAATTCTTGAGCGTATACGCTACGAACGACGTTACTGTTCTTGGCAAGACGATGAAAAAAGCGATGAGGACGCTTTCGAGAATCTGTTTCAAGATAATGGGCGTTGGCAACCGGCTCACAAGCCTCAATCCTGGGGTGATCCAGACCAAGTACTTGAAAACGCCTCCTTTTGGAAACTACTAGACACCTGTTTACTGGTACTACCCGACAGCACAGCCCGCGTATTTACGATGCGTGAACTTATGGGGCTCACCACCCAGGAAATTTGCGACGCACTTTCGCTAAGCGATGCTAACTGCTGGGTGATGCTACACCGCGCTAGGTTGAAGCTACGCGCCTGTATCGAAAAAGGGTGGTTAACATAGAATGAAAAAGAAAACGCCAAAAGCACCGCCTCGCCGCAAGCCAGTTAAGCGTCGATTAATAGCAGCAGCTCGCAAATTTCTGATAGCGCTTGCATTTCTAGCGGTGCCTATCGCTTGGCTGATCGTAAACGAACGCACTGCCAGCGCCGAATCAGACCTAAGCGTTCTTGGCAGTGGAACGCCGGTAGCCGTACAAGTTCATGATCATAGCTGCCCGCTTTGCCAGCGCTTAAAAGCCAATGCTGAAGACGCATTAGCTCAAATGGATGCTCCGCCCGCTTGGCGCATTGTGGACATTAACACCACAAAAGGCGCTGACTTTGCCAACCAATATGGCGTTGGTCACGTAACGATTCTGCTCTTTGATGGGCAAGGAAATCGCCAGGATACGATTCAAGGGGTCACCAGCACGCCTTCGTTACGCTCGTCTTTTGAACAGTTAACGGCCTCACGTCGCTAGCGTCGTAACGTTTTTAAACCTCAGCCTCTAGGGGTACCCGCCCTTTTTCAGGCCTTTTGTCCTTTATAATAGCGGGTCGATGTAAGGAAAAGCGCTTAGCAAACACTGAAACCAAAATGCTTTAGCGCTGACGGTTAGTATCCACTGCCAGCGCAGGATTTTCGCCTGGTGAAAGGAGAGCCACGTTATGATCATGTGCCGTGAGGCGACGCGCTTAATGTCGCTCAAACAGGATAGAACGCTTACTTTCCGTGAGAAGGCGTCACTGGGCTTTCATCTCTCGATGTGTGGCGCCTGCCGAGCCTGTGCTCGTCAGTTCGATCTGTTACATAAAATAGGTCGCCACCACCCCGCATTGCTAGACAAGCCAAACAGCAATGGTGCCCCCCATGAGCCGCGCTAATACCCTAACGGCTCTAACCGCTGCCATAACGTGCCTATTCGTCATACCGTTTTCAGCAGCCCATGCCCAAGCTATTCACTTCTCGCCTAACCAGATCATGACCTGGCCGACGCGTAGCTTTTCAGGTGAAACCTATTACGACATTGTTGAAAAGTCGGGTCAGCGCGTCCTGCAAGCCAGCGCACAGGGCCAAGCATCAGCACGCTACTTAGAGCGTGATATTGACCTTAATGAAACGCCCTACCTTCACTGGTGCTGGCAGGTAAGCGCTACGTACCCAGGCATCGATGAAACCACCAAGGCAGGCGATGACTACCCAGCCCGCGTATACGTGGCGCACAAAACAGGCTTGCTGCCGTGGCAGGTGGAGTCAGTCAACTACGTATGGGCGTCAACGCAACCCCAGGGGGCGACCTGGTCAAATGCGTTTACCAGCCGCGCTCAATTAATGGCGCTGCGAAGTGGCAACGATGACGTGGGTGACTGGGTAGCAGAGGTGCGTGACGTTCGCACTGATTATCAGGCACTTTTCGGCAGCAGCCCCAGCCAGATCAACGGCATCGCGTTAATGAGCGATGGCGATAATGCAGGCGGCAATGCCACCGCTTGGTTTAGTCAACTCGGTTTTTCTAGCACCACCACACCACCTAGCTGTCCATAATTGAGTCACCATTCACAATGCGTGATTAGTTATCACGGCCACCACGCATCACTCATTATTCCGCGATATCTTAGCTCTCGTTTTCTCAGCTATCTTATAACGTACAACAATACTGCCGCTTGCACTTATCTTAGTAGTTTTCCAGAGGTCTCCTCATGCCCACCCCAGAACATGAGCAGCTTATACACGACCACCACCCCGCCGCTATACGCGCACGATTAGCCAAACCCGCCAAGGCTTCTACCCTTCCCGATGCCGTGCTTGGCGGTATTGATGGCTGCGTCACTACCTTTGCCGTTGTGTCAGGCGCCTTCGGTGCAGGCTTTTCTCCACAGGTCGCCCTGGTACTTGGTTTCGCCAATTTACTCGCTGACGGCTTTAGTATGGCCGTCAGTAATTATGAAGCAGGCTGTGCACAGCTGGCCCAAGTCGCAAGCGCTGAACGCACCGAGCGACAGCATATTGCGCTTATACCCGAAGGAGAGCGTGAAGAGGTGCGTCAGCTGTTCCGTGCGAAAGGGTTTGAGGGCCAGTTACTTGAAGATGCCGTCGATGTCATCTGCCGCGACCCAGAGGTGTGGATAACCACGATGTTACGCGAGGAGCACCGCCTAACCGTGGAGGGTATTAGCCCACTGCGCTCAGCACTGGTGACGTTTATAGCCTTTTTAGTGGTTGGTGTTATTCCGCTACTGGCTTACACCCTTCCGGTGCCCAATAACATCCAATTTTTTATTAGCCTGGGGTTAGCCAGCGGTGTTTTTCTAGCGATTGGCATGGTCAAAAGCGCCTTTTACCAACAACCCATATGGCGCTCGGGCATACGCACATTATTGATGGGAACGGTCGCCGCAGGACTGGCTTATGGTGCTGGCTATATTGCCCAGGGGGCTATCGGTGGCTAGTGACCCGGCAAGAACTCCGCTGCGCGGAGTTTTCCAAACTCAAGCTCCAACACCTTGCCTTACCAACTAAACTATCCCGCCGTTTGCTCACATGGTGGATGCTAAATTAGCGCATAATATTGTTATTACAGTGACTTACGTGTATCAGCCTCCATACGTGTAATCCCGAAGAATCATTTACATATATTGAGCTATGTCAATGCGCCAGATGACTGATAAATTATAGTTAACATCACCTTTAAAAATAATTTCCAAAATAGGTCACGCCAATATGCTAGGTATTATGCTTGCCAATCCTCTCGATAACGCCTTGATGCAGCATACCGCTTGCATTGCGTTTACACCTGACGGCGCTATAACAAAGGCCAGCCCGCTTTTTTTGGCCACGATGGGCTATACCTTTGAACAAATTAAAGGCGAGCATCACCGCATCTTCTGCGATGCTGCCGAAATCAACACGCACGCTTATCGAGATTTTTGGCAATCACTTGCCGACGGCAAGAGTCGCCAAGGTACCTTTAAGCGTTTGAATGCCCAAGGCGATGACGTTTGGCTGGAAGCGACATACCTACCGATTAGCAATCGCCGGGGAAAGGTTGTGTCGGTCTTGAAAATTGCGAGTGACATTAGTCTGAGCGTAAAAATGCCGTGCTTAACGCGTTAAATAGCTCTATGGCGGTGATTGAGTTCACCCCTAGCGGTGAAATCCTCAATGCCAACGCAAATTTCGAGTGCGTTATGGGCTATAGCAAAGAAGACATTATTGGCGCACATCACCATATATTTTGTCCTTCTGAGTTTTATAACACCCACCCCCACTTTTGGGAGCAGCTTGCACAGGGCGAGTATATGCAAGGGAAGTTTGAACGCCTAGACTCACGTGGAGCTAGCATTTGGCTAGAAGCCACCTACAACCCCATCCAAGATAGTAAAGGTAACGTAGTGAAGGTGGTTAAATTTGCCACCGATATCACTCGCTCCGTTGAAGCGGCTGATTCCGCAACAAACGCCGTCACTGCCGCACAAAGCACCTCTTCTCAAACAGAGCAGATTGCCCAAAACGGGCTTAATCACTTACAAAAGGTGATGGACGATTCAAAGAGAGCAGAACTGACGTTAGCAGAAGCGCAGCAGCTAATAGCAGCGCTGACGCAGCAGGCACAAAGCATCAATAGCATTACCGAGTCGATTGCCAAAATAGCTAATCAAACTAACCTTTTATCGCTTAACGCCGCCGTTGAAGCCGCACGGGCAGGAGAGCAAGGCCGTGGATTTGCGGTAGTCGCCAACGAAGTTCGCCGTTTAGCGAAAGGGTCGAGTGAAGCCGTTGACGATATTACCCGATTGCTTAAAGAAAACAGCGATCTTGTAAAACGCACCACCCAAGCCATGCAGCAGGTTGTCGAACAGGGCAAGTCTAGCCAAACGAGCGTTGGGGAAATTGAGACGATCGTCAACGAGATACTCACGGGAGCACGCAGCGTTTCAAGCTCTATCGATCAGTTAGCGTTAGAGTCGCCTAGTTAATAAATAAAAAAAGCCAGCACCAACGTGCTGGCTTACTGCTGTTAACCGTTTCCTATCAGCGTAATTTTGTTTTACGCAGGTAAGGCAGAACCGCTTCAAACTCACCAAACTTCTGCTTGGCATCTTCATCCGACACACTCGGCGGAATGATAACGTCTTGCCCAACGGTCCAATCAGCGGGCGTTGCAATGCCATGTTTAGACGTGGCTTGAAGGGCATCCAGCGCACGCAAAATTTCTGCGAAATTACGACCGACTGTCATCGGATAGGTCATGGAGAGCTTTAGCTGTTTATCCGGGCCAATGATGAACACCGAGCGGACCGTTGCGCTATCAGCCGGGGTGCGGCCATCGGGCAGGTACGCATCTTCCGGCAGCATGTCGAACAGTTTAGAAACGTTCAGGCCTTCATCGGCAATAATCGGGAAGCCGACAGAATTACCGCACACTGTCTCAATATCGTTTGCCCAACGCTTGTGATCTTCAACGCCATCAATGGAAACGCCAATGACCTTAGTGCCCCGCTTCTCCCATTCGGCGCTTAGCGTTGCCACGGCGCCAAACTCTGTCGTGCAGACCGGCGTGAAGTCTTTAGGATGAGAAAAGAGGATCGCCCAACTGTCGCCGATCCAGTCATGAAAACGAATGGGGCCTTGGCTGGTCTCTGCTTCGAAATCAGGCACTACTGCATTAATACGTAATGACATCGTTCCTCCTCATTAGGGTCAAGTGACCTTCATACCTTATATGACTTTCAACCCCTTCACTATAGAACGTTTCGCGCTATAGCAATTAAACCACGCGGTGATCAATCAAGCGGCTTGGGGTCTTTCTCATCCCGCTTGATACGCTTTACCCAGCGCTGTTTCGCGTAATGGCGTAAGTTCGCCACACTGTCAGTTTCATCGACAATATCTTGGCCTAATATCGTCTCAATAATATCTTCTAGGGTTATAAGGCCCACAAACGTGCCATGCTCGTCGTAGACCACCCGCATGTGCAAATGGTCTTTCAACATCGATGTAAATACTTGCTCGACATTGTTCAATACGTCTACGCTGCCAATTGGATGCATTAGCTCACGCATGGTTTTGTCGTCATCGGCGTGATACATATCGGCCTTGTGTACATAACCAAATGCCTGCTCGCCGTTATCCATCACGGGAAATCGCGTGAACGGCGTTTTGCCATACTGCTCGTCAAACTCTTTAACCGACATGTTAGGTGGCACCGTTTCACAGACAGTACGGGGCGTCATCGCGTTATTAACCGCAATTTCATGCAAGTTCAGCATGTTAATAATGGTGCGAGATTCGTCCGCATCCAACACTTTCTCTTCCAAACCTACCCGCGCCAGCACTTTAATTTCATCACGTAGATCAACATCGTGTTCTGATTTACCCAGACGACGCGTAATCTGTTCAGACATCCAAATAAACGGCAGCAACCCAACGATCATTGGGTTCAGTAACCGGGGCAACATGGGAGATAGACCTCTCCAATAGGTAGCGCCAATCGTTTTGGGAATGATCTCAGAAAGAATTAAAATCAGCATGGTCATAACAGCTGACACAATAGCAATGGACGCTTCACCAAACACAATGGCGGCCTGCGCGCCCACTGCCGTTGCACCAACGGTATGAGCAATGGTGTTAAGCGTTAAGATCGCGGCCAGCGGACGATCAATATTGGTTTTTAATTTGAACAGCGCTGCATGAAGTTTGGGATTATCTTCTTTTTGTTTGGCAATGTAGCTTGGGGTAATAGACAGCAGCGCTGCTTCAAGGATAGAACACAGAAAAGAGAGCGCGATTGAAAGAGTAGCAATCGTGATGAGGAGGAACATGAGAGCCCATGGTGGTGAGTGATGTACCGTATATAGGGCCACACCCACGTGGTGTCAATCCATAAATTCATCTTTTAATATTTTCTGTTGCTACTGCCCGTTAATGGGCATTAATCACCACTGCCACTCGCTTCTGGCCACGGCATCATGGGCGTGCAAACTTTCTGCGTGAACGACCTTGAGCTGAAAGGCTGAAATATCAGGCATCTTTCGAATTGCTGCATCTAGGCGCTTGGCTGCGTCTTCACAAAACATTAGGTTTTGGCCGTTGGCGAGGGCAAATGCCTGTTCATCAATCCGTTTTACCGCCGTTTGCAGCGCAGTACCCAGCGCGCGCTCGATACGCTCAATCAGAGCAGCAAGCGGTATATGGTCATTGCCCGCAAGCCGTATGGAGCAATTAGCCGTACTACGCTGGCTATGGGGCGTAGCAAGAATACCCTCTTCGCTTCCCAACCACGTCAATACCGCCTGCTTGCTAAGCGGTATATCATCGAAATCTTCTACAAACGCCTGCTGAATTAACTGCCGAGCTAATGCAGCTGAACAGGGGCATGTTGAGGAGTATCCAACGGAGACATCTAGCTCAAGCCGAAAGCCTCGCGAGTTTAACTGCCCACGCAGCGTAAACGGATAGCTTTTCCACCCTGACAAAGGGCTGATCAGCGCATCACGCTTTAGCAACACGTCTCCGCTGAACGTTAAATACGCATTTTCGGATAACGTTTGATGGCTTTCCAAGAAAACAGTAAGGACGCGATGAATCAGGATGGGCGTTAGCGGCTGGTGCGCTAATTCGTCTAATGCAATATACAGCCGTGACATGTGAATTCCACGCGCATCGGCTGCTTCCAGACTAACGCCAGCGGACACTCTAGCATTAACGTGACTTCCCTCCAGCTGAATGGGTAACGCAATACCTTCCATGCCCACCCAGGAAAGCGTACCCGCCAAACCCGCAGACTGCTGGGCGATATCGGGTAAGGTGAAAGCCGTCATTACATTGCCTCGTGGGTAGATGAAGTGGTAGGTGAACGGGTAGGTAACTCAGTTGATACGCCGGAGGGCGCAAAAAAACGATAGAGCTGCGCCACCGTGTCAGGCGCGACATTTTGCGTAATAAAAACAAACCGAGAAATACGGTCATCAACACAGTTCATGGGTAAGGGCGCGGGCGGGTGAAAAATGTGCTGAACACCATGCAGCGCAAGCGGCTCCTCTCGATCAGTAAGATGGATGATGGCTTTAATACGGAGCATTTTTTCGCCCATCAACGACATCAATAAATCCAACCAGTTTTCTAGCGCATCTGGCGTAATCAACGGCTCAACACAAAAACAGAACGCATTGATATGCTCACCATGGCGGGTAAGCGTGGGCTGGCTTGTGCTGTTAATACTCAGCGCTGCGTCCGATATATCTTCCCCATCTATCACCCCACTGGCATCTGCTTGATGGGTGCGATAGCTGGCTGCTTTAAGCCATTGCTGCACTTGATACAGTTTGGCGTCTGCGCGAAAAATCCCTGCGCCTACCAACAGATCAGGGGATAAATTGCCATGCAACACCTGCCACTGTTCAGCGGCCGGGTTTATCGACGCTAGCTGGTTGGCTAGCGGTGCCAAACGGCCTTCATCAACTAGATCGATTTTGGTAAGAAGCAAGCGGTCAGCGATTGCTACCTGTCGCTGAGACTCACGATGCGCTTGCAGTGTGGCTTCCCCATTGGCAGCGTCAACACAGCACACCACGCTATCCAGTTGAAAGCGGTGAGCCAGCCAATGGTCGGTCATTAACATCTGTAAAATAGGCGCGGGGTCGGCAAGCCCCGTGGTCTCAATCACCACACGGGAAGGCGCAGGCTTACCCTTTGCCTGCAGCTCATCAATCGCTTGTTGCAGCGTACGGCTTAAATCACCCCGCAGTGTGCAGCACAAACAGCCGCTACTCATCTCCACGACCGCTTGCTCATCACTTTGGGTAATCAGCTGATGATCTAAACCAATAGCGCCAAACTCATTAATCACGACAAGCGTGTTTTGCATAGAGGCTTGGCGCACCCAGCGGTTCAACAGCGTGGTTTTACCGCTTCCTAAAAAACCGGTGAGTACGTTAACGGGCGTTAGCTTTGTGAGCTGCATTACTCCCCCCGCGCCTTGCGATAATGGTGCTCTTTTTGCTCTTGGCGCTCTTTCGCTTCTATGCAGAGCTTGGCTGTAGGCCGAAACAGCAGCCTTGGAATGCCAATCGGCTCGCCAGTCTCTTCACAGTAGCCATAATCGCCGCTTTCAATACGTTTTAGCGCCGCATCAATGTTAGTGATGAGCCTGCTTTCTCGGTCGGCTTGGCGCAGCGCTAAGCGTAACTCTTCTTCAAACGATGCTTGATCCGCTTCGTCGCTATCTCGCTCATGAGAGGCAATAGAAGCTTTTACTTCTCTTAAATGCGCCGTTAGCTCCTCACGCTCGTCTAATAAACGCTGCCGGAAAAATGCCAACTGGCTGTCATTCATATAGTCGCTTTCCGGCTGCGCCAATAGCGTCCTCTCCTGCACTTTTTGCAGAGAGTTGGCCGCCGCTATGACTTCTATTTCCTGGGGGGATGGATGCGTATCGCGTTGCAATGGGTAGCCTCCTTTTGATAAAAACGTTATAACATAACAAATAGATCACTGCGACTTGTCTTTCTTTCAGGAGCCTTCATATGCCCATGCCTTCTTCAGCAAACGTGACGACTCACAACCTCTATCCATATGCCGCAATGGGTAGTGACATCAGCGTACTGCCGCGTATTTTTGAAGCGCCTATCAACATTGCCATTTTTCAACGCACGCTACCGGCTGAACTAGCCATCAGTGCAAATGCCCAGTGCCAAACCAACCGCGATTGGCAATATGGATGGCTAGGCAACCCAACTGACGCGTTAAGAGAAGACCTCTACCGTAACCTGCCAGAACCCTCAGCAGGTGAGGCACTGGTTGAGGATGTTGCGACCATTGCCGAAGCGATTGCCTACCTCTTTGATACTGACTCCGTTGGCATTCGTTTACGCCTATTAACCGCCGCGATGTGCCCACGCTTTCACTGCGATAACCTACCCGTCCGCTTAGTAACAACCTACGCAGGCCCTGGAAGCGAATGGCTACCCGAATACGCCGTTAACCGTGAAGGACTAGGCGCGCCTACACCCAACCGCCCAGAGATCTTGCGGGACAGCCAAGCCATTCAGCGCATGGCAGCGGGCGACATTGCGTTGATAAAAGGCAGCGGATGGGTGGGCTGTGAAGAGCATGGCTTAGTCCACCGCAGTCCCTCTTTAGAAGCAGGGCAAAAGCGGCTACTACTGACCATTGACCCGGCTTAGTCACCCGACACACAGTCTCTGGCGGGAACTAACGCTCTGCTTAGCATGCCTATCCTATTGAAACTGACTGGCACCGGAAAACGGTGCCGGCAGCATCACTGCCAGCCTGCTAAGCAGCACAGGCCACCACCCTTAGCGCTAGTAGTTTAAAAGGACGCCCGCATGGAAAAACACACCCAAGAGACGAAACGCCTCCCTCAGTTGCTTCATGATGAACTGCCTGCCGAGCATGAAGATCCGCTCATCCGACGCCTTCATCTCGTTATCCGTTTTGCCGTCAAGGTGCTGGCCGTGCTCATGGTACTGGTCATTATCTGGGGGGTGTTCGATGTTATCTATGTGCTTTACACCCGGTTTATCGCACCGCCGCTGTTTTTATTCGAAGTAAAAGACATCTTTGTCATCTTCGGTGCTTTTATGGTGGTACTCATCGCCGTCGAAATCTTTATCAATATCCGACTCTATCTCGGCACCAACATCTTGCCCATTCGGCTGGTCGTCGCCACCGCGCTGATGGCCATCGCCCGTAAAGTCATCATTCTTGATATTAGCCTGATTACTGCCGCTGAAATGGTCGGCATTGCAGCGATTGTACTGGCACTCGGCGTCACGCATTGGCTGGTAGGTAAACCAAGCAGTCACTGACGGCGGATAACACGCACCGTCTCGAAAGCACATGCAATCATGCTACTATCTAACCCTGCTTAACTCTCTTGAATACTGTGCCAAAGACCCAGGCCTGAAAGGATGCTTGCTGATGTTTGATACGCCCGCTGCTGTTGCCACGCCTGACGCCGTTGAGACCTTTATTGCCCGCTGGAAGGGCACCACCGGCACCGAAAAGGCCAACTACCAGCTATTCCTTTCAGAACTGTGTGCGCTGCTGACGCTACCCACGCCAGACCCTGCCAGCAAAGACAACCGCGAAAACGCCTACACCTTCGAGCGGCGGGTAGATATTCAGAACCCCGATGGCAGTGAAAATCGCGGCTTTATCGACCTCTACAAGCGCGGCGCGTTCGTGCTGGAAGCCAAGCAAACCGGCAAAGGGCTGGAAACCAAAGGCTGGGACAAAGCCATGCAGGCGGCCTATAACCAAGCCGACCAGTACGTGCGCGCCCTGCCCGCCCACGAAGGCCGCCCGCCGTTTATTGTGGTAACGGATGTAGGCCGCACCCTGGCGCTGTATTCAGAATTTTCGTGTTCTGGCGGCACCTATGTGCCCTTCCCCGACCCGCGCAACTACCGCATTAAGCTGGAAGACCTGCGCCAGCCGGAAGTGCAACAGCGCCTAAAAGCGCTGTGGGAAGCACCGAACACCCTAGACCCCAGCCAATACGCCGCCCGCGTCACCCGTGAGGTGAGCGCAACGCTAGCCCTGCTTGCCAAAGCGCTGGAAGCCGACGGTTATGAAGTAGACCGCGTGGCGCACTTTTTGAAGCGCTGCCTGTTCACCATGTTCAGTGAAGACGTAGAGCTACTGCCCAAAGGCAGCTTCACCGCGTTTTTAGAGCGCATGAAAGAAACCCCCGAACACTTTACTGACGCCATTGGCTCGCTATGGGAAAGCATGAACAGCGGCGGTTTCAGCGGCGTGCTCACCGCTAAGGTGCTGCGCTTTAACGGCGGCCTGTTTAAAGGCATCGACCCAATCCCGCTCACCCCCGCACAAATTCAGCTGCTGATTGACGCCGCCAAAGCCGACTGGCGCTTTGTCGAACCGGCCATTTTCGGCACGCTGTTAGAACGTGCCCTAGACCCCCGCGAACGCCACAAACTGGGTGCCCACTACACGCCCCGCGCCTACGTCGAACGGCTAGTAATGCCCACGCTGATTGACCCGCTGCGCCGCGAATGGGCCACCGCCCAGGTAGTCGCAGAAGCCCACAACCAGAAAGGCAAAACCGATAAAGCGCTGGAAACCCTGCGCGCCTTTCACCACAAGCTGTGCCAAGTGCGCGTGCTTGACCCCGCCTGCGGCAGCGCCAACTTTTTGTATGTGGCGCTGGAACACATGAAGCGCCTGGAAGGTGAAGTGCTGAACGTGATTGCCGATTTAAGCGGCGGGCAAGACTCGTTAGAAGCCGAAGGCTTTACCGTCTCGCCCCAGCAGTTCCTTGGTATGGAAATTAACCCCCGCGCCGCCGCGATTGCGGAAATTGTGCTGTGGATTGGTTACCTGCAGTGGCACTACCGCATTAACGGCAGCCTCGATTTACCCGAGCCAATTCTCAAAGATTTCCACAACATCGAAAACCGCGATGCGCTGATCGAGTTTGAACACCGCGAACCGCTGCTGGATGACGCAGGCAAAGAAGTCACCATCTGGGACGGCATCAGCATGAAGAAAAGCCCCGCCACCGGCGAGCTGATCCCCGATGAAAGCGCCCGCACGCCCGTGTACCGCTACCACAACCCCAAGCGCGCCGAGTGGCCCCAGGCGGATTACATTGTTGGCAACCCACCGTTTATTGGCGCTTCCACCATGCGCCGTGCCCTCGGCGATGGCTATGTGGATGCCGTGCGGCAGGTATTTAAAGGCAGCGTGCCGGAATCAGCTGATTTTGTGATGTACTGGTGGCATATCGCTGCCGAAGCGGTGCGCAACGGCCACGCCGAGCAGTTTGGCTTTATTACCACCAACAGCCTGCGCCAAACCTTCAACCGCCGCGTGCTGGAACCGCACCTAAACGACGCCAAAAAGCCGCTTTCGCTGACCTTTGCGATTCCCGACCACCCCTGGGTAGACGGCAACGACGGCGCCGCCGTGCGCATCGCCATGACCGTCGGCCGCGCAGGCGAAGCGCCTGGGCTGCTACAGCAAGTTACCAGCGAAAGCAGCGACGACAACCGCGAAGCCCGCAGCGTGGCATTAAGCCGCCGCGAGGGTAAGGTATTTGCCGACTTGAGTATTGGGGCGGATGTAGCAGGGGCTAAATCGCTTAAAAGCAACTCTGGAATCAGTCAACGTGGTTTTGAACCAGGTAGTACAGGATTCGTTCTTTCAGTTAACGATCATGAGCAACTTCAACTAATTGAAAAATATAAAGAAGCGCCTGCTCTACGCTACTATGTCAACGGAAAAGATATAATCCAGACCCCAAGAAATGTATATCTAATTGATTTTAATGGTTTAAATGAAAGCGAAGCTCGTAATATTTACCCTGAGCTTTATCAGTGGGCCTTGAACCGAGTAAAACCTGAAAGAGAGCAAAACAGGGATCCCAAGTTAAGAAAAAACTGGTGGCTCCATAGGCGTTCGCGTAGCGACTTGCGTGAAATGACAGAAAAGTTGACACACTTTATTGTAACCACTCGAGTAGCGAAGCATCGCGTGTTTACCACAATTAGGGTATCGACAGCAGCTGATTATAACCTTGCCTGCATTGCCTTAGGTAAGCCTCATTCACTAGGGATATTAAGCTCTAGAGTACATAACATATGGTCGCTTAAATCCGGCGGCACACTAGAAGATCGACCGACTTATAATAATACGCTGTGCTTTGAGACCTTTCCCTTTCCTGCTCTCACAGCCGAGCAAGAAACCCGTATCGGCCAGCTGGCCGAGCAGATCGACGCCCATCGCAAGCGCCAGCAGGCAGAGCACCCAACGCTCACGCTCACCGGCATGTATAACGTGATGGAGAAGCTGCGAGCAGGTGAAGAGCTCAACGCCAAAGAGCAAACCATCAACCAGCAAGGCTTGGTCAGCACCCTGCTCGCCGACCACGACGCCTTAGACCGCGCGGTATTTAACGCCTACGGCTGGGATGATTTAGCCAAACAGTTGGTCGGACTACCCGGTGCCACCACGCCGCTGCCGGATAAACCCGCCGCTCAAGCCGAAGCCGAGGAAGAGCTGCTGATGCGCCTAGTGGCGCTCAACCAACAACGCGCCGCAGAGGAAGCCCAAGGCAAGGTGCGCTGGCTGCGCCCGGATTACCAAGCGCCGGAAGAAGCCGCGCCTACCCAAACCGAGCTACAAAGCGCTACGGCTGAGGCCAGCGCCCCAGCCGCCGACAAAACCAAAGCCACCTGGCCCAAAGACCTCGCCACCCAGGTCACGCTACTGCGCGACATGCTCGCCGCCAGCCCCCACAGTGCGGAAAGCCTAGCCGCCCAGTTCAAACGCAAACCGTTAAAAGGCGTCAACGAGGTGCTCTCGGCGCTAGCCGCCCTCGGCCAAGCCCACCAAGAAGGCGAACACTGGCGGCTGGTGAGGTGATTTATGACGTTTGAGGCTTTGGCGACACTATTGTTAGGCGGCATCATTGGCTTCTTAGCCGGTGTCGCTCGGCTTAGATATGAGCGGGCATGGTCGTTTAAAAACGACCACTACCAAAGCATCTTGGTGAAGCTAGATGAGATACGTAGCTACTCAGCGGATGCCGCCATTACTAGTTTACCTGTGGGCTCAGCTCTAACAGATAAATCCACAGCAGAGATTCGCTATTTAATTGCAAACAATGTCAACTGGCTCGCCCATCATCGTTCCATTGCCTCGCTGTTTATTTCTGCAGAGGCAACCCGTGTTATCGATGAGTATGTGAAAAAAGCTAAGCAACAAGAATTTGACTGGGTAGAGCATGCCCAAATGGGCGGCTATGATGACACCTACATTAGCGATGGCTTCAGTCAGCACGAAAGTATTGTCATTGAAACAATTGACCAGCTAACCCCTGTTGCCCGGAAAGATTTACGCTGGACGTTTCTTAAATTTCTGCCACGGCGCTAAATGAGGTGGATATTTACTTTAATTACTCAATCATCCGCTTTTTGCCTTACAGAGACATAGGCGAATTTATTAATATCGGCATCGTCATCCATGGCAATGACGGTAGCTTTTCTACGCGGGTCGTTGATGCAGGCTATTCTCGCGTTTATGACGTATTTCCGGCACTGCTAAAAGGCTTGTTTGCTCAACACCTTAAGCCGCTGAAACGAGAGCTATCGCGTATCGAAACACTCGCCAGTAACTGTAAGATTGACGCACAACAGCAGTTGTTTAAGAACCTTATTGAACCTGGTGAAGGCGTTTTTACTTACAGCCAAGCAGGCACGCTCGTCGCTAAAGACCCACAAGCAGCGCTAGATGAGCTATTCAACCGCTATATTCATCATGATTTCAAGCACGTAGCATCACCAGAAGGCAAGTAGGCCATATCAGGCTTAAGCACTTCGCTCAATGTGTGGCAGTGATTTTTCTAACACAATACAGTCTCGCCCCTGGTCTTTGGCTTGATATAGCAGTTGGTCAACCACGTGTAGCCGTTCTTGCAGGCTGTTGGCTTCTTTCAGACTGCAAATTCCCATGCTTGCCGTTACATAGAGCGGCTCAGCGATATCGGCGACCAATGGTTGGCGGGCCAGCTTGTCACGCAACCGGTTAGCGGCTTGGTACGCTTCGTCTACGGATGTGTGGGGCATGAGCAACATAAACTCTTCACCGCCCCAACGGGCTAGTACATCCGCCTGCCGTATAATGGAGCGGCAGCGCTGCGCGAAGCGTTTAATGACCCTATCTCCCACTGGATGGCCATAGTTGTCGTTAATATGTTTAAAGTTATCAATATCGATCATCACGATCGCCGCAGGGGAAGCACCGCGTTTGATAGAGGCCAACGTATTACGCAGCCTTCGCTCTAACGCCCGGCGGTTTAATAGCCCGGTAAGTACATCCGTGGCGGCTAAGCTAGCCATTTCGCGACGTGCGTTTTCTAGCTCTGCGATAAGACGTTTTTGTTCCCGATGCGAGCGCATGAGTTCCATATGCGCCATTACCTGGTTAGCCAGCGCTTGTAGAGCAAAGCGCTGTTGATCATTAAGTTCGCGCGGCTTCTCATCCAGCACGCAGAGCGTGCCTAATGGGTGGCCGTCATGGCTTTTAAGCAGTGCCCCCGCGTAGAAGCGTACAAAGGGTTCTCCGGTTACCAGCGGGTTACACGTAAAGCGCTCGTCTTGGGTGGTGTCGGACACCACAAAAAGGCCTGGCTGAAGAATAGCGTGGGAGCAAATAGAGATATCCAGCGGCGTTTCACGCACGGAAAGCCCCTTCACCGCCTTAAACCACTGCCGATTACGGTCAATAAAATTGATGACGGCGATAGGCGCCTGGCAAATGATAGCGGCTAGCTCAACAATTTCATCGAACAAGGGGTCTTGAGGGGTATCCAGTATGTGATACTCCACCAAGGCCGCTAGGCGTGCAGCTTCGTAATCTTGCGCTGTCTGCTCACCGTTCATGGGCACTCGCCATTGCATTGAATCTCTCTAGAAAAACTCATCACTGGATCGCCTTTTTCGTGATTCATTCGTGATAACACATGAAGCTACTCAAACGGGGCACTGACTAACGGACGCTTTAACGCTTCAGTAAAAATCTCAACCGGCGCGGGACGGCCAAACAAAAAACCTTGATAAACACCGCATCCCAGATGGGTCAGCACCTTACACTGATCTTCCGTTTCTACGCCTTCAGCGACTACGCCAAGACCTAAGCTCTCCGCCAGGGTAATGATCGTCTCGGCGATAGGCTTTGCCTGCATATCGAGGGCTAAATCGCGCACAAAGGCGATATCAATTTTCAGCGTATCCAGCGGCAGGCGCTTTAAATAGGCAAGCGATGAATAACCCGTGCCAAAGTCATCCAATGCAAAGCTAACGCCTAAGCTCTTTAGTTGCTGCATTTTGTTAATGGTGCCCTCTGCATCGCTGAGCAGAAGCGATTCCGTGAGTTCCAGCGTTAAGCGTTCAGGCGGGGCGCCATATTGCTGCATGGCCGACAACACTTGTTCAGTAAAGTCGGGCTGCTGAAATTGGCGCACGCTCACATTCAGCGATAGCTTTACATGCTTAAGCCGCTCGTCGTGGCGCCACTCGCCTAACAGGCGGCACCCCTCCTTAAGCACCCATCCACCCAGCGGCAAAATCAGCCCGGTCTCTTCGGCTAGCGGTATAAAAGCACCGGGCGATACCATGCCCCGCGTCGGGTGTTGCCAGCGCACCAGGGCTTCTGCCCCTATCACCTGGCGCTGTACATCCACCTGGGGCTGTAAATGCAGGCACAGCTCATCCTGTTCAATGGCGCTGCGTAGCTCGCGCTCCATTACCAAACGCGCTTCAAGCTCGCGCTCTTGCTCCACTTGGAAGAACTGGGGCTTACCATCACGAAGGCGCTTTGCCGCCAGTAGCGCAAGATCGGCGCGTTTAAATAAAGGGGCAATGCCTTCTCGCGTAAACGGGTTAAATAGCAGCACGCCTACATTCAGCTTACACGGATAGGCGTGCCCTTTTAGTTCATAGTTCGCGCTTAGGGAGGCCAACACTTTCGACATAAGCATATCAACGCCACGCTCTGCGCTGGCATCATCTGCGGCTGAAAACGCGCCCAATAAGGCGAACTCATTGCCATCTAACCGCGCTGCATACAAGCCCGACTCTGCCCAATACTGAAGCCGCCTGCTTAATTGACGCAGCAACTCATCGCCGATCTCTTGGCCTAAGCTGTCGTTAAGAAGTTTGAAACGGTCGATATCCAAAAGGGCCATAAAGGCATAGCGATGGCCACTTGGGTGCGTGTTGCCAACCTCGCTTAACCGCGCTTGTAATGCTCGTCGATTGGGAAGTTCTGTTAGCACGTCATGGTAGGCCAGATAGTGAATACGCTGTTGGGCTTGCTGCTCTGCTGAGCGGTCGCTAAGTAGCGCGACGTAATCGCTATCATCGCTGTCGGTGTACTTCACACGGGTGACGCTTAACCACGCTGGAAACACAGCGCCATTGGCACGTAACGCTTGTATCATGCCGCTCCATTCGCCACGTTGTGCAAGCGCTTGGCGAATCACTATGTTCAGTGCTTGGTGATCTTGCGCGTAAGCAAGCTGCGAGGCAGATTTACCCACTAGGTGGTCGCCTGGCACCCCTACCCAGCGCGCAAACGCGGCATTGCATAAGCGAATACGTGAACGATAATCCAGCAACACCACGCTATCTTGCAGGGAGGAAATCACCTCTAACAAGCGCGTTTGCGTCATATATTCATGGCGCTGGCTTGTGTGTAGCCGACGCTGCACCTGCGTGGCAATCAACGTAAGCAAGGCGGTGAGTACAGCGCCTACGCCAATCAAATAAATCAGCCAACTGGCGTGTGATGAAGCGACAGATCCCGCGTTAGCCGACTCAGAAATAGCGGAAGGAAGCACGGAAAACGTAGGGCTGGCGATAGGAACAAACCACGCCGCTTGCATCGCCACATAGTGCATGCCACTCACGGCAGTAGAAACACACAGCGCGGCGATAAACGCGCAGCGCCTGGAGTGCTGTATGCCCCACTCGTGCTGGCAGAAGCGGTAAACATAGACACTCGCGATGCCCAAGCCGACCGCCACGAGCAGTGAGATTAGAAAAAAGTTGAGCGAATAATAAAGCTCGGCAGGCATACGCATCGCCGCCATGCCACTGTAGTGCATTGCGCCAATACCCAGCCCAAGCCCAAGCCCCGCCAGCCATAACGCTTGATGTGAAGGAGCTTGACGCGAAAGCACCACCATTGCACTCAGGCTACCTAAAACCGCTGGCAGTATCGAAAGCAGCGTAGGCAACGGCGCATGGGTAACGGGAAAGTCCAACTGATAGGCGTGCATGCCAATAAAGTGCATGCTCCAAACCCCCAGCCCCATTGCGCTCGCACCCGCAAGAAACCATAGGCTACGCCCAACCGGACTAGACACCCAGCGTACGAGTTTGATGATATCCAAGCCCGCGTAAGAGGCTGCCAACGCCACGAGCCATGAAATAAAGACAAGCGGTATATCGTGTTTTCCCTGAATCGCATCAAGCGCCTGGGGGTCCGACAACACATTGAGTAGCATGAAGGCGCTAACACTCCGTTTATTGTTATGCTGACCATTAATAGCTAGCGCGGCTTACTTCTCGCTGGTAAACCAAGCACTAAGAACACTAACATGCATCACGCCTTTACAATGCTTGATACCATGAATTTACACAACAAAAGCATGGCTATCATAAGCGTATTTGTTATTAAAATAGTCACTAAGAGAATATTAGTTTTTGACTAATGTTTGTTCGCTTAACCTACCGACACGCATCGCCACTACAGCTAACAGCAGCTGTAGTGAAAGTTGTTGTTCTGTTTATCATTTTCTTGATGACGTTCGACGCATGATGGACGATACTGCGCCACCATCAACACACCCCCTTTTCGACACACGTCATCCCAGCCGCATTATGCAGCGTGAGGTGCGCTGGTTGTTACGCTATACGAGGTTTCACCGCTGATGCTCAAAACGCTGTGGGCCCGATTAGCCGTCGCTATTTTCACACCCATTATGTTAGTGACGGCAACACTCTACCCTATGTTTAACGCACAGCTAGACACCCAGCTGGAAAGAACACGTGTGACCGCCGATGCCTTGCTGGAGGCCAAGTACGCTACCCTGTTGCAAGATATGAACGACAGTTTTAACCAGGTTCTTGCCACCGCAGAAGTTCCGTTACTGCGTCTAATGTTAGTGGCCCACCAACGGGCGTCCCTTTCTGCTTTTCCGAATGATGTTCAAAACCAAAAACTTTCACGCTTCGCAGAGCAGCTAAACGACCTCTTTAACACGCTGTTAGTGCATTTTGGACGCTATACGCGTGTAGTACTTATTGATACAGAGGGCAAAGGGTTGCTTTCCGTCAACACGTCCACGCTATTGCCGGATGCTCCACTGACAACTTACACCGCTAACGCCGCCTTTAACGAAGCAATGGCACTGCAGCAACGTGACTTGTACGTATCGCCCCCTTATTTAGGCGCCCAATCACACAGCGCGACATACGGCACCAGCACCACCCTCACAACCACGCCGGTCATCGATATCGCTACCCCCGTGTTCGATAACATGGGGAACCGCCTCGGCGTGCTGCTATTGACACTCGACTGGTCGACTGTCACAGCCAACATCCCCCAGGTGCTGTTGGTCGATGCGCGGGGCACTGGCCTATTGCCCGACAGTAGCGAAGGGCTAATACCTTTTAACGATACCCTAACAGAACTGTGGCCTGACGCGTGGCAGAAAATGGCACGGCGCAATCGTGGCGACATCACCATTGACAATCAGCTTTTATGGTTTTTAAGCCATGATATTCGGACGCATCACTACCGCAGCCAAGCGGGGATGGTAACCAGCCACCCTGACTCTCAGCCCTGGCGGCTAGGCATTGTGATGACCAAGCCCAGCTTGAAAGGGCTAATATTGGAAAGCCCAACGCAACTCCTTGCGACGATACTGGTTTACCTACTGGCTATCGCTTTTAGTCTTTTTTGGGCACTTAGCACCCATCGCCTGCGGCGGTTAAGGCGTGAAGCGCGGCATTACGCTAGCGAAGTGAAGGATCTTTACGAAAATGCCCCTTGTGGCTACCACTCTTTAGATAGCCAAGGCTATATCGTCAAAATCAACCGTACGGAGCTTAACTGGCTAGGCTATTGCGCCGAGGAGCTCATCGGTAAACGGTTGTATCGGGATTTTATTACCCCCGATACCCGACCGGCCTTCGATGCAGCGTTTCAGCAAATGATTAACATGGAACAAGCGGCCTCGGCTGAGTGCGCGCTGCTAAAACGCGATGATACCATGTTGCCAGTGGCTATCTTAGCCACTGCACATGTGACCGAAGAGGGTTTTCAGTATACCCGCACCACCGTCTTCGATTTGAGCGAACGCAAGCAGCTAGAGTCCCGCCTAGAGCAGCAGGCAATGACAGATGCACTGACAGGTCTTGGCAACCGGCGTTTTTTAGAGGATCAGGCTGCTATGGAGATTGCCCGCGCGCAACGTAGTGGTGAACCACTTAGCTTGATCGCAATTGACCTAGACCATTTCAAACATATTAACGACACCTATGGCCACGATGGCGGCGATAAGGTACTACAAGCCTTCGCCGCAACGGCACGCGCCCAGCTGCGTGACGGCGATGTGCTATGCCGCATGGGAGGAGAGGAATTTGCTATATTGCTACCCAACGCTACCGCTGGGCAAGCCATGCAGGTGGCGGAGCGCCTACGCCACGCGGTAGAGCGCACACCCGTTGAGTTAACATCTGATGAGATAAGTAACATCACCAAGAGCGTTGTTTCTTATACCGCTTCGTTAGGCGTTACCCTTGTTAGCATCAATGAAACGTTGCTAAAACCCGCGATCAAGCGCGCCGATCAAGGGCTTTACATCGCAAAAAAAGCAGGGCGCAACCAGTCCCACTGGCAAGACGTTTAATCTAACAAGCGTTTTAAATTGCCATAAGGCAGCTGCCTGGCACTACCGGTGAAATTTTTTTAAGCCTTTTTGCCTAACGTGATATCATCGCCATAATAGCAACGGTCTAAAAAGTCACCGCATTCGCCCTGCTGACGCTACTTTCTACATCTTTCGTTTATCTAGGCATTTAGCGTTAATTTTATAATTTCCGCTCGCCATAGGCAGCTGATAAAAAACTTAATAAACAGCGCCTAAAAGTTAGCTGCATCTTAACTAGCAGAAGCAGCCTCTACCCATTTAAGCAATGAGATTATTAATACGCACATTGGCGTTTACATAAAAATTCTTAGGATAATGAATGAACCGCCAGTTTTCAGACGCTAATATTTTTCATCACCTCGCCAATGCGCTCTCTCAGGCCCAAGGTGAGGGCTATTTTGAGCAAGTTGCCGCCGCATTAGGCGCGTCGCTGGCAGTTGATCACCTGATCATCGGGCGTATTGATGAGAGCCAACAAGCCACTACATTGGCCCTGTGGTCGAAAGGCAAGCTACAACATAACATCACTTTTAAATTAGATGATTTGCCGATTAGCGCTTCGGACACTTCAGACTTTATTCATATTCCTGAAAGCGCGGCACAGCGCTTTCCGAAGAACCAGCTCCTCACCTCGCTAGATGCTCATGCCTATTTGAGTGTTTCTTTCTCTCTGCCCTCGTCTGTGAACTCTCAAAGAGGCAGCACAGGGTTTGTCGCCGCTGCTAACGCAAGCCCGGTTAAAAACTCCCAATATCCAGTGGAAGTCCTACGCCTTGCCTCGGTGAATATAGCGGTAGAGATTACCCGGCTAGAAAAAAAGCGGCGGCAGCAACAGCGCACGCTGTACAAACGGCAAGCGCTACAGCTATTAAGCCAAAGCCATCAGGTCATCACACATGCCAGCAGCGAACAGGCGCTATTTGACACTATTTGTCAGCAAGCGATTGCGATTGGCGGGTTCTCAATGGCTTGGATCGGCTATTCTCAGCCAGGCAATAGAGATGTCATCACTCCCCAAGCCGCTGCTGGTAAAGCAAGCCATTATTTATCTCCTATTGTGGAGGCGTTTGGGAAGTTCTATGCAACATCTCCCCACATTGAGCATACCGAAGCAGGCAGCTGCACGCCTATCCAGCTCGCGGATATGGCGCATCATCCAGCCTTCAGCACGCTAAAAGATATCGCGTTAGCCTGCCATTTACGCAGCGTGGTATGCCTACCGCTTGAGTGTCACGACCAATGTTATGGTCTGTTAACGCTCTACAAGTCGGAGATTCAACCATTTGATGATGATGAATTACAACTGCTTAACGCGCTAGCGGGTAATATCGCCTTTGGGATTGATACGCTGCGTAGTAAAGCGGCACAGCAACGCATCCAGCGTGCCGTTCTCAAAATCACGCTGGCTGTTTCTGCGCGCACAGGTGGCGAGTTTCTTGATCAGCTAACGCATCACATGGCGGATGCATTAGGCGCCGACTTGGCGTTTATTGCACAGCTCAATGCTGATGCCCCCAGTCGTGCAGATACTCTGGCAGTAGTGATTGACGGCGAGCCTCAGGCCAATTTTACCTACACGCTACCAGGCTCCCCCTGTGAAAAGGTATTGGCTAATAGCGAATGTATTGTCGCTGATGGCGCGGGGCAATCCCTACCAGTGGAAGGTCGTGAGGCGCTTCATTGGGTGCGTGCCTATGCAGGTCGTCGGTTAGACAACAATGAGGGCAAAGCCGTTGGGCTGTTAGGCGTGATGTATCGGGAACCACTACACGACACTGAATTAGTGTCCAGCGTTCTGCAAATCTTCGCCTCTGGAGTCACCGCTGAGCTGGCGCGTCAAAAAGATGAAGCGCATATTCGTCAACTAGCTTTCTACGATATAGGCACCGGGCTGCCAAATCGTACTGCGTTTATGCGGCGCTTGGAAAACAGCTTTAACCATGCGGTAGAACATGGCCACCAATTAGGCCTAATGCTGCTCGATTTGAACCACTTTAAAGAGATCAACGATACCCAAGGTCACGATGTTGGCGATAAAGTATTAAAAGCGGTAGCAGCGGCTTTCCAGCGATCGCTTAAGGATAATGAGTACCTGGCGCGTTTGGGGGGCGATGAGTTTGTGGTGCTGCTTGAACCAAACTCTCAGGGTTTGCTTACCCATACGGCAGAGTGCTTGCTGCACTCTCTGGCTGACCCTCTGGTCATCGATGGTCAAAGCTTTGAATTAGAAGTCAGCATTGGCGTTGCGTTATATCCGGATGACGCTGGCAGCGCCCGCGAACTCCTCAAACACGCTGACATTGCTATGTACCAAGCCAAGCAACAAAAATTACCTTACCTGTTTTTTGAAGCCCAAATGGGGGTCGCACTTGCTTCACGGCTGGATATGGCCAAGCGGCTCTCTGAAGCGCTCGTCAATGGGTCGTTAAGCCTTCATTATCAACCACAAATTGATTTTAAAACTGGCCAGCTAACCGGTGCAGAGGCGCTTTGTCGCTGGTACGACCCCGTGCTAGGCGCCGTTGGGCCGAATGAGTTTATCCCCTTAGCAGAAGAGCGCGGCCTTATCATCCCACTGGGCAACTGGGTGATTAATGAGGTTTTTCGCCAGTTAGCCGTTTGGCAGTTGGAAGGGCACACCATGCCCGGACAAATAGCGATTAATATTGCCTCTCGCCACTTCGAAGACCCTCGACTTATCGACAACCTGCAACACAAATGTACTGCCCATGGCGTTACACCCTCACAGATTTGTCTTGAGCTAACTGAAAGTGGCTTTATGGAAGCTCCAGAAGAAGCCGTGGCGATAACACAAACTCTTAAAGAGGCTGGCTATGGGCTCGCCATTGATGATTTTGGTACAGGCTACTCATCGCTGGCGTATTTAAAACGCTTTTCAGCCGACAAACTTAAAATTGATATGTCGTTTATTCTCGACATGCTAAACAACCATCACGATCGTACTATCGTGGCAACCATTATTGCGATGGCACATAGTCTTGGTATGGTCACGGTTGCCGAAGGTGTCGAGTCTTGCGAGCTAGCCACCGCCCTGCTTGAAATGGGCTGCCAAGAGGGACAAGGCTATTGGTACGACAAACCTCTGCCCGGTGATGAGTTTATGAAAAAATGGCTAGCACCACGCTGATGTACCGCCTTTCCACATGCCCCTAACGTGCTTAAGCAGGGGCGTGTGCATCAATCGCTGAAATCACATTTTTGCAAACGTAATGCCATAGTCATCAGGGTTGACCACTCCTTCTAGCCTGCCAATTTGATCAAAGTCACTCTCGTTTAAAACCGTATCAATATTAGTATCTTTAAACGTTAAATTTTTAACTACTTCGACTTTTACTGGCATTCCCTTATTATCAACATCCATTATCCACGCTAAAAACCCACCTGAAAACTTAGCCAAGCTGCCTATAGGATAAAGGCCGTAACACTGGATATACTCTACTAACACTGTTTTATCATAACTGCCGTGCTGCTCATTGATAATTCGATACGCATCTAAAGGGGCGCGGGGCGGGGTGCCGTTGCGCGTATGGGTTAACTTATCCACCGCTTTAATGATAGATATGAGCTTAACGACATCTGATAACTGCTCACCTTTCAAACCTCTGGGATACCCAGCGCCATCCAAACGCTCGTTCGCATGTATCATCACATCTTCGCATATCTCGCTTGGCACCCAACTCAGTGCAGTCAGCTTTTCTAGCAGCACATTGACATGCTGTTTTAACAGCTGCTTCTGACGCGTGTTCATGCTCTCTTTTAAAGAAGGTATCTCTTCGCTGACCATCAAAGGTTTACCCATGGTATGCATGAGCGCGCCCATGACCACTTCCCTAACGCTCTTTGAGTGGGCATCTCTTAACAGCATCATGTCAGCAGTTTGCATGGCGACGCGTATTGCGTGCCTTGCCCAGTCAGGCTCATTGTGCAAAAAAGTAAGCGCGTAAAGCGCGGACTTCCTATCCTGCCTAACCAAATAAAGTACCGTTTCAGCACAGTCATAGAGTGTTTTTTCAGGAAAGTGACTACGGCTTTTAATATACATAAGCGCATATTGAAGCTGATGCGCTAAGTCCAAAATCCCCCGCTGTATAGATGATTGACGTTTGCGCTTTTCCAAACCCTGCTCTTCACGGCGAAGCATCGTTTTCTCTTTTGTACCAGGTAGAAAAAGATACGAATGGCTCACTATTTTATCGTTAATACCTGAGCGATAGGCAGCTTCGCGCTCCACTTCGGAGACCAAGTGAAAAATCTCCTCTGTTTGTTGTGGGTCTAGCTCCTCAAACTGAAGCCCAAGCGCGGCATAGCCGTGGTGACCAAAGGGACGCATGTGGCGCAGTAACGCTTTTGAATGAAAATATGTACCGTTTGGAAACTCAATGGTCACTCCAGGCAGCAAAAGATCAACGGTTAACGCATTACTATCCTCAACACTAATATCGACTAAGCAGCCACCTACTGAGATATTACGCAGAGAGCCGTTAACGACTAACCCGTTGCTATAAACTTCAATATTTACCCGCGCGCTCATTCCTAAAATGAAGGGAATTCTGGCAGTGCCTCGGTGCTCTACTAAAAAGACGGAGGGGGGTAGCTGGCAAGATAACTGACAAGCACCCGCATTGAGCTTTTTTGCCACAGCGGGGACATTGCTAATACTATAGGCGTCGCGTCTAACCGCACCTTTGATATCATTTAACTCATAGGGATGAAGTGCCTCAATATCAAAATTAATGCACTCTTCCTCGAAATAATGCTCTATTTCCTCCCCCTGGGTCTCTACCTTTAGCAGTAGTTGCCCACTATCCAGGCTAAGCCCCACCACTTCAGCCGCTAATGTATTAGGTACATTTTTGGCATAGATGCAAAGCTCATACTCGTGATTGATAAACGTTTGTAGAACTTTAGCGGACGGATTCTTGCTTTTGTAGAGGGTGTGCATAGTTAATCCCCATATACGTTGTACTTATATTGGTGGGGCAATGAACCTCTAAAACTAAGGGTTACACATTATTAAAAATAGCTATAAAGACTTATTTTATCAACAAATACACGACTCCCAAAAAATCTAAATATCATCATTTAACAAAACACCTCCGTGCCGCTACTAACAGCACGGAGGCGTTGAGGTTATTGTCGTATTCGCTTTGCTTACGCGAACACGCTGGTCCATTCACTACGCTTGGCCAGCAGGGCCTTGGCAAGCTCTTGAGCACCTTCCAGGCTATGGCTTGCGGCCCAGCCGCACTGCAACTCATTGCAGGCAGGTACTTCCGTCGCAGTGAGTATGTCATTGAGCGTTTGCTCGATGATATTAATCACATTGTCGTAATCATCATGGTTGATCAGCGCGATATAGAAGCCGGTTTGGCAGCCCATCGGGCTTATATCGACCACTTTATCCGTATGGTTGCGTGACATTTCAGCCATCAAGTGCTCCAAAGAGTGCAACGCAGGCATCTCCATGTGCTCTTTATTGGGCTGGCAGATACGCAGATCGTACTTATGGATACGATCGCCATTTTGGCCTTCTTTAATATCAGCCAAACGCACGTAAGGTGCTTTTACCTTGGTATGGTCCAGATTAAAGCTTTCAACGTTCATTTTCTTTTCGGTCATATTGGCTCCGCTATCTTGATGTTTCGCAAATGTATTCTAAGCGCTTGCCGGTTTCACACCTTGGGAGCGTCAAAATTCCATGGCTCATCGGTATAAACACACACGTTGGCATCTTCAATATCGCCATCGGGTGACTCGACGTGCTTAGCGAAAAAATCTTGAATCTCTTTGCGCTGGCAATGGGCTTCAAACTCTTCACGGCTAGCCCAAATCTCGTGAAATACGATCGGGTAGCTAGTGCCTTGAGCAAACGGGTTATCAATCTGCCGAGTCACAGTGTAATGAATACAAGCATCTTCGCGATGCGTATTCGGTTCCAGGCTCTGTAACGCTTTAAATACCGCCTCTTCCTTACCGGCTTTAGGCTTAAAACTGGCGATACAGTAGATTTTTTCCGACATGCTGACATCCTAACTGATTAAACGGCCATTATTATGCGCGGCCACTGGGCATATTGACAGCCTTTAAGCTGCTGCGTTCAAGCGACTACTGGGCGGCACTTTCAGCCACGTCACGTAATACATTAGCCACGTCATCAAGTGGTAGATCGCACGTCTCCAACTGATGACGTTCGGCAAGATATTGCGGGGCATTCCATTCGATGCGTACGCCCTCCCCTGTTTCGCGCACAACCATTTTTTGCGGCAAATCTAACGCAACGCTGCCCTGGCACTGCATCATCGGGGTGCCAACATTAGGGTTGCCGAAAATAAACGTCGTGGTGGCAGGCAACGATAGCTCGTTATTAGCGGCATTTTGAGCATGGTCGATGCTGGCGACCAGCGTCAGCCCTTTTTCTGCAAGTGTCGAGCTTAGTTGATCGGTCACTTGCTCGAATGAGTGCTCACTGTTGACATGCTCAATCCCCATGGAAGAAGAGGCCAGAGCAGGTTGGGCAAGAGTTAATGCAGCGGCGGCTAAAGCGTAGTAAGTAAAACGCATACTATCTCCTTCGCGCTAGGGTAGGTTATTTGAGTAAACGGTCGGCGAAAATTTCAAGATCAGCGACGGTCATATCGGGCTCCCCACCCCATGGATCAAATGGCGCGTCAGCTTGACGCCTTATCCAGGCACTGCGCAGCCCTCCATGAATGGCCCCAATCACGTCAAAGGGGTTGCTGGAAATCAGCCAGGTATGCTCTGGCCGGACCTCTAGCCGGCTGCGTAAATAGGCGTAAACTGCAGGATCAGGCTTGAAGCGTTTTACGTCATCGACGCTGACGACAGCGTCCATGTGGCTCTCCACGCCTGCCCGAGCAAGCAGTTTAGTGACGGCCTCTTGGGTGCCATTGGAAAATGCCACACAGCGAATACCGGCATCGCGAAGTTGATCAAGGGCAGGCACCACATCAGGAAATGCGGGTAATTCGGCATACACGGCCATTAAGTGGTCTTGATCATGATCAGAAAGACCGGTTTGCATCGCGCGGTCGGTAAATACAAGCGCTTCTCGGGTACACTCCGAAAACGGTACGTAGGCACCCATCAACCCATGGCGAAAGCTGTATTCAAGCTGCTTCTCCCGCCAGCGTTTAGCGAACTCACCCGCCTGCTGAGCGTCGCGCAACCTACGCTCCAGCTCAATGGTAACGCCATGGGTATCAATCAGCGTGCCATATACATCAAAGGCAAGTACCGGTTGCATGATCACTCCTGGTCTAGTGGGCTGAAAAATCGTTGGAGATAGGCAATCTCATGCATTTAGCATAGCTGCCCCCATCAAAAACAAAAACGCCGCTGCGATATTGGCAGCGGCGTAGAGAGCATTAAGCGCTATTAAATCGTCAAGGCCGCTTCCTGTTGACCCGTTTTCAGGTCGCCAGAGCGCACCAACTCATCGGTGACACGATCAATGGCACGTTTGGCACGGCCTATCATTTCATCTACTTCTCCACGATTGATGGTGAGCGGCGGCGCAAAGCCAAGAATATCGCCTTGGGGCATGGCGCGGGCAATCAGGTTCTCTTCCATCGCCGCTGCCGCCACCCGCGGGCCAACTTTCAGAGCGGGGTCGAAGTGCAGGCGCTGCTTGGCGTCTGGTGAGAACTCCAGCGCGGCCATCAGGCCAACGCCGCGCACGTCACCCAGCAGCGGATGGCTTTCAAAGTTGGCTTTAAGCTGCTGCTGGAAGTAAGCACCGGTTTCCGCCGCGTTGCCCACGAGGTTTTCACGCTCGATGATATCCAGGTTGGCAAGGCCCGCCGCACAGCCTAGGGCGTGGCCTGAGTAGGTCCAGCCGTGGCCGATGGGGCCAAACTCACCGGTGCCCTGCTCCAGCACTTTCCACACTTTATCGCCAACAATTACACCCGACAGCGGCTGGTACGCGCTGGTCAGGCCTTTGGCGATGGTGACCAGATCAGGCTTCATGTTGTAGTGGTGGCTGCCAAAGTCAGAGCCGGTGCGGCCAAAGCCACACACCACTTCGTCAGCAATCAACAGCACGTCGTATTTTTCCAGTACCGGCTGAATCGCTTCCCAGTAGCCTTCCGGCGGCGGCACAATGCCACCCGTGCCGAGCACAGGCTCACCGATAAAGGCGGCAACGGTGTCCGGGCCTTCTTCCAAAATCATCGTTTCCAGCTTCCCGGCGCAGTGGGCTGAGAACTCAAGCTCCGTCATGCCGTGCTGCTCAGCAGCGCGCAGGTAGTAGTGCGGCGCTTCGGTGTGACGAATAGTGTCGATTGGCAGATCAAAGTGATCATGAAACGCTTTAAGGCCGGTTAATGAGCCAGAGGCAATGCCGGAACCGTGGTAGCCGCGCATGCGCGAGATAACTTTTTTCTTCTGCGGGCGGCCCAGTACGTTGTTGTAGTAGCGCACAATTTTGAGCTGGGTTTCGTTGGCGTCTGAGCCGGACATGCCGTAGTAGACCTTGGACATGTTCATGCCCGCGATCTTCAGAATGCGCTCTGAAAGCTCAATCTGCGGCTCGTTAGAGTGGCCCACGTAGGTGTGGTAGTAAGACAGTTCTAGGGCCTGCTTATAGATTGCTTCCGCTACTTCCGTCCGCCCGTAGCCGATATTGACGCAGTACAGGCCGGCAAAGCCGTCGATAAATTCACGGCCATCTTTATCCACGATATTGATACCTTTACCACCGGTAATCACGCGGCCCGGCGAATCGCCATGGGCGAAATCGCGTAGGTGGGTTGAGGCGTGAAAAGTGACTTTACGGTCGCGTTCGATCAAATCCTGATGCAAGCTCATAGCGTTCTCTCTGTACGATAAACCTCCCCATAGCGGGGAGGGTATTTTAAATTAGCAGGTTCTTTTTTGAACAATCACTAGCTACCCGATACGGAACCCAGCGCCCCCAGGCAGTAGTACTTCGTTTCCAGGTATTCATCGATACCCGTCGCGCCGCCTTCACGGCCAAGGCCTGACTGTTTGACGCCGCCGAAGGGCACCGGCGGGCCGGTCATCTTCACGGAGTTGACGCTGACCATGCCGTACTCCAGCGCGCGCATCAGCTTCCAAATACGACGGATATCGTGAGTGTAAATATACGCTGCCAAGCCGTACTCGGTGTCGTTGGCCATCTCGATCACTTCGTCATCGGTGCTGTAAGCGGTAATACCGGCGACAGGCGCAAAGTTCTCTTCCCGCCATACTTTCATTTGCGGCGTTACACCTGTCAGCATGACGGGCATAAAGAAGTTCTCGCCGGGCGCTTGGCTTTGATCGCCGCCGCTGACGGTGGCGCCTTTGGAAATAGCGTCATCAACAATGGCGGCTGCTTTTTCAACCGCTTGGCGGTGAATGAGCGGGCCAAGGTCAATTTCGCTCTGTAAGCCATTCCCCACGGTGAGGGCCGCCATGCGCTCTTTGAAATATTCAACGAACTCATCGTGAATCGACTCGTGAACCAGAATGCGGTTAGCGGCCAGGCAATCCTGCCCGGCAGTCTGGAATTTGGCGTCGATAGCCGCGAAAGCCGCCTCTTTAGGATCCATATCCGGTCCAACGATAAACGGCGCATTGCCGCCTAGTTCAAGCGAGAGGCGCTTAACGGTGTTTGCACTCTGCTCAATCAGCAGACGGCCCACGCGGGTGGAGCCGGTGAACGACAGCGCACGAATACGCGGCTCGCTGCACAGAATCTTGGAAACTTCAGCAGGCTCGCCCAGCACGACGTTAAAAATTCCTGCCGGAATCCCCGCACGCTCAGCCAGCTCAGCGAGCGCCAGCGCTGAAAACGGCGTTTCATTGGCAGGTTTGACGATTACCGGGCAGCCGGCGGCAAGCGCTGCGGCAGCTTTGCGGGTAATCATCGCCAGTGGGAAGTTCCAGGGCGTAATCATCGCGGCGATCCCCACCGGCTCTTTAATGGTGCCAAGCGATGCATTGGGAATGTGGCTGGGAATGGTCTCGCCATAGGTGCGTTTGCCCTCTTCGGCAAACCAACGCACAAAGCTCGCGCCATACTGCACCTCACCACGGGCGTCGGGCAACGGCTTGCCCTGTTCCAGAGTCATGATGGTCGCTAGGTCTTCGCGATTCGCTTGGATGAGATCGTACCAAGCAAGCAGCCGTTCGCAGCGCTCATCAGCACGTAAGGCACGCCAATGTGTAAACGCCTCTTCTGCAGCATCTACCGCCGCGGTTATTTGGCTGGCTTCCAGCAGCGGGATATGCCCAATGGCTTCGTTAGTCGCGGGGTCATACACCGCTTCTTCGCGGCCGCCTTCGCCATGGGTCCACTTTCCGTCTACGTAGGCGTACTGCCGGAAAAGGCGTGGATCTTCCAGGCGTTTCGCAAGCGTGGTCGATAATGTGGTCATGGGCACCTCCCCAGGTTGCAGCCAAAAGCGGGCAACAAACCGTGATAAAAAAGATGAATCGCTCGGCTTAACAGCCGAGCTGATTCGATGTCCATAGAGTAAGGGAGAGTGGTCACGAAGTGTTTTTGAAAGCGCCGGATAATTCCGGCGCTTTTTTTGTGAAAGCTATCTTTACAGTGCTTTTTTTTGGCAGGCCTCTATTTAATCTGCTGCATTTAACCTGCTGCGGGGTTAATCAAGGCTTCCTCAGTAAATACCACTAGTCCTAACTCCGGCCGGTAGCCATGGATCTCAGTGACATCCAGCGCCTGAAGAAACGATAAGATTTCTTCGCTGATGACCTGCCCTGGTACCAATACCGGAAATCCTGGCGGATAAGGGATGACAAAACTTGCCGATACAACATCGCGACCAGCACGCATCTGCGCCTGCAACTTACCATTATCGAAGCGTAAGTATTCAGTATTCTCTTCGTCGTAACTTAAAAAGTAAGCACAGCGAATATCGCCCTGAGGCGTATCGGGATTCGGCCGGAAGGCATCGTGGAAACGACTGAAGTCAGGCAGGGGCGGCAAATCATGATTCAGCGAGTGCACCTGGTTCTCGATAATCTTGCGTTCAGGGCGGCTACTGTCTTCCAAGCGATATTCGAACTCTTTCGCCAATTTGATCAGCACATCCAGCAGGTAGGCAATAGAACCCCGTGTAGTACCGATATTGGTCATAAACAGTACGGTGTTGCGGGACGTTTTGTTAATTTGAATACCGTACTTATTCATCAGGTATTCATTTTTGAATGTATCGCCATCAACACCAGTATTGCCGATGGCAATCGTGACACGTGAAGGATCAACAACAAACTCGTCTCGCGCCCAGGCTTCCTCCATTTTGTTCCAGCCCGTCACAGGGTCAAAATAGGACTCGACACCCGACTCTCTATAGGCTTCGGGCACCATGTCGCTATTCTTCAATACGCGGAAATACTTCTGCAGCAAGGGATGGGTGTAAAGCTGTTCGCGTAACGAAAGCGCCGTTTCTACCTGAGCATGCACCAGTTCGAACCCTTCCATTTCCGCCTGCATTCTTCCCACATCCAGCGATGCCACAATCTGATAATTGGGCGAAGTAGAAGTGTGAGTCATGTAGGCTTCATGGAAAGAAGCCTCCACTTTCTGACGAAAATCTTGATCCCACACGTGAATCATTGAGCCTTGGCGTAACGAGGTCAGCGTTTTGTGGGTTGAGTGAGTCGCATAAGTGCGAATACGTACTTCATCCGGGTCGGGCATCAATCGCTGGTCAAGCCATGTAGCGTCATCTTCTGGATCGAGCTTATCGAACTCGGCTTTCCAAGCCGCATACTCTTCCCGATAACTCTCACTGCGGTAACGATCTCGCAACGTCCGTGCCGCATTCATGGCGGTACGTGGCCGATACGTCGGGTTAAAACCAGCGAAGGCAAACCATGCTTCATCCCAAAGAAAAACCAGATCTGGTTTAATCGCCAAGCACTCTTCCATCACCCGGCGCACGTTATACACAATGCCATCGAAGGTGCAGTTGGTCAGCAACAACATCTTCACCTTGTGAAGTTCGCCGGAGCGCTTGTAGGCGAGCAGCGTTTTCTTTATTTCATGCAGCGGCACCGCACCGTACATGGAATAGTCATCAAGTGGATAGGAGTCTAGATAACTGACATGTGCACCGGCTAACACCATGCCGTAATGATGCGATTTGTGACAGTCACGGTCGATCAGCACAATGTCTCGCGGCTTAATAAGCGCCTGTACCACAATTTTATTAGCCGTGGACGTGCCATTGGTTACAAAGAAACTACGACGAGCTCCAAAGGCTCGGGCAGCGTACTCTTGAGCCTTCTTGATTGGCCCGAACGGTTGCAACAGCGAGTCTAGCCCCCCCGATGTTGCTGATGTTTCTGCCAGAAAAATATTAATGCCGTAGAAGTCGATCATGTGCCCTGCCCAGTGGGATCGAGTCACCGACTTGCCCCTGGAAATGGGCATGGCATGAAACACCCCAGTGGGCTTTCTACTGTATTCACGCAGAGCATCAAAAAACGGTGTGCGATAGCGATTATCAATGGCGCGTAGAATCGTATGATGCTGCTCGATATAGTCCGTTTCACGGTAGAAAATACGGTTGAAGTGCTTAATATCTCGGCTTGCCGTGGCTTCAACATCACCACTCGTCACTAGAAATTGATCAATTTCTGGGCGCAGCTCATGAATCATCGAACTCAGCAGAATACTGCGCTCAGCTTCGCTATGGTGCTCCAGCTCATTTTCTGAGAGACCTTCTAGATAATTACGCAAAGCACTGAGGTTATACTTGGACTTGTACGGAAACTCGTAGCGAATCAGGCATGCCTGTATATTAGGATTCACCAATACGGCAATCAACGCATCTTCAAAGCTTTTTACCGTTACAACATCGTAAACAAAGCGATCTTCAGGGCGACGCATGTTGTGAAATGCTTCACGTACCACGTCTTCTTCTTGGTTAGAAAGATTATCTACGATCAGCAGTTCAAAGTAAGGTTGCGCCGAGCTATTGGAAGCCGGATGCCCGCGGCGAAGTTGATTAAGCGCGTCCAGTGCCTCCATGTCTTCAGCACCGGCATCTGTCTCAGAGAGATCCACATGTCGTCGACGATAAGACTCACTGATCAAGGCTCTTACTAAACGCTTAACAACTTTATCCAGCAGCGCATATTCGCCGCGATTAAATAGCGTCCAAAGGTGGCGAAAATCCTCTTTGGATGGAAATGCGTGGTAATCCTCAATAATTTCTAAGCGTGTCAACTTGATGTCGATAGCTTTAATCAAGTTCTTGGCGCGATCCTCTTCTTTAAGGCGCATCAAAATACCCAGATCACGCTTAAGCTCATTCCAGGTATCAGCACGAAGTTGGGAAATTTTGTGATAAAAACCCAGGGCGGTGTAGGAAGTTTCGGTTGAATTATTCTCTTGCATGACGACACCCATCCTTTGTAGGTATTTATCTGGAAAAGACACTTCCTCAGCAATAGTGCTAAATCAGCCGTACAGCCCACGTGAGCCATAGCGAACGGTAATTTGCTCTTCAGGAAACACGTCGAAGTTCAAATCCAACACTCTACCGGGCCAACGAAACTGAGTAAGTCTTTCCTTGGTGCGATATACCGCGGTATATACTGTGCCCAGGCCGCGCCGATAGTCATGGCGAAACAAAGGGGGAGCGGAGAAAGCTGAAATTAGTCGCTCTTCAGTGGTGGCGTCGTCGTCCACCAGAATCGAGAGCTGACGCTCGCGAATCAAGGTTTCCGAAGCCAGCGCATGGGCATACCACTCAATTTTCTTTTGATGATTAGTAGCCACCGCTACGCGCCGAATGCTAGCGCGGCAATCAGGAGCAATCATCGCTGTGACATAACGACCTGAGGCGTCTGCCACAGTAATGTTGTAGGCCATATGGGTAGGCACTCTCGCCAGTACCGCCGCTGCTTCGGGCACGGTATCGCAGAACTCAAGGATATAGCGAAGTATTATCGGGGCACCGAATCCATCCCCTACCACCTTACGTCCACCAAACGCCAGAGAAACAGCAAGTCCTGAATCGTTCATCCCGTCTAGCACGCCCCACAGGCAATCAGACATGGCAATAACACGGCGCTGATTCCATCGAGTGTAGAGAATAGTGCCCTCGCACAGCTCCGGCGGGTAGTCGTAGTTGCGTGCCAACATGGTTGATATCGGCCGTGTTAGTACCGCCTGCGAGCAACCAGTAATATAGGGCGGCGGACGGTACAAACTCAGTAGCCGTGATGAAAGATCTCCTCCACCAGCGAGTTCACATAGCGTGCGGTAAGTAGCCAGAAGTTCGGGCATGTGCTTGCGTAAAGCGTTATGACACTCTAAGTAAGAGGGACGCTCGCGCTCACCTTCGGCCAGATACCAAGGCTCATAGGCAGGCCAGTGGTAATGGAACAACGACTGCCATTTTGGTCCCGCTACTTCTTCGTGCACAGTGCGAAACGTCAGTGCCTTGTCCAGCTCCACACCAGGCGCTCGGCCTGCAGCAAAGTTGCTATCCATGATTAAAGGATTTTAAAGTTGCCACCGCCGATAGCATGGCTAACGGCAACTTCCTCCACCACTGGATCTTGCAACGCCTGTCCGGTGTACTGACCACGAATGCCGTCTATCCAGGCCTTGGCACGCTCGTTCAACTGGAAGTCATCATCCATTAACCGTCCTCGGGTAATCAAAATACCCAGGTCGGCCCCTTCATATCGGAAGTCTCCTGCGCCACTAATGCGCAGAAAAAAGGCTTCCTCCTCGTTCTCTGCCGCATGAGGGTGATAGCTATAATGATCATAGGCAATCCCGCCCTGATCATTCATGCGCCATACGCCGGTTGTAGGCGCCTGAGTTAACAGGTCAACGCTTTCATCGGTATGCTTGATAACCAGCTGGCTCCAGCTGTCGACACTTTCAGGATGCGCCCAGCGCTCATTGATATCATTGATATCCAGGTCAAAATCGACATCCGAAAATTCAAGCAGGTGGAACAGGAACAGCGGAATATCGGAGTGGGCAAACGCCGCCACATTCGTCAGGGAGCTTGCCCCTGTCACGCGGGGATTAAGTTCGCCTAGATACACTTCATTGGTATCCATATCGATCAGAAAATCGAGCTCGAAATATCCTCGATACCCTTCTTCGCGGAGTGCCTCACCAAACTTAAAGGTGTATTCGCGCGCTAAATCACGCACTTCCTGACTAAAGGCGCCAGCGAACATTTCGTTGCCACACCAACCGCCTTTATATGGAGTCAATGTTTTGAAACCTACAAGCTCTGTCATCAACGGGCCAACAACCGTACCGCAACGCGTGGCACAAGCTTCTATCGCCGAGCCGCGGCAGTTGATGCGCTTCATGATCTTGACCTCGGGCTCGGCTTCGATCTCTTCAGCATGCTTGTAATAGTCTTCTTCACTGGCAATAAAGAAGGTGGTGTGCCCAGAATCGCCAAACGCGGTCTGTACCACTAAATCGTTACCGAGCGACTCGCTGACCTCTAGAAGCTCCTGATAACTGCCTACTCTGGCCAACACGTTGGGCACGCTGGGCACGCCAGCTTTGTTGCCAATACGCACTGTCTCAATTTTATTATCCATCCGCTTGCGCAGTTCGGCGGGGGGGAAAGCAACCCGCAGACCCAACTGCTCACAAATTTCTTCAGTGTGCTCATCGAACATTAAAAACGATGCCACCCCAGCACTTTCGCTGTTGGCTCGTGATTGAATGAAATCAATGACTTCTTTGTGTTCAAGCAGATAGTTATTAATGTCTTCAATGCTCTCGAAGTCGCGGGAAAACTTCTGTTTAGGCACGAAGACATTTCGCTGCTTACCTTCAAAGCAGTCGATATAGTTAATATGACGGAAGCTACCTACCCAATCACCAATACCTAGAAGGTTGAAGTTCGTCGCAGAAATAAAGTAAATCGGCTCTTTATTATTTAGAAAATGCCTACGGACATCTGCAATGGACGTTATTTTATTCATTGTTTTCGCTCCTTGTATGACTGGTACAGAAGGCTGCGTGGAACTCGTGCTGCCTAGGAGTTTCGCTAAATATCGCGATATTCGCCTAAATTGATCATCCAACTTGGCGCGAAGTCCGTTCTTCTTGTGGTGATAGGGCAAGCCAAATAGACTCCTAAAAAATGTCTAGGTCAGGTCAGTTCGTACGGGTTTAGCAAGTGGTCCTAAGGTATCAAGGAAAGGAGAGGATTTATTTTCGCTACGGTATAGCGAGAAATCGACTTCACGGTCACGGAAACTTTTCAGTGGCTGGCCCAAACCGCGCAACCCTGTTTCGCGCTCGCGGCGGACGCGGTTGAGGTCAATTTCGATGGGCATGACCTCTTCCCCTATCCCCGCTTGATGGATCACGTCGCCAGAGGGACCAACGACGATAGAGCGGCCATTTCCTAACGCGCCAGCGCCATTGATATCGAAGAAGTAGCACTGGTTGATCGCCGCATTGGTGCGGGCAATTGACAGCTCAATATCTCGGTCAATGGTATCCGTCATAGTGGGGTGAAGAATAACTTCAGCCCCCATTGAAGCCAAAGTACGCGTCGTTTCGGGAAACCACATGTCATAACAAATAGAAACGCCAAAGCGACCTATCGTTGGTACATCGAAGACCACAAATTCACTGCCGCCTTCTACGCCTGCTTCGTAAGGTCGGAACGGGAACATTTTGCGATACCGCGTTACAACCTGGCCCAAGGGGTTAATGACTACCAGGGTATTGTAGGTATGTTCGCCTACTTGCTCGAACATGGAGCCTGGAATTAACCAGATACGATGTTGCGCGGCCAGTTGGCAAAAAAATGCTTCAGTATCGCTGGGCAACGTTTGAGCATGGAGCGGTGAAGCTCCCATCGGCATTAATTCGCTGAACAGCACCATTTGAACTTGAGGAAAACGGTTCATTAGCGCATCGATCCGATGGCGCATAGCCTCGGTATTGTCGCCATGGTGCAGGGCATGCATTTGAACACCGGCAATGGTGAAATATGACATTAGCTTCTCTCTGCGTCAGGCGATCTGACTGTTTCCGCTTAGCACACTAACATTTCATGAATGTCTTTCGCTAAGCGGGTGGTGAATGGCCTCAACTTTCATGTTAAGCCAACGGAACGCTGAAATGGCGTTGATCAAGCACCTGGATAAATTGTTAGATTCGATTTGTGCAGGCAATATTACAAAAAATCGTTTGACCCAATACCTGGCTCGGTTCGTTTTACCGACTTAGTTACGATATAAGTGAAATAACGTTCTATTCCCGCATCGGAGACCAACCAACTATCGATCAAACGTTGGTAACTGTCGATGGAAAACACTTCAAACTTCACCAGATAGTCCACACCGCCACCTACCGCTACGCACTCTGTGGCATCTGGCGTTTGCATGACTAACGCTTCAAAGCGGGAAAAACTTTCAGCATTGTGCTGCTTAAGCTCGATTTGCACCCATACGGAGTTACGCGGCACCAACACATCGGCGTTGATGCGGGCGGTATATCCTTCAATCACACCCGCTTTTTCCAGCCGCTTCACCCGCTCCCAGCAAGGGCTTACCGAAAGGTTAATGGCTTCCGCCAGCTTCGATTTGGTGATTCGCCCATCCCGGGAGAGGATATCGAGGATCTTTAAATCATAACGGTCCAGTTTCATCATGCCGAGGGCTAAGCCTCCAGGCGTTCAACAACATCGGCGATCACCGCAAGGGTATCCCCCATGTTGATAAGCGAGGGCGCGCGGCGGGCCATTAAAACACCGTTACGTTCTGCTTTATAAGCCACCGGAGCGGTGCCGCTGCGGGTCATGTCGTACACATAGGCAATGGTTTGGCCTTTTGTCACTTCATCACCCAGTGCGACAAGCAGCTCAAGTACGCCGGAATGCTGGCTCTGCACGTAGCAGCTGGCATCCGGCATATCGAGATACATTTGACCGCCTTCGGGCATTTCCACCTCACCCGCTACCAATCCATAATGAATTAAGAAGTTGCGCACACCGCGCTCGGCAATGGCAATGCTTTGCGGCGTGGAGGTACCGCCACCGCCTAGCTCGGTGGCTACAAATACCTTGCCCTGGCGCTCACAGGCAGTGTCAAAAAGTTTTTCAGCGTCCAGCTCAAACATCACCATGGCGTATGGCGCACCAAACGCTTTGGCACCTTCCAGGGCTGCCTGCTGCTGGCGTTTGTCATCCAATACGTGAGACGCACCAAACGGCAGGATATCCAGCGTTCGGCCGCCAGAGTGGAGGTCGAGCACCACATCGCTCATGGGCACCAGCACGCGGGTAAAGTAGTCAGCAATTTGCGAGGTCACCGTGCCGTTGGGATCGCCAGGGAAGCTGCGGTTCAAATTGCCTTTATCCATCGGCGAGGTGCGCTTGCCCGCCATAACCGCCGGCGTATTCATGCAGGGCACGATAATGACACGTCCGGTCACTTCTTCCGCCTTCAGCGTCGAAGAGAGCTTGAGCAGCGAGGTAATACCCTCGTACTCGTCACCGTGGTTACCACCGGTTAACAGTGCCGTCGGGCCGTTACCATTTTTTACGACCGTTACGGGGATCATCACCGCTCCCCACGCGGACTCATCGGTAGAGATCGGTAGCTTCAAAAAACCGTGCTGCACCCCATCGGCATCAAAATCAACGGTGGCGGAAATCGGGCTGGGCCGTTTTTGACTTAGTTGATCGGTCATTACGTTTTCCTTTTTATCTTTTACAAACCGCTACTTAACAAATAGCTGGCGGGGGAAATTGGCCAGGGTTTCGCAGCCGGTGTCGGTAATCAGTATGCTTTCGGTAATTTCCAGGCCCCAGTCGTCTTCCCATAGGCCGGGCATAAAGTGAAAGGTCATGCCGGGCTTTAGGATGGTTTCATCGGAGGGGCGCAGGCTCATCGTGCGCTCACCCCAGTCGGGCGGGTACGAGATACCAATAGGATAACCACAGCGAGCGCCGCCCCGATCAAAGCCGTATTTATCCATCGCCGCGCCTAGCGCCATGGCGATATCTGCCGTGCGGTTGCCAGGCTTGGCGACGGCTAAGCCATTTTCAATACCTTCTAGGAGGGCGGATTCCGCGCGAATAAAGTCTGCGGGTGGCGTGCCTAAAAACACCGTGCGCGACATCGGTGCGTGGTAACGCTTAAACACCCCGGCAATTTCGAAAAACGTGCCTTCGCCTTTGCGAAAGGGCGTGTCGTCCCAGGTCAGGTGTGGCGCAGCGGCGTCTTTGCCCGTAGGCAGCATGGGCACAATCGCGGGGTAATCACCGCCAAACACTTTGCCGTTCTCGTCGATAAAACCTTCGATGCCAACACGGTAAATTTCCGACACCAGTTTGCTTTTAGGCAGGCCGGGTTCAATCACTTCTAAAATGCGCGTATGCATGCCTTCCACAATTTTGGCCGCCACCCGCATGTAGGCAACTTCCTGTGGCGACTTAATCGCCCGACACCAGTTCACCAGGGCATTAGCATCCATAAAGCGCGCGTGGGGAAGCTCACGCAACAGGCTTTGATACGCCTTGGCGGAGAAGTAGTAGTTGTCCATCTCCATACCCACCACGCCGGTATGCCAGCCACGGTCAGGCATTATGGACTGCGCCAGATACTCCATGGGGTGCATATCCGGGTTCTGAACATAGTAATCCGGGTAATAGGTAATGTTATCGGGATGAATCCAACAGGTGCGCAGCGCGCCGTTAGCATCCATCCGGCGTCCAAACCATACCGGCTCGCCTTCAAGACCCACCAGCACGCACTGGTGAACGTAAAAGGACCAGCCGTCATAGCCGGTTAGCCACGCCATATTGGAGGGGTCGCTGACGATCAGCACATCAATGCCACGGCCAGCCATCTCTGCACGCACCTTCCACAGGCGAGTAGCATACTCTTCGCGCGTAAAAGGCAGGGAAACCTCAGTCATCGGGCAACTCGCCATCAAAGATCACTAAGAACCATCACACCACCCATAATAGGCGCTGCGCTGGGCCACAGGATCGACCTGGCCACCGCCGCAGTAGGCCCGCCAATGTCGTCTTAAGCCGATACTAGCACTCACCCTTGGTTGCCGGTCAAAGCCTTTATTACAAAAAGTGCATACTGGACGATGATATACGTGCTAACAGCGTGGGGCTCCCTTTAGTACGCAACATGCTAGGCTGACAAAACACGACGCTAAGCAGAGGAAACGGTATGAAAATAGTGGTGCATATTGATGACGCAGACCAGTGGCAGGCAGCGATTAAAAAAGCGCTCCCCCACGCAACGGTGCTAACGAGCGAGGCGCCAGCTGAAGAGCGCGCCCATGCTGATTATTTAGCGGTTTGGAAAGCGCCGGCGCACTTATTGCAGGAACAAACCCAGTTGAAAGGCATTATTAACTTAGGCGCTGGCGTCGATTATCTGCTGAATACGCCTGGACTACCCAGTAATGTGCCGATTATGAAACTACGCGATGCGGGGATGGGCGAGCTGATCGCGGATTACACCCTTTATGGTGTACTTCATTTTTACCGCAGCATGGACCGCTACGCCCAACACCAGCGTGACGCCCAGTGGCAACCGCACCCAGTACCTGAAAAATCTCAATGGCCCGTGGGGGTACTGGGTCTTGGGGCGATTGGTCGCTTGGTAGCAACACGTCTTTCACAGGCAGGCTTTCCCGCCCTGGGCTGGAGCCGCTCGCCTAAAGAGATTAGCGGTGTGCGCTGCCTGCATGGTGAAAGCGGGCTCAATGAGCTGTTAAGTCAGGTACAGTGCGTCGTAGCGCTGCTGCCTGATACCGCAGAGACTCAGCAAATTCTTGATGCTAAACGCCTGGCAGCACTCCCCCAAGGCGCCAGTGTCATTAATCCAGGCCGGGGCAGCCTTATCGACGAGCAGGCGTTACTAGAGGCTCTTGGCCAAGATGGCCAGCCAGGGCATCTTCGCGGTGCGCTGCTGGACGTTTTCTGCGAAGAACCACTGCCTGCCAGCCATCCACTGTGGCAGCACCCACGTGTTACTATCACGCCCCATATGGCCGGCCCCACACCGCTTAACGATGCGATTGACCAGGTAATCTCGTATCTTCGCGCCTTTGAAGCCGGTGAAACGCTCGAGACGGTTAATCCAGACGCAGGATACTGACGCACTCGCTATACTCGCACCCAGGAACCAAGCGCTGGTACAAGTCTCTTAGGACAACACCATCAACGGAGGATGAGCTTTTGCGTAACGTTTCTCAGCGTTCAACTAAAAGCAAGATATACCGTGCGTCCGCTCTGGCTATAGGTAGCTTGGTTATTTACGGCACTTGCGCCGCCGATGCTACGCCTAATGCCACGGCTCAACTGCTGCCCATGCCGCAGCCCTTTGAGGCTCAGTACCAGCTTGAAATTCGCGGCTGGCCGAGTGCGACCATTACTCACACGCTCAACAATGAAGGGCTTCACTGGCTGAGTGATATGCGTTTTTCTGTCGCTGTGGCGCGCGGCCAAGAGCGCAGCCGCTTTGCGCTAAGTGACGATGAAACCCGCTCACTGCTTTATAACAGCAGCTACTCGCTGTTTGGCGTAGGCGATAGTTATCAACTCTCTGAAGATGACATTATCTCCCTTGACCGTCAGGCGGCGCTGTTCGACCTCTCCCGCCGAGCAGGTCACGAGAGCTGCACCGTAGACGCTCCTTGCGATATCGAATTCGTCGACCACCGCGGACGCGACGAGCATTTTCAGTATTATGCGCACGAGCTTGGCACGGTTAGCGTTCCGGCAGGTGAATTTGAAGCGCGCAGCGTTACCCTGTTCGATGTGGAAAAGCCAAACCGCCATTTACAGATTCACTTCCACCCTGAATGGCCAGGGCTAGTGCTTTCGGCACGCTATGAGAAAGAGGGCCGGCGGCAAACACAGCTGACGATGACGCAATTTAAACCTGCCGAGGTAGAAACGCCCTAAATGCTCTCAGGATTACTGATCGTTTTACTGCCCCTGGTACTAGGCTACTTAGTACGCATTCGCTCACCCTACTTACTAGACCTGATAAACCGAGCCGTTAGCGGATCGGTTTATGCCATTTTGCTGTTGATGGGGGTTAGCCTTGCCGGGCTTGAGAACCTCGCCAGCCAGCTGTCACGGCTGGGCGGCAATGCGCTGCTGTTGTTTAGCATTACCACGGCCTGCAACTTAGTGGCGCTATGGTGGCTCTCACGACGCTTAGCGCTAAAGGCGGGGTCCTCACCCGTGGTAAAAGGGGCGCCTACCAGCAAGTTAGCTGCTATGACAGGGTCGCTACTGTTAGTCGCGGTGGTCACCGCCGGGGTGGTGCTGGGCTTGCTATTTGGCTCCTGGATAGGCGCTCCCCTATTTGCCACAGCAGAGCAGCTTGCAGAGTGGGTACTGTATCTTTTACTGGTGCTGATTGGCTGCCAGCTGCGCAACTCGGGCATGCCGTTAAAACAAATTTTGCTCAACCGCCTGGGGTTGGCCATTGCCTTAACCCTTGCGGCTAGCTCTCTGTTAGCGGGGCTGGTAGCCGCCCCGCTGCTTTCATTGAGTTGGAATGAAGGCCTTGCCATGGCGTCGGGTTTTGGATGGTACTCACTTTCCGCTATTTTGATTGGCGACCAGTTGGGACCACTGATGGGTGGCGTGGCATTTTTTAATGACCTTACCCGTGAACTGCTGGCGTTTATCCTGATTCCGCTCGTTATTCACCGCCACACCGCCCTGGCGATTGGCTACGGCGGGGCCACCTCCATGGATTTCACCCTGCCCGTCATCCAACAACATGGCGGCGTGGCCTGTGTGCCTGTGGCCGTGGTCAGCGGCTTTATCCTCTCGCTGCTCTCCCCGCCGCTGATTCTGTTCTTTCTCTCGCTTTCCGGTTAGTCATCGTAAGCGCGTATTGGTTAGGATAAGCAGCTCTGACGGTTTATATCGCCATCGCTTCAATGCCCAGGATGCACGCACCCAATGCTCAACGGAATTTGGTTAAGTTTTTTTATTGCCGCCTTTGCCGCATCGCTCTGGCAGTGGCTGGTGGGGGGCGACAGCGAGGTCTTTGCGCGCTTAGTGCAGTCGCTGTTCGATATGGCGCGGGTGAGTGTCGATATCATTTTAGTACTGCTGGGCACCATGACGCTGTGGCTGGGGTTTCTTTCGATTGCTGAAAAAGCAGGACTGATACGGCTATTAGGGCGCGTGCTGGACCCGCTGTTCTGCCGCTTAATGCCTGAGGTTCCCCGTGGTCATCCAGCCATGGGGCTTATCAGTATGAATTTTGCAGCTAACATTCTTGGGTTAGATAACGCCGCCACGCCGATTGGTATTAAAGCGATGCACTCGCTGCAGAGCCTCAACCCCCGTCAAGAAACCGCCAGCAACGCACAAATTCTTTTTTTAGTGCTGAACACGTCCTCGCTCACGCTGCTGCCAGTGACGATTTTTATGTACCGCGCACAGCAAGGCGCTGCTGAGCCAACGCTCGTCTTCTTACCGATACTACTCGCCACCAGCGCCTCTAGTTTGGCGGGGCTGCTTGCGGTAGCGTTAATGCAGCGCTTAAAGCTCTGGCAGCCTGTCGTAATGGCCTATTTACTTGCCGCCGCGCTGGCCTTAGGGCTTTTAATGACAACGCTGGCGGGCATGTCAGCACAGGCGCTGGCGGCAGCGTCAACGCTCGTGGGTAATCTTACGCTTTTTAGCATTGTGATGATGTTCTTAGTGGTGGGCGCGCTGCGGGGTGTGAAGGTATATGACGCATTTATTGAAGGCGCGAAAGAGGGCGTCAGTTTTACCATCACCCTGCTGCCCTATCTCATTGCCATGCTGGTCGCTGTGGGGGTACTGCGCGCCAGCGGCGTACTTGATGCAGGCTTAAGCGGCGTACGCTGGCTGGTAGAAGGGATTGGCTGGGATACCCGCTTTGTAGATGCGCTACCTACGGCCTTTGTAAAACCGCTTTCCGGCAGCGGTGCCCGCGCCATGATGATTGAAACCATGGATACGTTCGGCGTTGATAGCTTCCCAGGGCTGTTGGCCGCCACCCTACAGGGCAGCACTGAAACCACGTTTTACGTTATTGCCGTCTACTTTGGCGCAGTGGGTATTCGCCGTATTCGTCACGGCTTAGGCTGCGCCCTGGTAGCCGATGCAGCAGGTATTTTAACGGCGATTGCCGTCTGCTATTGGTTTTTCGGCCAGGCCGTCTAGCCACCCACTCAGCCACACATAGTGTTTCTATAACAATATATTGGATAAGTACCTATGCATCATCAACATGCGGCGCTCCATAACGAGCTCCATGCAAGACCCCCTATCTATTTTGAAGGCCCGGCCTGCCTGCATCACTTCGCTTTTGTTATTGAAGGCGATGATGTTGACGCGCTGCTCGCTCGTCTTGCCGACGCAACGGGCGCAACGTTCACCCCTGAACAAGTGCAGCAGATTGTCAGCTACCAAGCATGCTCGGTGAAATGGGAACGGCACACCGAGTTTTTTACCCTGACCATTAAGCAAGCCAACAGTGAAGACCCGCAAATCTGGCCAACGCCGCCCGAGTTTTTACTCAGCGTCTTGGCAGACTATGCGGACAAAATGATTAGCGCCAGCACACTACGCGTGGAAACAGCCAACCGCTGGGCTGGCAGCGTTGAAGCCTACGGACTGGATAAGCCCGCCGGCTCGCGCGTAGGAGGCGGTGATGCCACGGTGTGGAGCGACTTCAATCTCGATGAACGGCATATCAACCGCTTTTTACTGGTCAACGACCGCTTGGACAACTACCGGCTTGGCAGAATGGCAAGACGCCTATTCGATATTGAAACCTACCGCATGATGGCCATGCTGGCGCTGCCTGAAGCAAAAGCACTGAGCAGTGAACTGCAATACTACGAAGCCGAACTGTCGACCCTCTCTAACCAACACGCCGAGCAGCACACGTCCCCGGCGGAACCATTACTAAGCGCCCTGACGCTACTTTCAGCAAAGCTTGAACGCTGCGGTGTCCAAACCCGTCAGCGGTTTAGCGCAACCGAAGCGTATTCCAGTATCGTGTTTACTCGCATCAGTGAACTGCGCGAAGAGCGGGTCGGCCACTATCCTCAGCTTGGCATGTTTATCTTGCGCCGCTTCGAGCCTGCGATACGCTACTGCGATGCCATGAACCGTCGCGTTGAAACCCTCGCTACCAGTGCTACGCGCTTGAATGATCTGCTACGCACACGCTCTCAAGTAGAAATCGAGGGGCAAAACTATAAAATTTTGCAGAGCTTAGATGCGCGCGCCAGTAGCCAGCTTAAAATACAAAAAGCGGTCGAAGGGCTTTCGATCATTGTGATCAGCTACTACATTTTCAGCCTGATGAAGTTAGGCCTGGAAAGCTTACGTGCGCTAGGCATCGATATCGAACCTAACGTTGCCGCAGCCGTGCTAGCCCCACTGGGTGCGCTTACTATCGCGACACTCACCTGGCGCATTTGGAAGGTAAAAAAGCACTAGCCACCTAGTAAGGTGAGACACAGGCCTGGCCCACGGTTTCATCGACAAGCAGGTTATGTGTATCTTTAAACTAAGTTATATCTTGGCAGCCTATATGGCTGCCATACTTGTTTTAGGGCTTTTGTTTTATTCATTGGTCGACCACACCTACGCCATTGTAGTAGGCGACATCATGGATGATGGGAGAGGTTATGCTAAGTAAAGGCAGCATATTGATTGTGCTTGCCGCTTTTTTCTGGGGGGTATCAGGGGGAATAGCGGGCATTCTTTTAGACGATGGGTGGGATGCATCCGTCGTGTCATTTTACCGCGGGGCCGTCGGGCTTCTCTTTGCCCTACTCTGGCTACTGCTTCAGCGAAAGCACAGCGGCCTAAGAAACAAAAAACTTTGGTTTTGGTCAGTTATCGCTGGCCTTGGCGTGGCGGGTAATTTCACGTTCTACTTTATCAGTATTGACTACGGTAATGTGGCGGTAGCCGCTACCTTGATGTACTGCGCGCCGATATTTGTTTACCTAATCTCCTTTATGCTGAAGCTCGAAAAGTCGACGGTTGCAAAATGGACGGCGATCGCTCTAGTAATGCTAGGCATCGTAATGCTGACCAAGCTATATGAGATTGGCGCAAGCGAGCTGTCACTGTTTGGGGTAGGCGCTGGGCTACTGGCGGGTCTCTCCTATGCCGCTTTCATTTTTGGTTTTAAATATGCCGCACCCCATGGTAGCCCTCAGGCGATACTTTCTATTGCCTTTGCCATCCTGGCGATCGCTCTCATACTGCCCACTGATATCAACCAAGCGATCAGCGTGTTAGGCACGCCCGATTTACCGCTGTTTTTGGCGCTGGGCATTTTAGGCGCTGGGCTTTCTTTCCTACTGTATATCGTAGGCATCCACCATACGTCGGCGGCCCTCGCCTCTATGATTGCTATGGTTGAGCCCGTTACGGCAACGCTGTTTGGCGTTGTTATACTGAGCGAACAGCTGGGCGTTGTTCAAATGGTTGGCATGGCGTTAATACTCGCGACCGTAACAAAACTCAGCGTCTCTTCAAGCAAATAGCAAAACGGTGCGCGCCTTGTAAGGCGACGCACCGTTGATCGCTAGATGGCGCTGATCACGATAAAGCCAACGGGTTAGCTATTCGCCTTTGCCGCCCGAGCCGCATGAAGCTTTTTATAGCTTTCGATCAGGCGCTGGTGGCGCTCTAGGCCTTCTAACTGCATATTCGTTGGCGTTAGGCCATGGAAGCGAACCTCGCCACTGACTGAGCCCACCACCGCCGCCATGGTGGCCTCACCAAACATACGCTGGAAATTGGGCAGGTAGTCATCCAGTTCCAGCTCGTCATCCAGCACAATTTCCAGCACCGCATTCACCGCCTGATAGAACAGGCCACGCTCCACGGTGTTATCGTTGTACTGCAGGAACATCTGCACACAGTCCAACGCTTCTTCGTGACGCTGTAGCGCCAGATACACCAGCAGCTTCAATTCCAGAATCGTCAGTTGGCCCCACACGGTGTTCTCATCAAACTCGATACCAATCAGTGTGATGATATCGGCATGGTCATCCATCTGGCTCTCTTCTAGCCGTTCAACTAAATCGGTGAGCTGATCGTCATTTAGACGGTGCAGGTTGAGAATATCATCGCGGTAATCCAGCGCCTTGTTGGTGTTATCCCAAATCAGATCTTCAATCGGGTAGACCTCAGAGTAGCCCGGCACCAGGATGCGGCACACCGGCGCGCCCAGGTCTTCATGTACCGCCATGTACACTTCTGCGCCCAGCTCCTCAAAAATACCAAACAGCGTTGCGGCTTCCTCTTCGTTGCTGCCAGAGAAGTCCCACTCGCTAAACTCAAAATCAGGCTTGGCGCTAAAGAAGCGCCACGACACCACGCCAAACGAGTCAATAAAGTGCTCAACGAAGTTGTTGGGTTCGGCGACGGTCTGTGAGTTAAAGGTTGGCAACGGCAATTCGTTAAAGCCTTCGAAACTGCGGCCTTGCAGCAACTCGGTCAGGCTGCGCTCCAGCGCCACTTCAAAGCTTGGGTGGGCACCAAAGGAGGCAAACACACCGCCGGTGCGCGGGTTCATCAGGGTCACACACATCACCGGAAACTGACCGCCCATGGAAGCATCTTTCACCAGCACCGGGAACCCTTGAGCCTCCAGGGCGTTAATGCCCTCCAAGATGTCCGGGTACTTGGCCAGCACCTCTTGCGGGACGTCGGGCAGAGTAAGCTCCTGCTCAAGAATCTCACGCTTTACCGCCCGCTCAAAAATTTCCGAGAGGCACTGCACCTGGGCTTCTACCAGCGTATTGCCCGCGCTCATGCCGTTACTGAGAAACAGGTTTTCAATGAGATTCGAAGGGAAATAGACCGTCTCGCCATCGCTTTGGCGCACAAACGGCAGCGACACAATACCCCGATCCTCACGGCCTGAATTAGTATCTATCAGGTGCGAGCCACACAGCTCACCTTCCGGGTTATAGATAGCTAAACAGTGCTCGTCGAGAATCTCGGTGGGCAGCTCGTCATTGGGCCCTGGCTTAAACCACTTCTCATTGGGGTAGTGAACAAACTCACTGTTCGCAATCTCTTCTCCGAAGAACTGATCGTTATAGAAGAAGTTGCAGCTCAGACGTTCGATAAACTCGCCCAGCGCCGAGCAGAGTGCGCTCTCTTTGGTGGCGCCTTTGCCGTTGGTAAAACACATCGGCGATGCCGCATCACGAATATGCAGCGACCAGACGTGGGGCACGATATTACGCCAAGAGGCGATCTCGATTTTCATGCCGAGATCCGCCAGCATCGCGCTCATATTGGCAATTGTCTGTTCCAGCGGCAGGTCTTTGCCTGGGATGTAGGTCGTACTGCCTTCTGGCGCGCCCATTAACAGTGCCTGGGCGTCTTCGTCGATATTTTCGACTACTTCAATCTGAAAATCGGGTCCTTCCTGCACCACCTTCTTCACCGTGCAGCGGTCGATGGAGCGCAGGATGCCTTCGCGGTCTTTCGCGGAGATATCTTCCGGCAGCTCGACCTGGATTTTGAAAATCTGCTTGTAGCGGTTTTCTGGGTCGACAATGTTGTTCTGAGAAAGACGAATGTTCTCAGTGGGGATATTGCGCGCGTTGCAATACACTTTAACGAAGTAAGCCGCGCACATGGCCGACGACGCCAAGAAGTAGTCAAACGGGCCGGGAGCGGAGCCGTCGCCTTTGTAGCGAATCGGCTGATCAGAGATCACCGTGAAGTCGTCGAACTTCGCCTCTAGGCGAAGGTTATCGAGATAGTTAACTTTGATTTCCATGAGCGGGCATCCGGAGTAATGAGTGTGCCTGGGCGATAACACCTATGCCGATAGGCGAATGGCGGCCATTATCCAGTTTTTCACCCGCTTCGTCTTGGTTCACGTTACCCGTTTAGTGATTTCACCAGCACCTTTGATTTACGGGCGTGATTGTAGGTTTCGCGTTTTAACGGCGGCAGGTCGTCCAGGTTCGCCGTGCGAAAGCCGCGCTCCACAAACCAGTGGGCGGTATGGGTAGTCAGCACAAACATTTCCGCAAGACCACGCTGGCGCGCGCGACGCTCTAGCGCCTCAACCAAGCGCTCGCCCCGCTCACCGCCTCGGTAGTTACCGTGAACGGCTACGCAGGCCATTTCGCCTACGGTGGTACCTGGAAACACGTGCAGCGCCGCGCAGCCAATCACCATGCCGTCACGCTCAATCACCATGTAGTCATCAATTTCATGCTCTAGCCGCTCGCGGGAGCGGGCCACCAGCATACCGCGCCGTTCAAGTGGCTCTAACAGCTCCAGCAGGCCGGCCACATCGTTAAGCGTGGCAGGACGAAGCTGCTCGTAACGGTGCTGAGTGATCATGGTGCCCACACCGTCGCGGGTGAACAGCTCACCGAGCAGCGCATCGTGATTGCGCCAGGAAAGTAGGTGCGTGCGCGCCACCCCTTCCCGAGCGGCGGTGCAAGCGGCGCTTAAGTGCCGCGCCAGCTCGCTGCCTGGCACGGCGTTTTGCAGTCGCGGCTCGGCCTCAAACGGGGAAAGCTGGCGCATCAACGCGCCCTGCTCGTCTTCTAGCCCTTCAGACTCCCCCAGTAAAATCAGCTTATCGGCTTTAAGCGCAACCGCAGCGTGCTGAGCCACTTCTGAGGCATCTAAATCAAACACCTCCCCTGTGCTGGAAAAGCCCAGCGGCGGCAGCAACACCAGCGAGCCTTTCTCAAGCAGCCCTTCAATGGCGCTTGCCCGCACCCGGCGGACTTCGCCGCTGTGGTCAAAATCGACGCCTTCGCGCACGCCCAGCGGTTTGGCAGTCACTAGGTTGCCGGAAATCACGCTGAGTTCTACACCATGCAGCGGGGTGCTTGGCAGGCCTAGGGAGAGACGCGCTTCCAACCACAGCCGCTGGTGCGCAGCTACCTGCTCCACCTGGGCCATCACGGCCCGGTCAGCCACCCAGCGGCCATCCACTCGCGTTGGCTCTACGCCCGCCGCCATTAGCGCCTCATGCACCTGCGGTCGAATACCGAACACCACCACCAGCCGCACGCCTAAGGTATGTAGTAGCGCCAAATCCTGAATCAACTGCTCCCCTCGCCCAGACGCCATCGCTTCGCCCTCAATTAAGATGACAAAGGTTCGCCCCCGGTGCGCATTAATGTAAGGGGAAGCGTTACGAAACCAATCAACAAAGGGGAACCGTGTGTCCAAGGGCCGCTCTCCGGCAGCAGGTGAATGAAAGTAAGCGTGTTTACTTTAACAGAGCACAAAAAGCAGCGGCACCTTCTTGTGAAAAGAAGGTGCCGCTGAAAGCAGTAGCAGCTCATTGGCGCTACACAAAGGCAACTGATTAGCCAAACATGCCCTTGAACATAAAGAAGAATAGAATGGCCAAGCCTGCGCCAGCCGGAAGGGTAATCAGCCACGACATCACAATGGTGCCAATAACCCGCAGGTTCAGCGCTGCCATACCGCGAGCTAGGCCTACCCCAAGAATGGCACCGACGAGCGTATGCGTGGTGGAGATCGGCAGACCGGTGCCAGAAGCCAACACCACCGTGGTAGCCGCTGCCAGCGTTGCCGCAAAGCCACGGCTAGGGGTCAATTCGGTGATACCCGTGCCAACGGTTGCAATCACTTTATGGCCGTACGTCACCAGGCCAACGACAATACCGCCGCCGCCCAACACCAGCACCCACCAAGGCACTAACGCGGCACTATCAATCACACCGTCACTGCGCACGACGCTAATCACCGCTGCTAGCGGGCCAACCGCGTTGGCCACATCGTTAGAACCGTGGGCAAACGCCATGGCACAGGCGGTAAAGATCATCAGCACGCCAAACACCCGCTCAACGTTGGCGTAACCAAAGTGGTCGCTAGCGTCTTGCTCAAACTGTATACGCCGCTGCATCACGACGCCTACCCCCATAATGGCGACCCCGATCAGAACCGACAGCAGAAAGCTTTGACCAAAAGAGAGATCTAACCCAACGTGGCTAAGACCTTTCGTGAGGGTGACCATCGAGACAATAAAGCCGACCAGGAAGATGTAGCCCGGCACGTAGCGCTTGGCAGCGGCAAACGGGTCGTTGCTTTCGAAAATCAGATGATGCACTGATTTAAACAGCACAAAGCCAATGCTACCGGCCAGTAAAGGCGACACAACCCAGCTTGAGGCAATTTGCCCCACCTTGCCCCAAGCGACCGCTTCCATCCCCAGGCCCACTGCACCAAAGCCGACAATAGCGCCCACAATGGAATGGGTGGTCGATACCGGCCAGCCGCGAGCAGAGGCAATCATCAGCCAAATCGCAGCGGCCAGCAGCGCGGAGAGCATGCCGTACACCAACAGCTGCGGGTTTGCTTCTAACAGTGCCGGGTCGAGCATACCGCCCCGAATCGTCGCGGTGACTTCACCACCGGCCAGCCAGGCGCCTAAAAATTCGAAAATAACCGCAATAATGATGGCCTGCTTGATGGTGATCGCTTTCGACCCCACCGAGGTTCCCATGGCGTTGGCCACATCATTGGCGCCAACGCCCCACGCCATAAAGAAACCAAACAAACAGGCTAAGATGATAAAAATGTCACCGTGCTGGGCAATAATCAGCATGGGGTTCCCTTAGCGAGCAGTCAAAATCTGTAGGCGGCTGCCCACGCGTTCGGCGCGATCGGATAGCTCGCCCACCCAATCAATGATCTTGTAGAGAAAGATCACATCTACCGGTGGCAGCTGGCTTTCCAGCTCGAACAGACGGCGGCGGATAGCGACTTGTTGATCGTCAGCCTGATGCTCCAGGGTGTGCAGTTCGCGGATCATGTTCTGCATTACCTCCGACACATTGCGGCCAAAACCCGATTCCAGCAGATCTTTCAGCTCTTCAAGCGCTTGGCGCGCTTGAGCGACACAAGCCACGCTGGTAATCATGTATTCACGCATGAGATCCGCCAGCTCGTCGGGCACGCGCATTTTACGGCCCAGCATGATGCCGGTAATGTCGCGTACTTTATTAGCGATCTTGTCCTGTACACTGATCAAGTCGAGCAGGTCAGAGCGCGATACGGGTAAGAACATCGTATTGGGTAAGTTGAGCCGCAGCTCGGTTTTCAGCGTGTCCGCGTCGTGTTCTAACCGGGTCACGTTTTCGCGTAACGTGGTGGCGGTTTCCCAATCACCACTAAGGGTTGCCTCGAAGAACGGCAACAGTTGATCGGCACATTCATTGGCCTTGACGATGTGGGCCAGCAGCGGCTGGAATGGCGAGCGGCCAAACATCGCGGAAAAAGGGTTGGAGGTAACCATATAGCCTTTAGCCTGTTTTCGGGGAGCCTGGAAATGGCGGGCGCCAGTATAAAGAGTGCGCCCGCCGCCGTCATAAAAAGTTCACATTGCCTTTAAAAACGCACCCACTCGTCTCACTTCCAAGGTGGCTAATGCCATGAAAAATTCAACTGCCAATACCGCTGTCAACGAAATCGAGCTTAAGTTAGCGCTGCCTTCCACACAGATAGACGCGCTGTTTAACCACCCAGCCGTGACAGGTACGGCGCCATTAAAACAGCACTTGGTTAATACCTACTTCGATACGCCCAGCGGTGATTTAGCGAAGGCACAGATTGCCGTGCGCCTGCGTCAAGTCGATCACCACGTGTTGCAAACGGTAAAAACCGCAGGCCATGGCGGCGGTGGCTTATCCAGCCGGCAAGAGTGGGAGTGGGTGCTTACCCACCAGCAGCTTGACGCTACCGCCTTGAGAGAATTACCCCCCTTTCAAGGTGAGCTTCTAAGCGCCATTGAACAGCTAGCCCCAACGCTAAATACCGACTTTACCCGTCACAGTTGGCAGCTGACGTGGCAAAATAGCCACATTGAGCTGGTGTTGGACAACGGGGAGATCACTAGCGGTGGTGCCTGCGCCCCCATTTGCGAAATCGAACTGGAGTTAAAAGCTGGCGAGCCCGAGGCGCTATGGTCGCTGGCACTCGCGCTCGCAGAAAGTGTGCCGCTGCGTCCGTCTGATAGCAGTAAAGCTGCCCGAGGCAATGCTTTGGCCGCTCACCATTGGCCGCTTCCTGAGGCCAGCACACCTTCTCAATGGCTACACCGTGCGACGGTCGCGCTGGACGCGTATCACGACAGTGGACAGGACGCGCATTTAGTAGCGGCCCAGCAGGCTTTGAGCGCCCTTGCGACGCATCCTTTATTAGCGAGTCGCCTTCGCCCTACCGCTCAGCAGTTGCCCACAGCACTTAACCACAGTGGGCAACCTAGCGCGGGCTATGGCCACGCCGCGTTAACGCTGGCCCATCGCTTGGCGGGGCAAACCACGCTACGCTAATACGCATTAGCCTACTTCAGGAAGATTCGATGAGTTTTCATTTAACTCCCGGTGCAGAGGGACTGCGCACACGGCTTTTCCATATTATTTTTGAATCGGATACGCCGGGGTCCAAGGCATTTGATATTGCGCTGATTATCGCCATTTTACTGAGTGTCTTGGTGATTCTCTTGAACAGCGTGGACGCCTACGCCGAGCGCTACGGGGAATTTTTCTTCTATGTGGAGTGGATGTTTACTCTGCTGTTCACGGTTGAACTAGCGGTGAGAATCTACTGCCTTGAACGCCCTACGATTTATTTAAAAAGCTTTTATGGCGTTGTGGATGTGATTGCCATTATTCCCACCTGGCTAGTGCTGCTAGTGCCCGGCGCCCAAGGACTAGTGATTGTTCGCCTGCTTCGTGTGCTGCGCATTTTCCGCATTTTGCGCTTAATGGAGTTTGTCGGCGAAGCGCGGCTATTAATGGATGCCCTTAAGCGCAGCCTTCGCCAAATCCTGCTGTTTTTTAGCAGCATTCTGATGGTCGTCACGCTGTTCGCCGCGCTGATGTACACGATTGAGTCGCCAGAAGCAGGCTTTACCAGCATTCCCATGTCGATTTATTGGGCGATTGTCAGCATGACCACCGTGGGCTACGGCGATATTGTGCCTGCCACCCCGCTTGGTAAGGCGATCACCGTTATTTTAATGCTCATTGGTTACTCGATTATTGCCGTGCCTACCGGCGTGTTTTCCGCTCAAGTAATCCGCTCCATTCGCGAAGATCGCTATTCAGAAGAAGCCTGCCCCGGTTGCGGCCACGACCGACACGAAAAGCGCGCCCGCTACTGCCTGCGTTGTGGCACATGGCTGGATGAAGAGAGCGAAGACCCACGCAAAAGCAATCAACAGCACCACCCAGATACATAGTCTTGCCCATATACATAGCCTAGGTGGTACTTCCTAACGCTTTAGCGGATACGCTTTAGCTGATAAAAGGAGCAATATCGCCGCGCCCTTCCCGAACCACTTTGGGCGGCAGCTCACGCAGGTCAATCACACTGGTAGGATCTAAATGACAGGCACCACCGTCGATAATGGCGTCTAAATGAGCGCCAAAGCGTTCACGAATCTCTTCAGGATCGCTCATTGGCAGGTCTTCACCGACCGGAATTAGCGTAACGCTCATCAGCGGTTCCCGAAGCGCATCTAGCAGTGCATGGGTAATGCGATGATCAGGGACACGTACACCAATGGAGCGGCGCTTCGGGTGCAATAACAGGCGCGGCACTTCGGTGGTGGCATCCAGAATAAACGTGTAAGGGCCAGGCGTGTGCGCTTTTAATAGCCGAAACACGGCGTTATCGACCTTGGCGTAGGTCCCTATCTCTGAAAGATCCGAACATACCAGCGTAAAGTTGTGTTTATCGTCTAAAGAGCGCAGCCATTTTATTTTCTCAATCGCCTTTTTTTCGCCCAAGTGGCAGCCCAGCGCATAGCCTGAGTCTGTCGGATACGCGACCACACCGCCGTTACGAATAATTTCTATCGCTTGGTCGATCAAGCGCTTTTGCGGATTTTCTGGGTGTATCTGGAAATATTGGCTCATCGCTTGCTCCTGCTGGTAGGGCTATGTTCGCTAGGTATTTTTTAGCTTTATCCGTTCAGCTTAGCTGATTCGCAGGCTTGTCACCCACGCGCCAGCATTCCACTGGGCGCATCACGCAGATGCGCGAGGCGCGGGTGCTCCCAGATAGGTGGCGCAGCGGTACGAGGGATCAGACTCATACTCCCCGGGGCCGCATGGCTACCGGGAAAGTGAAAATCACTGCCCATAGACGCGTATAACTCACGCTCGACCAGCTGGCGTGCCAGATCACGGGTGCTGTCCGGGTTTTGCTGACCACTCACCAATTCAACCCCCTGTCCGCCCGCTGCTTGAAACGTATCCATAAGCAGGCCGCGCTTACGCCGCGTTAGCCCGTGGCGTAACGGGTGCGCCAATACCGCCACGCCCCCCGAGGCCACGACCCATCCCACGGCTTCGCTAATGTCTGGCCAAAGCGCTTTCACATCGCCTTTTTTACCGCTGCCCAAGTAGCGCTTAAACGCGCTAGCCCAGTCGGGAACCATGCCATCGGCGACCAAAGCGCGGGCAAAATCCGGGCGGCCCAGAGGGCGCTCGCTCCCCGCCTGAGCACGCGCTTTTTCCAGCGCGTTGGCAAGCCCCGCTTTCTCTAACCGCTCCGCAATCACCTCGGAACGCTGTATACGTGCCAGCCGCTGCTGCTCCAGCCCTTCTACCATGGGGCCTTGCAATCCGCCGGGCATAAGCGCCACCACGTGAATACTAATTCCCTGCCATTGGGTAGATACTTCACACCCAGGTATCAGGCAAAGCCCCGCATGCTGAGCAGCGTCTGCCGCATCGGCGATGCCGTCCATGGTGTCATGGTCAGTGAGTGCCATGTGGGTAAGGCCGCGCTCAGCGCACAGCGTTACTAACTCCGCAGGATGAAGTGCGCCGTCGGACGCCGTTGAGTGCATGTGTAAATCCACCGGATAACGCTGGTCGGCATCAAACACGCGGGGCAGAGAAATTGCAGGAAGTAAGGGCATAAGCATGACGCCGTGTGGCGAGTTTGTCAGAATAGGTGAGTCATACACAAACAGGCATCCTGTTTCCCGTTAACGGTTCACAGGCGCTCGCCATGGTGCGCGCTAATGTAGGGGCGGTCAATGCTACACGTTAACAGCCGACTCTTGCATTCAAGGAGTTACACCCATGCTATATGCGATTATCAGTGAAGATGTATCTAACAGCTTGGAGCGTCGTTTAGCGGCCCGACCAGACCACCTCGCCCGGCTAGAGGCACTGCGCGATGAAGGTCGCTTGGTGCTAGCAGGCCCCCACCCGGCGATTGATGCCGAAAACCCGGGCGAAGCTGGCTTTAGCGGTAGCTTGGTGGTTGCAGAGTTTGAAAGCCTAGAGGCCGCTCAAGCCTGGGCAGACGCCGACCCTTATATCATTGCCGGGGTGTATGCCAAGGTCATTGTTAAACCGTTCAAGAAAGTTTTGCCTTGACCGATTAGCGCGAGTGTGGAGGGTCCGCCGTCTTTTTCACAGAGCCTGTGGAAAACTCTGTGAAAACTCGGCGGACGCTTTTCTATAAGCCAGAGATAGCGCTACGATTAACAAATTGGTCGTTTTTTAACCAATTTTCATTACTGACTTCACCACCACGGACTCCCGCGTGCACCATCGTTCTGAACATCGCTCAAATGCCCTTCCTCCGCTTTCTGCGCTAAGTGCCCCGCTGCTCTCTTGGAACGACGCCTCGCCGCATTCGGATGCCTTCGGTGATGTGTACTTTTCTCGCGAAGATGGCCGCGCAGAGACCGAGCACGTCTTTTTAGGAGCCAATCAGCTACCCGAGCGTTTTGCCACATGGCAGCCCACCCGCGCCTTTGTGATTGGCGAAACCGGCTTTGGCACCGGGCTGAATATGCTCTGCGCCTGGGCCTGTTTTGAACAGCATGCGCCAGCCAACGCGCGGCTGCATCTGTTATCCACAGAAAAATTTCCTCTCGACCGAGATTCGCTGACCCGCGCCCTAAGCGCCTGGCCGTCGCTGGCCCGTTATTCACAGGTACTGTGTACGCTATGGCCGGAGGCGGTGAGCGGCGTACACCGCCTGCACCTCAGCAAGCGTGTGACCCTCGACCTGCACTTTGGCGACACCACCGAGCGACTGAACCTGCTGGAGGGCCAGGTAGACGCATGGTTTTTAGACGGCTTTGCGCCCTCTAAAAACCCGGATATGTGGCAACCCGAACTGTTTGAAGCCATGGCCGCCCGCTCTCGCCCCGGCGCTACGTTTGCCACGTTTACCTGTGCAGGGATTGTGAAGCGCGGGTTAAAGGCGGCAGGGTTTCAGTGGAAGAAAGTGCCTGGCTTTGGCCGCAAGCGGGAGATGCTCGCGGGCGGCATTGACGCCCCACCGACGGATACACGACGCAGCTCGACGCCCTGGTTCATGCCGCCTGCCCACTACGAAGCCAAACACGTTGTAGTGATTGGCGCTGGCATGGCAGGCAGTAGCGTGGCGGCAGCGCTGGCAAAGCGCGGCAAGCAAGTGACGGTAATTGAGCGCGTTACCCCTGGCGCAGGCGGCTCTGGTAACCGCCAGGGGGCGCTCTATGTAAAGCTGGCGGTGGAAACCAACCATCAAAGCCGCGTTTACCTAGCCGGGCTGCTGTATAGCCAGCGCTGGCTGGGCCAACTGGCCGCCGCTTTTCCACAGGAGCCGCCGCTTTGGCAGCCCTGTGGCGTGCTACAACTTGCATTAAGCGATAAAGAGGCCACCCGCCAGCAGCGTTTTATGGCTAATCATCCGCTACCGGCATCAGTGGTATCTGCCCAGACTGACGCGCTGAGCAGCCTAGCGGGGGTGCCGGTATCCGCCGCGCACGGGCTTTTTTATCCCCAGGCGGGGTGGGTTCAGCCGAAAAGGCTCTGCGAACAGCTGCTGCAACACCCCAATATTACCCTGCGGCAGGTCGAGGTCAGCGAGTTACGGCAAGCCTACAAAGCCCCGCAGTGGCGGGTAGTGCTGACCAGCGGTGAAACGCTGCAGGCTGATCAGGTGGTGATCGCCACGGCATCGCTGGCGAACCAGTTTGCCCAAACCGCCGAGCTGCCGTTGCAGCAAGTGCGTGGCCAAGTGAGTGAGCTAACGCTGCCAGAAGGCATTAAGGTGCCCACAAAAGTGGTGTGCGCGGGTGGCTATGTATCGCCACCGATGGAGAACGTACTGACCTTTGGTGCGAGCTTCGTGCCCAATAACGCCACGACGCAAGTGGTCGAGGAAGAGCACCAGCGCAATATCGATGAGCTGAGACAGGCGTTGCCAGCGTGGGTGACCATGCTTGAGGCGAGCGGTGCGGCGCTCACCCCGGAACAGCTAGAAGGTCGTGCAGCGGTTCGAGCGGCCAGCCCCGATAAAACCCCTTACGCCGGACCAGTGCCCCACACAGAGGCGTGGCAGCGGGATTACGCTGTGCTGCGCAAAGATGCTTCTAAAGTGCCGACGGTTAACGGTGAGCACTACCCAGGTCTATGGATATCCACCGCCCATGGTTCAAGGGGTCTAGCCAGCGCGCCGCTGTGCGCGGAGGTGATCGCCTCACGCATCTGTGATGAGCCGCTACCGCTAGAGCAACCGCTCATCGACCACCTACACCCAGGACGACGCATTATCAGCGCGCTGGTGCGTGCTCAGTAGTCGCCCTCTTCCTCATCATCCGCCAGATCTCGCCCAAAGGAGCGCCATTGGGCGAGCGTCATGACTTCGGTCATTTCCAGCTCAAGGTCATGAGCAATAATCAGCTCGTGACGCTCTAACTGCTTTTTTAGCTCCGCTACCCAGCCATGCATGCCTTCGCCCGTCGTATCGGTCGTGTCATAGCCCTGGCGAGTCACAAACGCTTCCAGCAGCGCATTCAGTGTTTCCGGCGGCAGCATGCGTGCCGGCACTTCGATAAATCGGCTCATTCGCTTTGCTCCCAGGCGGTTAAACGGTCAATAAAAGTCGCTTCGTCAATCACTTCAACGCCCAACTGCTCGGCTTTGGTGAGCTTGCTGCCCGCGGCTTCGCCCGCCACTAGGCAGGTGGTCTTTTTCGATACGCTGCCCGCCACTTTAGCCCCCAGCGCCTGAAGCCGCGCTTTGCCTTCATCGCGGGTCATGCTCTCCATGGCACCGGTCAGCACCCACGTTTGGCCTTCTAGCGGCGTGGGGCCTTGGGTGACTTCTGACTCTTGCCAGGTAATGCCCGCCTCAATCAGCGCTTGCAGCGTTTCTAGGTTGTGGGGTTGGCGAAAAAACGTATGAATATGCTTAGCGACAATGGGGCCTACGTCGTTCACCGCTTCCAACGCCGCTAGGTCGGCGTCTTGCAGGGCTTGCAAGGTGCCAAAATGGCTAGCCACGTTGGCGGCCGTGGCTTCGCCCACCTCACGGATGCCTAGCGCGTAAATAAATCGCGCTAGCGTGGTCTGCTTGGCCTTCTCTAGGGCATTGACCAAATTCGTCGCCGACTTTTCACCCATGCGCGGCAGACTCTTTAACTGCTCCACGCTTAGATGAAAAAGGTCGGCAGGCGTTTTCACCCAGTCTAGGTCCACTAACTGCTCGATAAGTTTTTCACCCAGCCCATCCACATCCAGCGCCTTGCGGCTAGCAAAGTGCTTTAGCGCCTCTTTGCGCTGAGCAGCGCAGTAAAGCCCGCCAGAGCAGCGCGCCACCGCCTCACCTTCCAGGCGTTCGATCTCCGAGCCGCACACTGGGCAGTGGTTGGGGAAGCTAATCGCGCGGGCATTTACCGGGCGCTTCTCTTCATCCACCCGCACCACCTGGGGAATAACATCTCCTGCACGGCGAATGGCGACGGTATCGCCAATCATCACGCCTAAGCGGATAATCTCATCGGCGTTATGCAGCGTGGCGTTGGAGACGGTAACACCGGCCACCGTGACCGGCTCCAGGCGCGCCACCGGCGTAATGGCGCCGGTGCGCCCCACCTGAAATTCCACATCGTTCAGCGTGGTAACCTCTTCCTGGGCCGGAAATTTAAACGCCACCGCCCAGCGAGGGGCGCGGGCCACAAAACCCAGCTCCCGCTGATGACGAAGATCATTCACCTTAATCACCACGCCATCAATGTCGTAGCCAAGCTGGTCGCGTTTTGCACCTAACTGTTCGCAATAGTCGGCAACGGTCTCTGGGCCGTGCATCGTGGTTAGCTCGGTGCTGGTGCGAAACCCAAGCGTCGATAGTCGTGCCATCAGCGCGCTGTGGGTAGTGTCTCCCATATCAGGCTGCAACCGTGCCGCTTGATAGGCATGAAACTCTAGCGGGCGGGTCGCGGTAATGCGCGGATCAAGCTGGCGTAAGCTGCCCGCAGCCGCGTTACGCGGGTTGGCGAATACCTTGCTTCCTTCATCTCTGGCACGGTCATTAAGCGCCTCAAACCCTGCGTGGCGCATGATCACCTCACCACGCACTTCAAGCAACGCTGGGATGTCTTCTCCTATTAACTTGAGCGGAACGGAGCGCAGGGTACGCAGGTTCGAGGTAATGCCTTCTCCCGTCCGGCCATCCCCCCGAGTCGCACCGATGGCTAACGCGCCCCGCTCATACACGAGCGACACCGCAGCACCATCGAGTTTAGGCTCACAGCTAAACTCAATCTCACCGGCCTGACACTCCAAGCGCTCCGCCACGCGTTCGGCAAACGCCACAATATCATCACGACTAAAGGTATTATCCAGCGAGAGCATCGGTATGGCGTGGGCAACCTCGGGAAACCCATCTGCCGGTGAAGCGCCAACACGCTGGGTGGGCGAGTCGGGCGTTATCAGTGCAGGATGCTCAGCCTCTAGCTGCGTTAAGCGCTGTAGCTTACGGTCATAATCCGCATCCGTCAGTGTTGGTTCGTCCAGCACATAGTAGCGATAATTAGCATCGTCCAACTCGGCGCGAAGCTGGCTAATCTCTTCAAGCAAATGGGGGGCAGGCTGACTCATTCAGGGGTTCCGGCGTACAAAGAAAAACGGACGTTTAATAACAAAAACACCCGCCTTCGTGGAAGGCGGGTGGTATAACAACGCGGCGATTAGCGCGCCTGCAATTGGCGATGTAAACGGTGTCGACGCTCAAATTCATGCACCCGTTGACGGGCAAACTCGATGGTTTGTGCGGTCATCACACTGCGGTTTTCATCTTTCAGTTCGCCGCCCATATGGCGCACTAGCACCATCGCGGTTTCTACCATGGCCTCAAACGCGGCGGAACTATCCGCAGCACCGGGCAGTGGCATCAGGAAGGTAATGCCTGGCGTCACGAACTCATCCATTTCCTCAATGGGGAACGTACCCGGCTTTAACACGTTAACCATTGAGAACTGCAGCTCGCTTTCCGCACTTTCGGTTTCAAAGCGGTGAAAAACGCCCATTTCACGGCTGTAGCGCAGCCCACATACCATCATTAGCTCAAGCAACTTGCCGCCATCAAAGCCTTCAGGATCACGAGAGAGAACGCTAATCACCACCATTTCATCGGCGTTGGTCAACGTTTCTTTGGCATGCGCGCCATTCACGTCGTGACGTAACGCCTTTTCAAGCGCTGGATGGGTACGTACCACGCTATCTTGCTCAGCGTAAGCATCGGTGACGTATTCATCATACTCATCGACGCTGTCATAACCCTGGGAATAGTCGTTGGCATACTGTGCAGAGTGAGCTTGTTGAAGATCCTCGTCGTGACGAGGCGCTGAGGCGCTAGCGGCGGCACTTTCACGCGCCTCTTGCTGCATTGCAATGCGCTGAGCTTCCGCAGCGTTGGCCGCTGCCTCTCGGGCTTCCGCACGCTCTTGGGCAATGCGGGCTTTTTCAGCGTCAGCAGCCTCTTTCGCCTCGCGGCGCTGTTCGGCTTCCAGGGCCTTACGCTCAGCCTTCTGTTTGGCTAATGCTTCGGCACGCTTGGCTTTTTCCGCTTTCTTAATCGCCTTCTGTTTACGGCGCTCAATTAAGCGGCGTTTGAAGGAGCGGCCGATACCCTCAAAATCGACCAACCGGTATTCGTCAATTTCATCGTCATCAAGCTCCTCGTGCTCGCCTGCCGTCTCTTGACGAAGCTGCCGGCGCTTGGGTGCATCAGACGACTGTTTTGCAAATACGGCGTCTTCCGGTTCGGCGCGCAAAACAGGTTCTGGTTCTTCTTGGTGAACCGCTTGCTTCGGCGTCTCGGCTTCTGAGGTAGGCGTCTCAATCGTGGAGAGCGGCATAGAAAGGGCATCCGCGTCTGAAGCAGGCTTTGTTGCAGCGGTTTCTGTCGACGCAGACGTTTGAACAGGCTCTACCGGTGGTTTTTCATCCGCTCGCCTTTCATCGGAAACACGTGGCTCAGAGTCGGTAGATTCAACTTTGTTTGTAGCTTTAGCCTGGGAAGGTGCTGAAGCCGTGGGGCTATCGTTTTCCACCATCGATACACTGGGCTCGACCATAGACACACTAGGCTCGCGGCGCTCTTGCTCACATGCCGGCTGCTCGCTGTGCGAGGCGGCTGTAGATGCGCTGTATTGAGAGCCAGAAGAAGCTGGAGGAACAGGTGCGGATGTCTGCTGAACTTTCTGCTTATCCACGGGCTTCTGTTTAGGCATCGCTTTAGAGAATGAGCGTTTAAAATCATTGAGCACTTTCGACGGCCCAGGATGCTCTTGGCGCTCTAATTTGGGCTTGTTTCCAAGGCCGCTATAATCCGCGGGCTTAACGACCCTGGCGCCACCATTAGGCAGCTCCCAATTGATTTCGGCCTCTTTAGCGGCATCGTCAAACTCTTCCGGTTTAACAGCCGGTAGGTCTTTGGCTGCCTGGTCTAGCTGAGGGACACGCCGCTGACGTTGAAGTCTTCGCACACCGTCGACCACGATAAGCGAAACCAGTGCCAGTCCTAGAATGATTAACCACTCTCTTAATTCCATGTCGAGCATTCCATGGGTCATTTAACCGGTTGCTAAGGCGCTATGCCTGAAGACGGAAACCTTTTAGATAGTCACTAATTATCACCAAGCATAGCGCGATTGCTACGAAAAGGGCCACTTTTTGCTATTTTCTACGTTAGTACGACGCATTAGAAGTTTTTAAGGCAATTTTCCGACCGTATCAACCATGAAAAGTGCAATTTTAGTGCTTATTAACACCGATCCTGGGTTTCTTCTTATAAGCGCTTTACGCTAACTAATCGGAGAACCGCTTACGACAGCGCCTATCCTACTGATTTAAATAAATTTCAATTTTAGCATGGCTAATTTTCAGCGGTAATACAGTACTTCAACTGCCCTACTATCAAGCGTATTTTAAACAGTGATAAGTGCTTAACCACTGTTACTACCGCACTCCAAGTATTACTAAGTGTAATCCTAGTGAACGTTTATGTTTCTTGCGAATTTCCGTAAAAAATTCTGTGCGCTTAAGCCAGTGCAACGTCACTGACGTGAATGAGTGGGTTCAGGCGCCTGCTAGTCGACTAGCGCTGCCGCTTCATCAATCCCTACCGAGACCAACCGCGACACACCCGGCTCCTGCATCGTGACCCCCATGAGGCGTTCGGCAGCCTCCATCGCGATTTTATTGTGGGTAATATAGATAAACTGCACGCTTTCGGACATCTCTTTCACCAGCTTTGCGTAACGGCCAACATTGGCGTCGTCCAGCGGCGCATCGACTTCGTCGAGCATACAGAACGGTGCTGGATTGAGCTGAAAAATTGCAAATACCAAAGAGAGCGCCGTTAGCGCCTTTTCTCCCCCTGATAAGAGGTGGATCGTGCTGTTTTTCTTACCCGGTGGCCGAGCCATGATCGCCACCCCGGTCTCAAGCAGATCCTCTCCGGTCAGCGTTAGCCAGGCCGCACCGCCGCCAAACACGCGGGGGAAAAGCGCTTGTAATCCAGTATTCACCTGCTCGAAGGTCTCTTTAAAGCGCACGCGGGTTTCTTGGTCGATCCGTTTAATCGCCCGCTCTAAGGTTTCCAGCGCTTCGGTGAGTTCAGCGTGCTGGGCTTCCAAGTAGTTACGCCGTTCGGCCTGTTGATCGTACTCTTCAATCGCCGCGAGATTAATGGCGCCCAGACGACGAATCTTATCTGACGTGCTCTCTAAACGCTCCTGCCACGCTGTTTCATTGGCATCGCTGGGCAAGTGTTCGGCAAGTGCCTCAGCATCGTGGCCAAGCTCGTCTAACTGCTCATCCTGGGTAGCGGCTTTTAGCACCAGAGCTTGCACGTCCATGCGTCGCTGCTGCAACTGTTCTCGGGTTTGCTCTAAATTGCGCTCATGCTGCTGGCGGGCTAGCTCGTCATTACGCAACTGCTCTGCTAACGCTTGAGCTTGTTGGCGAGTCTCGTTTAAACGACGCTCTTGCTGTTCGCGTTGATGAAACAGCTCCTCGAGCTCTTCGGCGGCGAGCTCATCTGGCTCTACCAGCATTTCCCGCGCTTCTTCTAACTCGGCAATACGTAGTGCCAAACGCTCTTCAGTATCGATTGAGCGGGTTTGCTGCGCACGCAGGCTATCTCTCTCGGCTTTTAACCGCTCACGCTCAAGCGCGAGTAACTGCTGGCGTGCTTTAAGCGGCGCATGCTGCTGGTTTAACTGCTCGCGCTGCTCGCGCTGGCGACGGCGCTGCTCCTCGCTGGTTTCCCGTACTTCAGCGGCGGCCTCCAACTGCTCCATGGCACTGTGCCAACGGGCACGCTGCTCTTCTAACGTTAGCGTTAGTTCCGCCTCATCCTCCTGCAGCTGTGCCAGCTCCTCGCTCAGCTCGCTAGCGCGACCCTCTAAATGCTCCAGCCGCTGGGCAAGGCGCTGCTCTTGCACCGCCAATTGCTGGAGTGTTGCCGCGTGGGCGCGCTCCTCTGATGCCTGCTGGTCTCGAGCAAGCTCCAACGCTTCGATGGCATCACTGGCAGCATCACACTGTGCGTCTAGCAGCGCCAACGCTTCTTCATCCTGCTCACGCCGAGCGGCGAGCGCATCATAACGGCGTCGGGTCACCAAAAGCGCATCCACGCCCTCGCCGTTGGCCTGCTGATGCAGCCAGCCCCGCCCGCGCCATACACCGTCTTGACTAACAACGCTCTCGCCAGGGGCCAACATGGGCAACATCGCCTCTGCGGCCTCGGCGGTATCAACGTAGTGAATACGTGCTAACCACTCACCAAGGGCGCCAGCCCCTTTTACCACACCGCTAAGTCGCTGCCCTGAGCCCGCAATAGCGGAGTAAGCCGGTGATGCCTGGTCAATCAAACACCACTCCGTGGCCAGCGCCTCGGGCAGTGACTGTAGCTGTTCCGCGGCTACCAGCCGGGCGTTTAACCAGGGCGCCAGCAGCCAGGAAATGACCCGCTCCCAGCCCTGGCTCACGGTAATTGCTTCACCCAACCGGGGCGCGTCCGCGAGGCCATGGGCGGCCAGCGTGTCGCTTAGCTGGGGATCGTGGTCGGCCAGGGCGGCGTCGATCAGCGCTTGCAGCGAAGCCAACTCGCCCTGCTGCTGGCTGAGAGCCGCGCGCTGCTGGTCACGGGCCTGGACAGCCTGTTGGTAGGCGGCTTTGGCATCGCTGTAACGCTGCTGCCACTGGTCACGTTCGGCTTGAAAAGCGTTGCTGCGCTGCTCTGCCGCTTCACGCTGCTCCTGACATTCGGCATGTTCGGAGTGTAACGCAGAGACATCTGCTAACTCCGCTTGCTGCTGCTGACGGCGCTGACGTTCCACCTGTAAACGGGTGATGCGCTGTTCTAGGTGACGTAACTGGTCCTGGCTACGGTCGGCATCGCGGCTGGTCTCGCGCCAGCGGTTTTCAGCATCCGCCCACTGCTGCTCGGCAGCCTCTAACGCTGGTGTCGCGTCGGCCAGGGTCTGCTCAAGGATTTCAAGCTGCTCCTCAAGCGCTTCATGCTCTGGAAGCAGCTCATCAAAACGCGTCTCAATAGTCGCTAGGCGCTCTTGGTCACCCTCGCTGACTCGACGCTGTTCATCGAGGTCTCGGCGGGCGGTAGCCATGTCGCTGGCCAGCTGGGCTTCGCGGCTGCGACGGTGGGCTTGGTCTTGCTCCAAACGGGCAATGCGGGTGGTGGTTTCGTAAAACTGTTGCTGATGGCGGTCCAGCACATCGGCTAGCTCATCGTGCTGCTCGCGGGCTTGTTCCAAGCGGGTTTCACACTGGCGAACGCCAAATACGTCTTTTTCAACCGCAATTTCCAGCTCGCGGACGCGGCTCTCTTGATGGGACTGTTCAATACGCAGCGTGCGACCGCGCAGCAGCGCCAGCTCACCTTTGAGTCGGTACTCCTGCTGTTTTAGCTCTTGATAGCGCTTCGCCGCTTCGGCTTGGCGCTTGAGGCGCTCAAGCTGCTTATCCAGCTCTTCACGAATATCGTCCAGGCGCTCTAGGTTTTCCTGGGTACGGCGCATACGGTTTTCAGTTTCCCGACGGCGCTCTTTGTACTTAGAGATACCCGCAGCTTCTTCCAATGTGGCGCGCAGGTCATCGGGCCGAGCTTCAATCAACCGCGATATCATCCCCTGTCCAATAATCGCGTAGGAGCGCGGGCCTAGGCCGGTGCCCATAAACAGGTCCGCGATGTCTCGCCGACGGCATTTTTGCCCATTAAAGAAATAGTTGGATTGACCGTCCCGGGTAACCAAACGCTTGACGGCGATCTCTGCGTACTGAGCGTAAACGCCGCCCATACCGCCATCACGATTATCAAACTTGAGCTCAATGGACGCTTGGCCAATGGGCTTACGTCCTGTTGAGCCGTTGAAGATAACATCGGCCATGGATTCACCGCGCAGGGTTTTGGCGGAAGACTCCCCCATAACCCAGCGGACGGCATCAATGATATTGGATTTGCCACAGCCGTTTGGCCCAACGATGGCCGTCATATTGCCATCGAAGGGCACCGTGACAGGGTCAACAAAGGACTTAAACCCAACCAGGCGAATAGAGGTTAAGCGCATTGCGCCCCTTCTTAGCAGCTACTTGCGTGCGTGGCGATTATTCAAAAACCCGGTTAATGACAACATTGGCCGCTTCATCTTCGCTAATGGGCCCTACGCTCACACTTTCCAGGTCGCCAAACAGATCCCCCGGTTGAGGCGTGGCTTGGCCAGAAGGCGAAACACGCACTATGAGACGTGCATCGCGGACTTGAGAAATTTGCGCTTCTGGCGACATAGCCGCAGTGTCGTCTAATATCACGGTCATCGGCAGCTCAGAGACTTGACCACGCACCACTGCTAACGGCGGCAGCTCACCTTCTATATCACGCGCCGTGATAAACACCGTTGCATCATCATCAACGCTGCCCATCAGGGCCTCATCTAACGACACGGTGACCCGCACGCCCTGACTCTGCGCAGCGTCTACATTCGCTGTTTCTGGCTCAATGCCTAAACGTAGCTGGGCAACACGAATACCATCGCGCAGTGAAGAGGCTGTATTGGGGTCTTCAATATTGGCAAGGGCGCGGCGCCAATGATCAATGGCGGTTTCATACTCACCGTTATCAAACGCATGAATGCCCAAAATACCTAAGACGGTTGGCTGGCGCGGATCTTGCGCCAGGGTTTCATCCACTAATGCTTGAACCTCTGACGTTAGTTCGCGCTCGGCCATAAAGAAGCGCAGCTGGGCTAATTGGGCCAGCAGTGGTGCAATGCGGCCATCAATATCTATCAACCGCTCCAAGGCAGCGGCCGCTTTTTCAGGCTGGCCTGATTCGCGGTAGAGCGGGAACAGTAAGCTCCACACGCTAGGGTTATTTGGCTGACGGGCAGCTTCCGCCTCCATACGCTCCAGATACATGGCCAACGATGCGTCCGGGTCGTTTCTCACTTCTTGCTGAATCGCATAAAGCGTCAGGTCTCCCTCAGCGCCGTGTTGTTGGTACCAAAACACGCTAGCAACGACGACGCCCACCATAACGACTGGCACCACAAGCTTGCCTGCAGTAGCGGCTTTTAGCGGGCGCTTAGTTTGAATAACGGTGTCTTCTAACAGGCTGCGCTCTAGCTCTAACCGATCTTCTTCAAAGCGAGCTTTATCAATATCCCCCCGTTCGTGGGCGGACTCTAGAGAGGCTAGCCGGCGTTTAAATATCGCCACATTTTGCTCGGCAGAGGTATCGTTAGCTTCAAAATGATGTAGCTGGTCACTTAATGAACGGGCGCTGCGCATAGGCGATATCAGCAGCCAAAGTGCTGGCAGTAACAGTAAAGCAATTGCAATCCAGAGCGGTGTCATGAAGACCTCTCGCGGTTGATCAGAGCATCCAGACGGGCGCGTTCTTCGGCACTAAGGGCTTTAGCAGACGCGTTGCGGCGGGCGCGAACCATCAGAACAACAACCAGCCCCCCTATGAAAACCAGCCCAATAGGCAGCCCCCATAGTAAGTAGGTGCGGTTTTCCAGGCGTGGGTTATAAAGAATGTAATCTCCAAACCGCTGTACCATGTGGTCTATGATTTCAATATCCGATCGTCCGTCTTGAAGCAGTAGGTAAACTCGGTCTCGCATATCGCCTGATATCGGCGCATCAGAGTCATCAATGGCCTGATTTTCACACAGAGGACAGCGCATGGAGGCGGTTAAGTCGCGGTAGCGCTTCTCCATTACCGGATCATCAAATTCGCGAATTTCTATCCCCCCCGCCATCGCACTGGCGGTGAAGAGCAACATTAAGAGCACTGAGAGCGTTCGAATTAGCGCCATTTTTCCACCTCCGGCAGGATGCGTTCGCGGACATCATCAGGCGATACGTAACCTTTATGGTGATAGCGAATTACACCGTTAGCATCGACCAGAAAAGTTTCTGGCGCGCCGTAAACGCCAAGGTCAAAGCCCAAGCTGCCTTCGGGGTCAAAGATATTGACCTCAAAGGGGTCGCCAAACTCGCTTAAAAACTCCAGTCCTTTTTCGCGGGTATCCCGATAGTTAATACCCACCATGCGGATATTGTTATCCGCCAATGCCAATAACTGAGGCATTTCTTGCTTACAGGCGGGGCACCACTCACCCCATACATTCACGAGGGTAACCTCGCCGGTAAGCAGCGACTGATCCACATGACGGTTGGCATCGCGTAGGGTGCTGGCCTCAAAGGCAGGAAACTCCCTCGCCATCAGTGCAGAGTCACGATCAGAGGGATTAATCCCTAACCCCTGGTAGAGAAACAGCGCAACCCCTATAAAACTAACCGGTAGCAGTAGCAGTAATAGGCGCCGAGTCATGCCGTAGCCTCCTTCGACGACGCTTGAGCAGCCTCAGCAGGCGCCGATTTACGCGCAGCTACTCGACGGTAGCGCTTATCAACCACGGCCAATACACCGCCAAATGCCATCAATAAGCCACCCAACCAAAGCCAGCGCACAAACGGCTTATACTGAATTCGCATGGCGTAGCTGCCATCTTCCAGGTCTTCACCCATCGCCACATACAGGTCGCGGAACAGACCAGGGCGCAACGCTACCTGAGTCATGGGCATACCGGTCGCTAGATAAAGACGTTTTTCTGGGCGCATAACGAAGCTGCGACCTGTTTCACCACGCTGCACCTGGATGATCGACGTATCTGCCAGGAAGTTCGGCCCACGACGATTGGTTAGCTCGGTCATCGTGAACTGGTAGCCTGCGACTTCCACCGTGGTGCCCGGCGACATGCGCACGTTACGCTCAATGTTGTAATTCGAAACAACCGCCACACCCACGATAGTCACCGCAATTCCCACATGCCCGAGCACCATTCCCCAATAAGACAGCGAGAGCTTACGCAGGCCAGCGACGAAGGAACTCGCATGGCGAGTTTTATCAAACAAGTCGCGCACCATGGGCAGCACAATCCACAGGGCTGAAATAATCCCTAATGAGACCCACAGGTTCCACTCCCCGCCGTACAACAGCGGCATTGCTGCCCCAAGCACAAGCGATGCGGCACCGGCAATCCATAGCTTACGGACAAGCTCGCCCGCCTCCATGCCCTTCCAGCGGGCAACAGGGCCTAAGCCCATAAACATACACATCACAATCGTGAGGGGCACAAACAGGGTGTTAAAATAAGGAGGCCCTACGCTGATTTTCCCCAGCCCCAGGGAGTCGAGAATTAACGGGTATACCGTTCCCAGCAATACGGTGACGGTCATGATAACCAGCAGAATATTGTTAACCAGCAACAGTGAATCCCGTGAAAGCCAGTTAAACCCCACTTTGTGACTGACGCGTGGTGCGCGTAACGCAAACACCAGCAGCGAGAGCGTAACGGTGATCGCTAGCAGCATTAAAATAAAGAAGCCGCGAGAAGGGTCATTGGCGAACGCGTGTACCGACGTTAAGACCCCTGAGCGCACCAGGAAGGTACCCATTAGCGACAGTGAGAACGTTGAGATCGCCAATAGTACCGTCCAGCTTTTAAATGAACCACGTTTTTCGGTGACTGCTAAAGAGTGCACTAATGCAGTGCCGGTAAGCCAGGGGAGCAGCGACGCGTTTTCGACCGGATCCCAGAACCACCAGCCACCCCAGCCAAGCTCGTAGTACGCCCACCAGCTGCCTAACGCAATGCCCACGGTAAGGAACGCCCAGGCTAAGTTAGTCCAGGGGCGAGCCCACCGCGTCCAAGCTGCATCTAATCGGCCGCCTAACAGGGCGGCAATAGCGAAGGCAAAGACAACGGAAAAGCCCACATAGCCCATGTAAAGCATGGGGGGGTGCACAATGAGACCAAAGTCTTGAAGCAGCGGGTTTAGATCGGCGCCATCCTGCGGCATGTTAGGTAACAGGCGCTCAAAAGGATTCGAGGTCATTAAGATAAACAGCAGGAAGCCAACGCATACCATCCCCATAATGCCTTGAACCCGCGCCACCATATCCCGCGGCAAGTCGCCAGAGAACACCGATGCGGCAAACCCCCAGCCTGCTAACATTAGGCTCCATAGCAGTACCGAACCTTCATGGTTTCCCCACACGGCGCTAAATTTGTAATACCAGGGCAATAGCGAGTTCGAGTTATTGGCAACGTTAGCAACGCTGAAATCATCCAGCATGTAGCTGGTAGTAAGGCAAAGATAAGCAATTGCGACAAAGAGAAACTGGCCGGCGGCCATAGGACGCCCATAGGCCATCCATAGTGGCCGGCGGGTAGCGGCACCGGCCAGCGGCATGACGGACTGAACTATCGCCATTAATAGAGCGATAACCAAGGCAAAATGGCCAATTTCAGGAATCATTTTAATGAACATGAGCGCTCCGAGATAGCACTGGGCAAAACAGCATGCTGCGCAGCAGGGCAGCCTGAGCGTTGTTAGTATTCGCTAGCGTGTGGAACGCCTTCTTGCTCCAACCGTTCGCCGACTTTAGCCGCTTTCGCTTGGAAGTCTGCAGGCGAGTAGCCAGCTTCCTCCAGCGCTTGCGCGACTTCTGGCGGCATATAATTTTCATCATGGCGTGCCAGCACCTGGTCAGCGCGGAAACGTCCATCGGCCTGTAGCTCACCAACGACGACCACTCCTTGCCCTTCACGGAAGAGGTCCGGCAAAATCCCACTGTAATAAACGTTAAGATCATCGACGTAGTCCGTCACCAAAAACTCAACATTTAAGCTTTCTCGGTCGCGTGAAACCGACCCCTCTTTTACCATTCCACCCGCGCGGATTTGACGTTCGATAGGCGCATCACCTTGGGCAATTTGTACCGGACTGAAGAACAGATTGATGTTGGCACGCAGCGCATAAAGGGTCAGCCCCACGGCAATTGCCGTTAATGAGACTAACCCTAAAATGACAAATAGCTTTTGCTTACGTTTAGGCGTCATGATGAACGTCCCCTTGAACAGGTTTAACCGGTGCCTGCGCTGCTGTTGTTGGTGGGTAGCTGTTCGCCTGTCTTTCACGGCGAGCACGACGCTTCAAGCCGTTAAGCAACTGGCGACGTTCCCGTCGTGCATGCCACAAGATGACTAAAAACAGCAGCGCAGTAACGCCCCAGGCAGCCCATACGTAAGGCCCATGACCGCCCATTGCGAGAAATTCATTCATCGACGAGAAAGCCATTAGTGCGACTCCTCTATCAAATCACGCACCCAGCGCTTGCTGGCCTCACGGCGTAAGATCTCGCTACGCGTGCGCATTAGCGTTAAGCCAATAAAAAAGCTGTAAAACCCCAACACCATAATCAGTAGCGGTGCCCACATTTCCATCGGCATCGCCGCTCGGCCAGTGATCGTAAAGGTGGCGGGCTGATGAAGCGTGTACCACCAATCCACCGAGTATTTAATAATCGGGATATTGATAACCCCCACCATCGCCAATACGGAGGCTGCGCGTGAGCCGCTATCGCGACTGCTAAACGCTCCCCGTAAGGCAATAACGCCCAAGTATAAAAACAGTAAAATCAGCATTGAAGTGAGACGTGCATCCCACATCCACCACGTTCCCCAAGTGGGCACTCCCCACACCGCCCCCGAAAAAAGCGCGATGAATGTCATCGCCGCGCCTAGTGGCGCCATTACGGTCGCGGCCATATCAGCGATTTTGATTTTCCACACCATAAACACCAGCCCAGTGATGGCCATGGAAACAAAAACCGACTGGGCTAAAAAAGCCGCTGGCACATGAACGTAAATAATACGGAAACTATTCCCCTGCTGATAATCCGCAGGTGCAAAGACAAGCCCCCAAACCGTACCGACTATCAACAGCAACGCGGCTACTGCCCAAAACCAGGGCTGCAGCTTTGCGCTAATCGTGTAAAACCACTTGGGTGATCTTAGTTTGTTAATAAAGGCCCACATGGATTTTCCGTCCTTTAGCCGTTGATACTGATGCGAAGTGACGCGGCAATTGCCCAGGGTGAAAGCATCAACGCCATAGCCAATAACGCGCCCAGAATTGCCAAGTGTGCCGCCACGCCATCGCCCATAATCGCGGCCTGTACCGCACCGGCTCCAAAAATAAGTATTGGAATATACAGCGGCAGTACCAGCAACGAGAGCAGTACCCCTCCCCGTGCCAAGCCTACGGTTAGCGCGGCGCCAATCGCACCAATTAAGCTTAAGCTAGCCGTACCCAGTGCCAATGAAAGTGCTAGTACCAGATAGCTGCCAGCGGGAAGTGCCAGCATAATGCCGAGCACTGGCGCCATTAGTGCCAGAGGCAACCCGGTCAGCAGCCAATGCACCGCCACTTTTGCTAAGCCTAATGCTGCCAGAGGCTGCGGTGCTAACAGCATTTGCTCCAGGCTGCCATCTTCGTAATCGCTGCGAAACAGGCTATCTAAAGAAAGCAGCGCTGCCAATAATGCCGCCACCCACAGTAACCCTGGAGCAATAACCGCTAATAGCTGAGGGTCAGGCGAAATACCGATAGGAAAAAGGGTGATCACTAGGGCAAAAAACACCAGCGGATTAAGCACTTCCCCTCGCCTACGCAGCATCAGCGTTAAATCACGCTTAAGCGTGGCGCTTAGTGCCACTAGAAGCCCTCCTTGGGGCTCGTACATAAGCATTACTGGAGCACTGGCGGTGGCATTTGTACTGGGCAACACTATCTCCTTTTACCCCAACTGTACTCTTCTAAGCACGGGTGAAGCGGTTAGCTCATGGTGGGTGGTAACCAGTACACATCCCCCCGCCTTTGCATGCGTAACAAGCTGCGCCTCAAGTGCTGCCACCCCATCACGATCAATGGCGGTAAATGGCTCATCCAGCACCCAGAGGGCACGCGGGGTAAGCGTTAACCTTGCCAGCGCCACCCGGCGCTGCTGGCCCGCAGAAAGCTGACCTGCTGGTACGTCTTCAAAACCTCTTAACCCCACATTAGCCAGGGCCTCTTCACGCTGCTCTTCAGACCCCGACTCACCACTAAGCGCCTGATACCAGGCTAGGTTTTCTAAGGGGGTTAGTCCTGATTTAACCCCAGGGGCGTGTCCTAAATAGAGCAAATTGGCGAGAAAATGTTCACGACCTTCACGCATTAATGCGCCATTCCAGTAAAGCTCGCCATGATAGTCACTCAGCTGACCCGAGAGAATTTTCAACAGCGTTGTTTTGCCGCTGCCATTGGGCCCTTCAATGCGCACGATCTCACCACTGTGAATATCAAGATCGAGCCCTTCAAATAGCCAACGGTCATCGCGTTCACAGGCCAGCTGGCGGGCTTGCAGGCACAGGCTCAAAGCTTTCTCCAGCCACATAGAATTCGGGTCGAACTCTACACGGAAAGCCACTTTCTCGCCAGTCGCACTCTGCGGCCTTGGGTCGCAGCATGACATATCGCAATAAAGGCACAAAAAATGTGTGCGAGGAATAACGAAAAACCCACCACTGGAACTGTATGCAAAAACAGGCTTATACTGTGAATACTGTATGAAAAAACACTTTATAAAAAAACAGCACTCATTTTAACCAAACGCCTAAGGAACGGGCGCTGCATTGGAGAAATCATGATGACAACGTCGATGCTCGCAACACGCCCTACACCTAGCACCCCCTTTCAGCCAACACCACGATCCTCTACGGTCGTGCGAGAAGCTAACACTTCACACATTACACGGCGCAACACCTACGCACTCAAAGTGCGCGGTGACCGCATGCACGACAGCAACTTATTCGATGGCGATGTTATTATCATTCGCCGTTATCAGTATGACTCCCAGCATGAAATGGCGGTTGCGACTATTAATCAGCGTGAAGTTGCGTTAAAGCAGCTCTCGATTAGTCGTTTGGGCGTCCATTTATTGCCTGAAGACGCAGCAACCCCTGCGGTATTCCTGCATAATTGTGATATTCAAGTTTTAGGTATGGTGATGGGTATTGAGCATCATGACTCACCACCACGGCATCATTAAGGCTCACCCCGGCCTCACGACTCCCAGGAGTAATGAGTGCGTTATCGCATCCCTGATTTACCCCCCACACAGTGGCACACTGCCGTTATCGAGGTAGAAAAAAGCCAGTTTCTCACCTGGGTGTGCCATGCACCGAACAAAGAAGCCTTTGATGCGCTGCTTCAAGCAGCCAAAACGGCCCACCCCAACGCTAGCCATCACTGCAGCGCTTTTATTGCCGGCCCACCTGGAGAGCAAACGCATATTGGTTTTTCAGATGATGGCGAACCCGGAGGAACAGCAGGAAGACCTATGTATCAAGCTTTGTTGGGCAGCGGGTTAGGTGAAATCGGCTGTGTTGTAACTCGTTACTTTGGTGGCACTAAATTAGGCACCGGGGGACTCGCCCGTGCCTATGCCCAAGCGGTCAATGCCGGGCTAGAGACACTACCGACGCGAGAGATAATTGAGCGGGAAAATTACCTGCTGCGCGTAAGTTTTGCCCATGAGGCAATAGTGCGCGCCTGGTGCGACGAGCAGCAGATTCCCATTCAGCACGTCGACTACGACAGCAAAGGTGTCGGTATGACCGTTGGCTGGCCTCAAGACGTCCCTCTTAGCCTTGAAGCGTTAGAAAACCGCCTAAAAATGCCTCTCACTATCCACAAAGTGCTGTAGCTGTTTGCTAAAAAGCAGCACCAAAAAAACGCAGCTTGCTTAGCAAGCTGCGTTATCGGGCATGACATGTTGCTAATGCCGGGTAGTCCCTAACACTAGCCTAAATACTTAATCATTACCCCAGCCGCCACGGCAGAGCCAATAACGCCTGCTACGTTGGGCCCCATGGCATGCATTAGCAGGAAGTTATGCGGGTTAGACTCCAAGCCCACTTTATTGGCTACACGAGCCGCCATTGGCACTGCCGAAACCCCAGCGGCACCAATCAACGGGTTAATCGGCATTTTGCTCACTACGTTCATCAGCTTCGCCATCAACACGCCTGCGGCGGTACCAATCCCAAATGCAACAATACCCAAGCCTAAGATTCCTAGCGTTTCGAACGTTAGAAAGCTTTCTGCCATCAGCTTAGAGCCTACCGATAGCCCTAAGATAATCGTCACGATATTGATCAACGCATTTTGCGCGGTATCTGATAAACGCTCAACTACACCGCACTCACGCATCAAATTACCAAAGCAGAACATGCCTAACAGCGGCGCTGCATCGGGCAAAAAGAGCGCAACCAATATTAGCAGCATCAGCGGGAAAACAATTTTCTCCAGCTTGGATACTGGACGCAGCTGCGTCATGGTGATTTTACGCTCTTTCTGGGTGGTCAACAGGCGCATGATGGGCGGCTGAATCAGCGGCACAAGCGCCATGTAGGCATACGCTGCCACCGCAATCGCACCCAGCAGCTCAGGAGCAAGGACACTCGACACGTAAATAGAGGTCGGGCCGTCAGCACCACCGATAATACCAATGGCTGCCGCTTGGTTGAGGGAGAAGTCCATAACCCCCAGCGAAGAGAGCGCAACGGCACCAAACAGCGTGGCAAAAATACCAAACTGAGCAGCTGCCCCTAAAAAGAGCGTACGCGGGTTAGCCAGCAACGGGCCAAAGTCGGTCATTGCCCCCACACCCATAAAGATGAGCAGCGGGGCAATACCTGAGGCAATCGCTACATTATAGAAGCTATAAAGCATGCCATCGCCGTAGCCAACGTTCATGGCAACGTCTTTCGCCGCACGCAACTGATCCGGTGCCGCAGTATCGTAAGCGATCGTCTTCAGCGTCTCACGCCACGCTTCTACACCGCTTAATGGATCAAGGGTAGCGCCCAGCGCAGTGGCCATTTGTTGCAGTACAGCGGGTTTTGCGACCTCGATCGCCTGATCTAACGCAGAAATTGCCAAGCCTGCCTCAGGGATGTTGGCAAGAATACCGCCAAACCCAATCGGCACTAGCAGCAATGGCTCAAACTTCTTGTAGATGGCGAGGTAGAGCAACCCGAGCCCTACCAAAATCATGACCGCCTGACCAAGCTCGAGGTTATAAAGCCCCGAGCCCTCCCATAAGGTGATTAACTTATCCATTGCCGAATGCCCTTAAAGCTCGATCAGCGAATCGCCGACGGTGACACTGTCACCCTCGCTGACGTTAACTTTCGATACGGTACCGGCACTGCTGGCGCGAACTTCGGTTTCCATTTTCATGGCTTCCAAAATAATCACCACATCGCCTTCCGCTACTTGGTCGCCAGGACGCACATTGACTTTGAAGATATTGCCCGCTAGCGGTGCATCAATGCTTTCGCCGCTGCTTTCAACTTCATTGCTGGCCGCCGGCTCTTTTGAGGCACTCGTCGTCTGCTCTTTCACCTCACTGATGTCGCCCCCTTCGGAGACCTCCACCACAAACGCTTTGCCGTTAAGCTTCACGGTATAGGTTTCTGGACCGCTCGCGGCCACCGGGACGTTGGCACTCTTTTCGACCTTGGCAGGCGCTTTTGACGCACTCGCCTCAGGCGCCTGGGGCGCTGGCTCAAAGGCATCTGGGTTATCGCGGTTTTTCAGGAACTTCAAGCCAATCTGTGGGAATAACGCGTACGTCAGCACATCATCTATTTCCCGCTCGCCGTCGGCTAAACGAATGTTATCTGCACTAGCGTTTTCTTTGAGCTCAGCCGCCAACTTATCCATCTCAGGCGACAGATTATCCGCTGGGCGACAAGTAATCGGCTCGCCGCCTTCAAGCACACGCTTTTGCAGCTCTGCATTAAACGGCGCAGGCGCGGAGCCGTACTCTCCTTTTAATAGCGCCTGAACTTCTTTGGAGATTGACTTGTAGCGTTCCCCCATCATGACGTTCATAACGGCTTGGGTGCCCACAATCTGCGATGTCGGCGTTACCAACGGAATAAAGCCGAGATCTTCGCGCACACGAGGGATTTCATTCAGCACATCATCCAACTTGTCACCAGCGCCCTGCTCTTTTAACTGGCCCTCCATGTTGGTGAGCATGCCGCCCGGCACCTGAGCGATGAGAATGCGCGAGTCGATACCTTTGAGGGACCCCTCAAAAGCGGCGTACTTTTTACGCACTTCGCGGAAATAGCTAGCGATATCTTCTAAAAGCTCCAAATCCAGCCCAGTATCTCGGCCGGTATCTTTAAGCATCGCAACCACAGACTCAGTGGGGCTATGGCCATAAGTCATCGACATAGAAGAGATAGCAGTATCGACATTGTCCACGCCCGCTTCCACCGCTTTAAGGATGGTAGAGGTAGAGAGCCCCGTAGTGGCATGGCAGTGCAAGTGCACCGGAATCGACAGCTCTTTTTTCAGCCGTGTCACTAACTCGTATGCGATATAGGGCGTTAGCAGCCCCGCCATATCCTTGATAGCCAGCGAATCAGCACCCATTGCGGCAATGGTTTTGGCTAGATCTACCCAGCTATCCAGGGTATGTACCGGGCTTACCGTGTAAGAAATAGTCCCTTGCGCATGGCCACCCACTTGGCGCACCGCTTTTATTGCACGCTCCAGGTTGCGTGGGTCATTCATCGCATCAAATACGCGAAAGACGTCAACACCGTTCGTTTTTGCGCGCTCAACAAACTTATCGACGACATCGTCGGCGTAGTGACGGTAGCCCAGCAGGTTCTGACCGCGTAGCAGCATCGCCTGGGGTGTATTAGGCATCGCTTCCTTCAGCGCACGAATGCGCTCCCATGGATCTTCGCCCAGGTAACGAATGCACGCATCAAAGGTAGCGCCACCCCAGGTTTCAAGCGACCAATAACCCACTTTATCGAGCTTTTCAGCAATCGGCAGCATGTCATCAAGACGTAACCGGGTAGCAAACAGCGATTGATGGGCATCGCGGAGGACAACATCAGTGATTCCCAGAGGACGTTTTGTTTCGTTCATGGTCGTGGCTCACAGTTGGTACGTTATGAATTTGTAGTAAATTTAACAAAGAAAGTGCTAGCAGCAAGGAAAGATAACTACAAAAAATGCTGCTCAAGGACGTCGCGAAGAGCGATAACGGTGAACAGCGGCACTAATCACGGCCAACACCTCATCGTCTTGATTCGTTGCTGCCGTCGTTTTTTTGCCATTTCCCCGGCTAGGCACCGCCGTCGGCACTGGCTGAAAGCGGCCAATCAACGTTGACATTAGCGTAACGCTAACCACCAAAACCGTAAGAAAAACAAAAACAAACCCCATACCAAGGCCCATCAAGGCCAAACCCTCCTGGAGCAACTCTGACTCTTGCATACCGCATTCTCCTTATTTCAAATGCTTATCGGCACCTCAAAAGCCTACTAAGGCACTTGGCGCAGTGAGGACTATGCACTAACCTGCCACACCTAGGATAGATTGCAATGGCGCCATAGTGGAAGTCATGGTTGTTAATTTACTACAAAACGGCGAAATAGGCCTTGCGCCCATGGAGGGCGTTATTGATGCGCTCACCCGCGACTTACTCACCCGGCAAGCAGGTTTTGACTGGTCGGTGACTGAGTTTGTGCGGGTAGTTGACGCACGCCTTCCGCCGCGCGTGTTTTACCGACACTGCCCCGAGCTTAGTCAACGCCCCGTTGCCACACCCAGCGGCGTACCGGTGCATCTTCAACTATTGGGCTCTGACCCAGCGGCACTGGCTGAAAACGCTCGCCAGGCGCTTTCTTTGGGCGCACTCAGTATCGATCTAAACTTCGGCTGCCCGGCAAAGCTGGTAAATCGCCACGACGGCGGTGCCTCACTCCTACGTCGCCCAGAACGGGTTTACCACGCGGTAAAAGCGGTTGCCGAGGCCCTGGAAGGCCAAATACCGGTGACGGCCAAGATTCGTCTTGGCTTCTCTGATCGTCGCTTAGCGGTGGCTTGCGCGCAGGCCACACAAGCAGGCGGGGCCGCGCGACTGGTGGTGCACGGCCGAACCCGAGATGAGGGTTACCGTCCACCCGCCCACTGGGAATGGATCAGCAAAATACGCCACCAGGTGTCTATTCCTGTGGTCGCCAACGGGGATATATGGACACTCGAAGACTACTGGAAAGCACGAACGCTCTCCGGCTGTCGCGATGTTATGCTGGGACGAAGCGCGCTAGCAGACCCTTGGCTTGCCCCCCGCATACGCCACTGGCAGCGAACCGGCGAGCGGCTTCCTGATACTACCTGGGATATGCGGGTCAGCATGCTCAAAGAGTATGCCGCCATACAGCGACAGGGGCTGCCTGATCGTGTCGTCGTATCACTCGTAAAACAGTGGCTAGCGCAAATGCGCCAAGGCAACGCAGAGGCCGACCGACACTTTCAGCGTTTAAAGCGCCTGACGGACCTTGATACGCTATTAACTAACTTATTACCCAGCAGCACCTTACGCCCTACCTGTGAACCGGCGTAGGCAATGTATAGCATCCACTAACAACAGTACCCAATACAGCGCGGCCGCGCAGCGCATCACCTAACAGATAGATCGAGTGGAGCAAAAAAAAGCGCCCTACCGCAAATGCGGGGGCGCTTTACACGATCGCAAGACCAACGTGCGAGCCACGTTGATCAGGCTAGAAAACAGAAAACCCGCTCTCTTTGAGAGCGGGTTTTTAAATTCTGGCGCGCCCGGGAGGATTCGAACCTCCGACCCCCTGATTCGTAGTCAGGTACTCTATCCAGCTGAGCTACGGGCGCTTAACGTTCATTACTTAATACAGCAAGCAATGAAATTACTGTAACATCAAACACTTACTCTTGCAACTTGGCGCGCCCGGGAGGATTCGAACCTCCGACCCCCTGATTCGTAGTCAGGTACTCTATCCAGCTGAGCTACGGGCGCGTATCAAATTGTGATGCTACATAATGCAGTTGGCGGAGAGAGAGGGATTCGAACCCTCGATAGGGCTATAAACCCTATACTCCCTTAGCAGGGGAGCGCCTTCAGCCACTCGGCCACCTCTCCTCAACGGCACGGCGCGAATATTACCGATTATGACGTCCTTTGTCTAGTCTTCTCCTAATATTTTTCGCACCGACCAACGCTTACCGCTCAAACGCCCTACGCTGGGCGTGACAATCACGGCCACTTACTCGGCGTCACTTTCGTTACTACGCTCACGCTGAATACGCTGATAAATCTCTTCGCGGTGAACCGCGACATCTTTTGGTGCATTCACACCAATACGCACTTGGTTGCCTTTTACACCGAGCACCGTGACGGTCACTTCATCACCAATCATCAGCGTTTCGCCAACGCGGCGGGTTAGGATGAGCATGGCTGATCTCCTTCTCAGACGTTTTAGTACAACGGGATGTGTCCGCCAGAAGCGACGCCACCCTATTATGCTGCATGGCGTCGCCGTCACCAAGGCTCTCTGGCTCCATGACACCTTAACCTCCCGTTGAAAGAAAGCTCACCACCACTCAGTAGCGAGTTACCCTTCAGCGTAGAAGGTTTAAGGCATAATTGTTATTCAGATTCTATATTTGTCTTATCTAAGCCGAAAGCCTTGTGTAACGCGTTAACCGCAAGCTCCATATGTTTTTCGTCAATAACAACGGAAATTTTAATTTCAGAGGTCGACACCATACGGATATTGACGTTTTCATCAGCCAGGACGCGGAACATTTTAGAAGCAACCCCCGCATGAGAGCGCATACCGACGCCTACTAACGATACCTTGGCAATATTATCATCACCGCGCAGCTCGCCACCGCCTAAATCAGGGATAACGGTCTCTTCAAGAAGCTTCTTAGTCGCTTTGTAGTCACCTTTAGCCACGGTAAAGGTAAAGTCTGTGTAGTCCCCTGCTGGCGCCACGTTCTGAACGATCATATCCACTTCGATATTCGCGTCAGCAATGGGTCCTAAAATACGTGAGGCCACGCCAGGCACATCAGGTGTGTTCAACAGAGTAAGCTTGGCTTCGTTTTTGGTAAACGCGATACCGGAGATTAGCGGTTCTTCCATAGAGTCCTCGTCTTGGTCTGAGTCTGCAACAATCAAAGTGCCAGGGCCGTCTTCAAAGCTCGATAGCACCCGCAGCGGAACGTTGTACTTACCTGCAAACTCTACCGCACGAATTTGCAGCACTTTGGAGCCTAAGCTCGCCAGTTCAAGCATTTCTTCCACTGTAATGCTCTCAAGGCGTTGCGCTTTGGAGCATACACGGGGGTCAGTGGTGTAAACACCGTCTACATCCGTATAGATTTGGCACTCATCGGCCCCTAGCGCCGCCGCCAGTGCAACACCAGTCGTATCTGAACCGCCGCGCCCCAGCGTCGTAATATTGCCGTTCTCATCAACGCCCTGGAAACCAGCTACCACCACTACCTTGCCTGAATCTAGGTCAGCTTTCAGATCGTCGGTTTCAATGCGCTGGATGCGCGCCTTAGTGTAAGCACTATCGGTATGAATCCCTACCTGAGCCCCCGTGTGAGACGTGGCAGAAACCCCAATGTGCTGGAGTGCCATCGCCAACAACGAAATAGTGACCTGCTCGCCAGTCGACAGCAGCATATCCATTTCGCGCGGTGCGGGCTCATCGTTAAGCGCCTGCGCCATCTCAGTCAGGCGATTCGTTTCGCCGCTCATTGCAGAGACCACGACCACTACCTGGTGGCCTTGATCACGAAAGCCTTTGACCTTTTCCGCCACGGCCTTGATACGGTCGACAGAGCCCACCGAGGTGCCGCCGAACTTCTGAACGTATAATGCCATATGCCGTTTTTCCTATGGGTTCGGGAATGGAGGGTGAATGTTGTTATTGCTAATTTACTTAACTAATAAAAAGGCCGGTAGCAGATAATGCCACCGGCCTTAATAATTAGCTAAGCGTGTTTTCCAACCAAGCCGGAACGCTGCTCAACGCATCCGGCAGGGCGTCGGGCTGACTACCGCCCGCTTGTGCCATATCTGGACGGCCACCACCTTTGCCGCCTACTTGGGAAGCCACGTGGTTCACCAACTCACCTGCTTTGACGCGGTTGGTCAAATCCTGGGTTACACCAGCAATCAAGCTGACCTTACCCGCCGTGGCATCCGCCGTACCCAGCATGACAACGCCTGAACCAAGCTTGTTTTTCAACTGATCCAAAATACCGCGCAAATCTTTACCTGAAACGCCTTCAAGCTGCGTCACCAGCAGTTTAACGCCATTAACCTCTTGCACCTGGCTGAGCATATCGCTGCCTGCCGCGCTCGCGAGCTTGGCTTTCAACTGTTCAAGCTCTTTTTCTAGGCTACGATTACGCTCCACCAGAGATTCAACGCGCGCTTCTACCTGCTCGGGCTTAGTTTTCAGGCGCTCGCCAAGGCGCTGTACGCGGGCTTCTTGCTCACGGAAGTAAGCCAGCGCGTTTTCACCCGTAATAGCCTCAATACGGCGCACACCGGAGGCAATGCCCACCTCGCTCACCACATGGCAGCAGCCAATGTCACCACTGCGGGCCACATGAGTACCGCCACACAGTTCGATAGAGAAGTCATCGGCGCCAATAGTCAGTACACGCACGTTATCCGCATATTTAGCCTCAAACAGGGCAGCTGCGCCTTTGGCCTTAGCGTCCGCCAGGCTCATCTGCTCGATTTTGGTCGGTGCGTTGGCCAGGATCTGCTCGTTAACGATGCGTTCGACTTCAGCAAGCTGTTCGGCGGTCATTGGCTCAAAGTGGCTAAAGTCGAAACGCAGGCGCTCCGCGTTAACCAGCGAGCCTTTCTGCTGAACGTGATCGCCCAATACCATGCGCAGCGCTTTGTGTAACAGGTGGGTCGCTGAGTGATTGCGAATCGTCGCGCCGCGCAGGCTTGCATCCACCTCACCGCGCACGCTGGCACCGACGCTCAGCGTACCCTCAACCATCACGCCTTGGTGAAGGTGGTGGCTGCTCTGCTTCTGGGTATCTGTCACCTGGAAGCGACCGCCATCGACGTGCAAGTAGCCGGTATCACCCACCTGGCCGCCAGACTCTCCATAGAATGGCGTGCGATCCAATACCACCGTTCCCTTCTGGCCTGCTTCCAGCGCGGCTAGGTCGTTGCCTTCACTATCCACAATGGCGGTAACGGTCGCTTGATCTTCCAGCACCTCATAGCCAGTGAACTGGGTTTCGCCTTCCAGTTCAATGGAAGCGGTGTAATCGGCGCCAAACTGGCTGGCGGCACGCGCCCGCTCACGCTGTGCTTCTAGCTCACGCTGGAAACCGGCTTCATCCAGGGACACTTCCCGTTCGCGGCAAACGTCGGCGGTTAAATCAAAGGGAAAGCCGTAGGTGTCGTAGAGTTTGAACACGGTTTCACCGGGCAGCACGTCACCTTGAAGCTCCTCAAGCACCGCGTTCAGCAGGCCCATACCATGATCTAGCGTACGGGCAAACTGCTCCTCTTCTTTCAGTAGTACGCGGGCGATCTGCCCACTGGCTTCGTGTAGCTCGGGATAAGCCTCGCCCATTTCAGCATCTAGCGCGCTCACGAGCTTGTGGAAGAACGGCTCAGCGGCGCCCAGCTTGTGGCCGTGACGAATCGCCCGACGAATGATCCGGCGCAGCACATAACCACGACCTTCATTGGAGGGCAGCACGCCGTCAGCAATCAAGAAGGCACAGGAGCGAATGTGGTCAGCAATCACGCGCAGCGATGGCGTCGAGGTATCGCTGTGGCCGGTGGCATCGGCAGCGGCCTTGAGTAGGTTTTGAAACAGATCAATTTCATAGTTAGAGTGCACGCCCTGCATAACAGCAGCCACGCGCTCTAAGCCCATTCCGGTATCAATCGACGGCTTTGGCAGCGGATTCAGCGTGCCTTGGGCATCGCGATCAAACTGCATGAACACCAAGTTCCAGATCTCGATGTAGCGATCACCATCCTCTTCCGGACTTCCTGGCGGGCCACCCCAAACATTTGGGCCGTGATCGAAGAAAATTTCGGAGCTGGGGCCGCAGGGGCCGGTATCGCCCATCTGCCAGAAGTTATCTTCATCCAGCTTGGAGAAGCGCTCAGGGTCGATACCGATTTCATCTTTCCAGATGCGCTCGGCTTCATCGTCGCTGATATGCACCGTGACCCAAAGCTTCTCTTTCGGCAGCCCCAGTGTTTCGGTTAAAAACACCCAAGCAAAGCGGATTGCATCTCGCTTGAAGTAATCGCCAAAGCTAAAGTTACCCAGCATTTCAAAGAACGTATGGTGGCGCGCTGTATAGCCAACGTTATCTAAGTCGTTGTGCTTACCGCCTGCGCGCACGCAGCGCTGAGCAGAGGTGGCGCGCACATAGGGGCGCGGGTCCCGGCCCAGGAACACATCTTTAAACGGCACCATGCCGGCATTGGTGAAGAGTAGCGTCGGATCGTTACCCGGCACTAAGGAGCTGGTAGGCACAATCGTGTGCCCTTGGTCTTCAAAAAACGATAAAAAAGCCTGCCTGATCTCTGCGCTTTTCATAGGGTATCCGTGACAAGAAAGCGTGATGCCCCAGGGCGCTAATGCCGCTACCCGCTGGGGTCGCAAAAGAGCCATTATAACGCAGTTGTCAAACGACTAAAGCCGCAGTTAGTGGCAGTGGCCCAAACAGAAGACGTATTTAGGTAGAAAAAGGCTAGGAAAGGCAGGAGAGCGCGTAACGAATTTGTTCGAAATCAAAGCCGCGTGTTGCCAAAAAACGTTCACGCTTACCGCGCTCTTTAGGCGTATCACCGGGAGAAGAGTAACGCCGCGCTAGGGTTGCGCGGGCAATTTCAAACCAATCCACGGCTTCCCGCTCTTCTACTGAGGCGAAGGCCGTCGTTAACGTTTCTTGATCCACACCCCGCTGACGTAGCTCTCCCTTGATGCGAATAACGCCCTGCCCACGTGCAATGCGCGAGCGAATAAAACTTTCTGCAAACCGTGCATCTGACTGCAGCGATTGCTCAACCAAAGTATCTAGGCAGCTGTCGATAGCATCAGGCTCAAACTCTTTTTGACGCAACTTGCGGGCTAGCTCGGCGCGAGAGTACTCGCGCCGAGCTAGCAGTTGAATCGCAACCTCTCGCGGAGTGGCGTTACCGCCAGAAGCAAACATAGCGACCCCCTATCACTTCAAAAACGCATCCCGAAGGGGTTATAGCACGTCATCGTCGCTGTCTGCGGCAACATCGGCCACCGGCGCAGTCTCTTCCTTCTTAGGATCTGGTTTGGCTAACAGCTGCTCACGGATCTGGGTTTCGATCTCTTGCATAATCTCTGGATGTTCTTCCAGGTACAGAGCTGAATTCGCTTTACCCTGGCCGATTTTTTTACCTTTATAGCTGTACCAAGCGCCCGCTTTATCGACTAAGTTGCACTGCACACCGAGGTCAATCACTTCACCGGCATGGTAGATACCCTTGCCATAAAGAATCTGGAACTCGGCTTGGCGGAACGGGGGGGCCACCTTATTTTTAACGACTTTGACACGCGTTTCGTTACCGGTGACTTCGTCACCGACTTTCACCGACCCCGTGCGGCGAATATCTAAGCGCACGCTGGAGTAGAACTTCAGCGCGTTGCCACCGGTGGTGGTTTCAGGGCTGCCAAACATCACGCCAATTTTCATTCGAATCTGGTTAATGAAGATCACTAAGCAGTTGGCATTTTTGATGTTGCCGGTAATTTTACGCAGCGCCTGAGACATCAAGCGTGCCTGCAGGCCCACGTGGGAGTCACCCATTTCGCCTTCGATTTCAGCTCGCGGTGTTAACGCCGCCACAGAGTCGATAACAATCACGTCAACACCGCCAGAGCGTACCAGCATGTCGGTAATTTCTAACGCTTGCTCACCGGTATCCGGCTGAGAAACCAGCAGGTCATCTAAATTGACCCCGAGCTTTTCGGCATAGCTTGGGTCAAGGGCATGCTCAGCGTCTACGAAGGCACACACCTTGCCCTGCTTCTGCGCTTGAGCAATCACTGAAAGCGTCAGCGTCGTTTTCCCTGATGACTCTGGACCAAAGATTTCGCATACGCGCCCGAAAGGCAAGCCGCCGATACCAAGTGCGATATCCAGCCCTAGCGAACCGGTTGAAACCGACGGCATCACAACGCGCGGCGCGTCGCCTAAGCGCATGACGGTTCCTTTGCCAAACTGACGGTCGATTTGGCTTAGCGCTGCATTGAGTGCTTTTGTGCGGTTATCATCCTGAGCCATTCAGAGATTCCTCATAACAAGCTGTATAATTAGCCAGTAGTATGCCAAAGATTAGCGGTTAAACAAATCCTCAGCGCTATATTTAACGATTATTTCTTTTTGCTACCCTGTGCCTGCTCGGTGAGACGCACTACCAATCCGGCTAGCGCTTCGCGTACGGCCTGCTCTCTCACTGCCTGGCGGTCGCCGGGAAAGTGGAAACACTCGGCCTGCTGATCCTCAGCGTTACCCCACGCCAACCATACGGTACCTACCGGCTTTTCTTCGCTACCGCCTTCCGGGCCTGCCACACCGCTCACCGCCACGGCTACATCTGCGCCGCTTTCTCGGCAGGCACCGGCTACCATTGCTTTTACGACCGGTTCACTCACCGCCCCAACGCTTTCCAGGGTAGCTTCTGGCACCTTTAATAGACGGCTCTTCGCGGCGTTCGAATACGTCACATACCCGGCGGTAAAATAAGCCGAACTGCCCGCTACCGACGTAATGGCACTTGCGATACCACCACCGGTACAAGACTCTGCAGTGGTGACTTCTACGCCAAGCTGCTGGCATAACCTTCCCATTCGCTGAGCAAGCAACGATAAATCCAGGTTCTTCAGGCTGGAAACGCTGGGCGTCATGGTGACTCCTTCAAGTAAGACCTCAGTTCAGCGTAGAATACAGCGTTTATCTTGCGCAAAGAACATGCCGTAAACCGCCATGGCTTACGCCACGCTCAATCAGGACACCCATGTCACAGGTCAGCCCTACTCATACGCCCATGATGGCGCAATACCTTAAGATTAAACGCGACCACCCCGAGGTACTGCTGTTTTACCGCATGGGGGATTTTTACGAGCTGTTTTTTGACGACGCTAAACGCGCCGCTGCACTGCTGGACATTACGCTCACCCAACGCGGCCAATCGGGGGGCAAACCCATCCCCATGGCAGGGGTGCCTTACCACAGCGCTGAAGGCTATTTAGCGCGCTTAGTGGCCAGCGGCGAGTCAGTCGCCATTTGTGAGCAAATCGGCGACCCTGCCACCAGCAAAGGGCCCGTTGATCGTCAGGTCGTGCGCATTGTGACCCCCGGTACGCTGCACGATGAAGCGCTACTAGATGCTCGGCGCGATAACGTCCTAGTATCCGTCGCCCCAGGAAAAGAGACCTTTGGCCTTGCGTGGCTTGAGCTTTCCAGCGGGCGTTTTAACGTACTAGAAGTAGAGACTGAGGCAGAAATGCTCGCCGAGCTCACCCGCCTCTCTCCTGCCGAACTGCTAGTACCGGAAAGCCTAACGCTGCCTGATGCGTGGTCGCAAAAGCGTAGCTTGCGCCGTCAGGGCGAATGGCTTTTTGACTTGGAGAGCGCTACCCGCAGTCTATGCGACCAGTTTGAAGTACAGGACTTACGCGGCTTTGGGTGTGCCCATTTAACCGCTGCGCTCATTGCTGCTGGCGTGCTAGTCGATTACGCCCGAGACACCCAACGCTCACGCCTGCCCCACGTTACGGCGATTAGCGTCGAGAACCGCGACGATGCGGTGGTCATTGACGCCGCCAGCCGGCGCAATCTGGAAATCGATATAAACCTGGGCGGCAACAGTGATAACACACTCGCCAGCGTTCTAGACACCTGCGCCACCGCGATGGGTTCTCGGCTATTAAAGCGCTGGCTGAATCGCCCGCTGCGCCAGCGAGATATTGTAGCGGGCCGCCAAGCCGGTGTAGCTCTGCTATCCATCGACGCTGCCTATATGGCGCTGCGCGACACCTTAAGCGACGTGGGCGATGTAGAACGTATTCTTGGCCGTGTTGCGCTGTATAGCGCCCGCCCGCGTGACTTAGCGCGCTTACGTGATGCGCTGGTTACCCTACCCGAGCTTGAGCAGCTGTTAGCTAACGTGGAAAGCGGCAGCGCCTTGGATAGCCTTAAGCCCCACATTCGCCCCTATCCGGAGATGGCCGATACACTAACCCGCGCACTGGTCGAAAACCCGCCCGTGGTGATCCGTGATGGCGGCGTCATTGCAGATGGTTATGATGCCGAGCTGGATGAGCATCGCGGCATGGCTGAAAATGCCGGCGAATATCTGGTGCAGCTAGAGCTACGCGAACGCGAACGCACGGGGCTTGCCAACTTGAAAGTGGGCTATAACCGAGTACACGGCTACTTTATAGAACTACCCCGCGCCCAGGCTCAGCAGGCACCCGCTGACTATATTCGTCGCCAAACGCTGAAAAACGCCGAGCGCTTTATTATTCCAGAACTTAAAGAGTTTGAAGACAAGGCGCTTTCGGCTAAATCGCGGGCGCTGACACGGGAAAAATGGCTCTATGACCAGCTAATGAGCGAGCTCAATGCGCTGCTTCACGCGCTGCAAAACACCTCTCGGGCACTGGCGGAGCTGGATGTGCTCTGCGCGTTTGCCGAGCGCGCTGAAGCGCTCAACTGGGTACGCCCGCAATTAGTTGAAGCCACAGGCATAAGCATTAGCGCAGGCCGCCATCCGGTCGTTGAGCAGGTAAGCGACAAGCCGTTTGTACCCAACGATGTCACGCTATCGCCCGACCAGCACATGCTGATTATTACCGGCCCCAACATGGGCGGTAAATCGACCTATATGCGCCAAACGGCGCTAATCGCGCTACTGGCCCATAGCGGCAGCTTTGTGCCCGCTGACGCCGCTGATATTGGCCCTATCGACCGTATTTTTACCCGCATTGGCTCATCGGACGACTTAGCAGGCGGGCGTTCCACGTTTATGGTGGAAATGACCGAAACCGCCAACATCCTGCACAACGCGACCGAGCAAAGCTTAGTGCTGATGGATGAGATTGGACGCGGCACCAGCACCTTCGACGGCCTTTCCCTTGCCTGGGCAAGCGCCGAACACTTAGCAACAACCCGTGCGTTAACGCTGTTTGCCACCCACTATTTTGAAATGACCGCCCTGCCTGAACAGGCAAACGGGGTAGCCAACATTCATCTCACTGCCACCGAGCACGGCGATAGTATTGTCTTTATGCACCGGATTGAAGCAGGCCCGGCAAGTCAAAGCTACGGTTTACAGGTCGCGCAGCTTGCTGGCGTTCCCACACCTGTCATAGCCCGTGCACGGGAAAAACTGATTGCTTTGGAGCAGCGAGACGTTGATCAACAGCAGCGTGGTCATGTCTCAACAGATGCCCAAAAAGCCGTGCCTCAGCAAAACGATCTCTTTGCCAGTGCCCCACACCCCGTTGTAGAAGCACTTGCAAAAGCAGAGGTGGATGATCTATCGCCTCGAGAGGCGCTCGCGCTTCTGTATCAATGGCGAGCACTGCTTTAATCGGTTTCATACAAGAGCAACTGGCGCTTGCCGATGGGTAAGGGCACCTCTAGAATGTCGTTCATACTTTTTAGCTTATAAAAAACGGCTGATTTATAACCATTCACGATTGACCATGACCGGAAGCGTTTCTGGTCCTGCAAGAGGGATAGCAAGATGACGTTTGTCGTTACCGAGAACTGCATCCAGTGCAAGTACACTGACTGCGTGGAAGTTTGCCCGGTCGATTGCTTCTATGAAGGTCCTAACTTTTTGGTTATCCACCCAGACGAGTGTATCGATTGCGCCCTGTGTGAACCTGAGTGCCCTGCTGAAGCAATCTTCTCCGAGGATGAGCTGCCCGATGATCAAACGCAGTTTATCGAGATCAATGCGGAACTGGCCGACGTATGGCCAAATATCGCTGAGAAGAAAGATCCTCTGCCTGATGCAGAAGAGTGGGATGGTAAAACCGGTAAACTTGAGAAGCTAGAGCGCTGAGTTCCAATACTACTTAAGGCTCGTAGCTGCTTAAGGTTCATAGTTCCTTAAGACTCATCGTCACCATGAAAACCAGCGTTTACGCTGGTTTTTTACGGCTGTAGCGCCCGCACAAAAAAAAGGCGGCCCGTAGGCCGCCCGCTCCAAGCACTTCCTCTGACCACTCCCTGTGTCAACTTCCTTAGGTGACGTCCTTGCCAGGGCTCACATCACTGTGTCACCCGGCGCACCTACCTGCATCCCGTTGCATCCTGCCTGAAGCATCCTTGCCTCCCCTAGTCCTGTATGTATTGTGGCAGATAATGAGGCCATCACAAGTTGGCTAAAACCACAAAAGGCGAGCCTTGTCGGCTCGCCTTTATTTTTTAACTTATTCAAAATCAGCCACTTAAATTAAGATTAGTGGAAAATTTCGTTTTATCTTACCCAAACCGAGCGAATGTCGTCGGCTTTTGTAAGAGATCTCTTACAAAATCTTGAGATATCTCTTACACGCCAGCGTAACGTTTCACGTTCACTGACCTTTAATCGCCTTCAAGCCCGGATACGTCACTTCACCTAGCTCTGCTTCAATGACCAGCAGGCGGTTGTACTTCGCTACACGGTCAGAGCGGCACAGTGAGCCGGTTTTGATTTGGCCTGCGCAGGTACCCACCGCCAAATCGGCAATGGTGGTATCTTCTGTTTCGCCGCTACGGTGAGAGATCACCGCTGTGAAGCCTGCATCCTGAGCCATCTTGATAGCATCCAGGGTTTCCGACAGCGAGCCAATCTGGTTGAACTTAATCAGAATGGAGTTCCCAATCTGCTCATCAATACCGCGCTTAAGGATTTTAGTATTGGTCACAAACAGATCGTCACCTACCAGCTGCACTTTCTCGCCCAGCTTGTCGGTCAGCGCTTTCCAACCTGCCCAGTCAGATTCGTCCATACCGTCTTCAATCGAGACGATGGGGTAGTCAGCACACAGACCGGCTAGGTAGTCAGCAAAGCCTTCAGCATCATAGCTTTTGCCTTCGCCAGAGAGGTTGTACTGGCCATCTTTGTAGAACTCAGAGGAGGCGCAATCCAGCGCTAGTGTCACATCGCTACCCAACGTGTAGCCCGCATCTGCCACCGCCTGCTTGATCACCGCCAGGGCATCAGCATTCGACGCCAAGTTAGGGGCAAAACCGCCCTCATCACCCACCGAGGTGGAGAGGCTTTTGGCAGAGAGCACTTTCTTCAGCGCGTGAAAAATTTCTGCGCCCATACGCAGGCCTTCACGGAAGTTCGCAGCGCCTACCGGCTGCACCATGAACTCTTGGATATCAACGTTGTTATCCGCATGCTCGCCGCCGTTCAGAATGTTCATCATCGGCACCGGCATGCTGTACTGGCCGGGCTGGCCGTATAGCTCGGCAATGTGAGCATACAGCGGCACGCCTTTGGCGTTAGCTGCCGCTTTGGCCGCAGCCAGAGAGACCGCCAAAATAGCATTCGCACCCAAGGTTGCTTTGTTTTCGGTACCATCCAGCTCCAGCATGGCGTTATCCAAGCCACGCTGATCCCGTGCATCCATTCCCAACAACGCATCACGGATCTTGCCATTCACAGCTTCAACGGCTTTTAAAACACCTTTGCCGAGGTAGCGTGTCTTGTCGCCATCGCGCAGCTCAAGTGCTTCACGAGAGCCCGTGGATGCTCCGCTCGGAGCGCAAGCTTCACCAACCGCGCCACTTTCAAGACGGACGGTCGCTTGAACAGTTGGGTTGCCACGAGAGTCGAGCACTTCCAGCGCGCTGATTTCAACAATTTTAGTCATGACAGTGTCCTTAGGTTGTCGGTCTAATAGATAAGAAATCCAATGTATACCACGGATGACCGCCGCGATTAACGGATGGTTAAGGGTTTAAAGCCTTTTACCAGAGTGTCCAACTGCGACAGCTGCGCTAAGAACGGCTCTAGCTGGTCCAGCGGCAGCGCACAGGGGCCATCACACTTGGCGTTGTCGGGATCGGGATGGGCCTCTAAGAAAATCCCTGCCAATCCCACAGCGACGCCCGCACGAGCCAGCTCTGCCACCTGGGCACGACGGCCACCGGCGCTGTCCGCACGGCCACCAGGGCGCTGCAGCGCGTGGGTGACATCAAAAAATACCGGGTAACCGGTTTGCTTCATATCGCCAACGCCTAGCATATCCACGACCAGGTTGTTGTAGCCAAAGCTGGTGCCCCGCTCGCACAACATTAGCCGGTCGTTACCTGCTTCTTGGAACTTAGTGAGGATATGACGCATTTCATGGGGAGCCAAAAACTGCGGCTTTTTGATATTGATCGCCGCGCCGGTTTTCGCCATGGCCACTACAAGATCGGTTTGGCGGGCAAGAAAGGCGGGCAGCTGAATAATATCAGCGACTTCGGCAGCCGGCTCGGCCTGCCAGGGTTCGTGCACGTCAGTAATGATTGGCACATTATAGCGGGCTTTAATATCGGCCAGGATTTGCAGGCCTTTTTCTAGCCCAGGACCACGGTAGGAGTGAATCGAGCTGCGGTTCGCTTTGTCGAAGCTGGCCTTAAAGACATAAGGCATACCCAGCTTTTGCGTCACATTCACATAGGCTTGTGCCACTTCATCGGCAAGCTCCGCCGACTCCAACACATTCATGCCGCCCAATAACATCAGCGGCAAAGAATTGCCGGCGGTTAGGCCGGCAACGTTGATATGACGCTCTGGGGTTGGTGCGTGAGAAGCCATGCTTCCCCCCTTTACTCTTGAGGCGCCGCATGGGCACGGGTACGTGCTGCTTTATGCTCAACGGCGGCGTTAACAAACCCTGAAAACAGCGGATGACCGTCGCGAGGTGTCGAGGTAAATTCCGGGTGAAACTGACACGCGACATACCAAGGGTGATCGGCAAGCTCCACCACTTCGACCAGTGATTGGTCGACGCTCTTACCTGAAATCACCAAGCCTGCCTTTTCCAGCTCATCAATAAACTGGTTATTGACCTCAAAGCGGTGGCGGTGGCGCTCAACAATTTCATCGGCACCATAGGCCGCACGCGCTTTACTACCCGATGCCAGGTGACAAACCTGCCCGCCTAGGCGCATGGTGCCACCTAAATCAGAGGCTGCGTCGCGTAGCTCGATTTTGCCTTCTGCGTTAATCCACTCAGTAATCAGGCCCACCACCGGGTGTTGAGTATCGTGGGTAAACTCGGTGGAGTTTGCGTCTTCCCAACCTGCCACATTGCGAGCAAACTCAATCACCGCTACCTGCATACCTAAACAAATCCCCAGGTACGGGATGTTGTTTTCGCGGGCAAACTGCGCGGTCAGAATCTTGCCTTCCACGCCGCGCTCACCAAATCCACCAGGTACCAGAATGGCATCTTTACCCGCCAGACGCTCGGTGCCGTGACGTTCGATGTCCTCGGAGTCGATGTAGTCGATGTTGACCTTAATACGGCCTTGAATGCCCGCATGGATCAGCGCTTCGTTCAGCGACTTGTAAGCATCCAGCAGCTCCATGTACTTACCGACCATGGCGATGCTCACAGACTTCAGCGGGTTGAGCTTGGCATCCAGTACCTTCACCCACTCAGAAAGATCCGCAGGCGCGGCTTCCAGGCGCAGCTTGTCGCAGACGATATCGTCCAGGCCATGCTCGTGAAGCATCAGCGGAATACGGTAAATGGTGTCAGCGTCTTGTAGCGGCACCACCGCACGCTCTTCCACGTTGGTGAACAAGGCGATCTTGCGGCGCTCACTCTCCTCAAGCTCCACTTCGCTACGGCAAATCAAAATATCCGGCTGGATACCGATAGAGCGCAGCTCTTTGACGCTGTGCTGGGTCGGCTTGGTTTTGGTTTCGCCTGCGGTCTTGATATACGGCACCAGCGTCAGGTGCATATAAATCGCGCGGCTTGCCCCTAGCTCGCTGCGAATTTGGCGGATCGACTCCAGGAACGGCAGCGACTCGATGTCGCCCACCGTACCGCCGATTTCCACCAGCGCTACGTCGAAGCCTTCACCACCGGCGTAGACGCGTTGCTTGATCTCATCGGTAATGTGCGGAATGACCTGGACAGTGCCACCCAGGTAGTCGCCACGGCGCTCTTTGCGCAGGACGTTTTCATACACACGGCCGGTGGTGAAGTTGTTGCCCTGGGTCATTTTGGTACGAATAAAGCGCTCGTAGTGACCAAGGTCCAGATCCGTCTCGGCGCCATCCTCGGTGACGAACACCTCGCCGTGCTGGAAAGGACTCATGGTGCCCGGGTCCACGTTGATGTAGGGGTCGAGCTTGAGCATGGTGACCTTAAGGCCGCGGGCCTCTAGAATCGCCGCCAGCGAGGCAGACGCAATGCCCTTGCCAAGAGAGGACACAACGCCGCCGGTCACGAAGATATATCGTGTCATGGAAAACCTGTCGAAACGTGATCAAAAGGCGTAACAGAAAGCCACACCAGGATGGGACGACAGAATAGCAGAGTACGCCTAAAGGCTCAATTTGAACTGCTCTAGTTGAGGGACGACATCGCCCCTCACTATCCAATATCACACGCCCAGGTAGTCCAAAATCCCTTCTGCCGCTTGGCGACCCTCATAAATCGCGGTGACCACGAGGTCAGAGCCGCGCACCATATCGCCACCGGCAAAGATTTTCTCGTTGCTGGTTTGGAAAGCGTATTGGCCGTGCTCAGGGGCTTTGACCAGATCCCACTCGTTAACGTCGATCTTGGCGCTATTGAACCAAGGTGCCGGGCTGGCCTGAAAACCAAACGCCACCACGACCGCGTCGGCGGCGATGATCTCTTCAGACCCTGGAACGACTTCTGGACGACGACGGCCATTCTCGTCCGGCTCACCCAGGCGCGTGCGAACCACTTTCACGCCTTCGACTTTATCCTCTCCCACGACCGCCACCGGCTGGCGGTTGAACAGGAACTCGACGCCCTCTTCGCGCGCATTAGCGACTTCACGGCGCGAACCTGGCATGTTCTCTTCATCACGGCGGTAGGCACACGTCACGTTAGCGGCCCGCTGACGAATTGAGGTGCGGTTACAATCCATGGCGGTATCACCACCGCCTAACACCACTACGCGCTTACCTTCCATGGAGATAAAGTCATTCGGATCTTTCTCGAAGCCCAAGCGACGGTTGACGTTGGCGATCAGGAAATCAAGCGCCTTGTAAACACCAGGCAGGTCTTCGCCGGGGAAGCCGCCCTGCATGTATTTGTAAGTACCCATGCCCAGGAAGACCGCATCGTACTCTTGCAGCAGCGTCTCAAACTCTACGTCGGTGCCGATTTCGGTATTCAAACGAAATTCAACGCCCATCTCCTCAAACACCGCACGACGACGCTCCATAACGTTCTTTTCCAGCTTGAACTCTGGAATACCGAAGGTCAGCAGACCGCCAATTTCAGGGTACTTATCGAATACCACCGGCTTCACGCCGTTGCGCGCCAGAATATCAGCACAGCCCAGGCCCGCAGGACCTGCACCGACGATGGCAACCTTCTTGTCAGTCCACTCTACTTTGGACATATCCGGGCGCCAGCCCATGGCGAAGGCGGTGTCGGTGATGTACTTCTCCACCGAGCCGATCGTCACGGCGCCAAAGCCGTCGTTCAGGGTGCAGTCGCCTTCACACAAACGGTCTTGCGGACACACGCGACCACATACTTCCGGCAGCGAGTTGGTTTTGTGTGACAGCTCGGCCGCTTCGATGATGTTGCCTTCCACCACTAGCTGCAGCCAGTTGGGAATATAGTTATGTACCGGGCACTTCCACTCGCAGTAGGGGTTACCGCAGTGCAGGCAGCGATGCGCCTGACTAGCTGCATCGGTGGGTTTATAGGGCTCGTAAATCTCCGCGAACTCTTTTGACCGGGTGTGCGCGGCTTTTTTCTGCGGGTCTTTACGACCCACATCAACAAACTGGAAATCGTTATTTAAACGGTTGGCCATGATCTCTCTCCTCGAAGCGTAAGCGCTGGTAGGTTATTCCGGCTGACGCCGAGACTGATTCAGCAAACTACCCAAACTTGCCGCTTTTGGCTTCACTAGCCAGAAGTGGCGCGCGTAGTCGCCGAAGTCTTCCAGAATCGCCGCGCCACGATCAGAGCCTGTTGCCGCAACATAGGCTTCAATCATTTCACGCAAGTGGCGGCGATACGCTTCCATCGCTTCTGTGTTGACCCGGTGGATCTCAACCAACTCATGGTTGTACTTGTCGACAAAGGTACGGTCTTCATCCAGCACGTAGGCAAAACCGCCGGTCATGCCCGCACCAAAGTTAACGCCGGTTTCACCCAGCACGCAGACCAACCCCCCGGTCATGTACTCACAACAGTGGTCGCCAGCGCCTTCGATCACGGCGGTCGCACCGGAGTTACGCACCGCGAAGCGCTCGCCAGCGGTACCGGCAGCAAACAGCGTGCCGCCCGTTGCCCCATAGAGGCAGGTGTTACCAATGATGGCGGTTTTGTGGCTCTCAAACTGGCTGACTTTCGGCGGCACAATCACGATGCTACCACCGTTCATACCTTTGCCGACGTAGTCGTTGGCATCGCCTTCCAGGTACAAATTCAGGCCGCGTGCGTTCCACACCCCAAAGCTTTGCCCCGCCACACCTGTAAA